>NZ_CP055481.1:5426298-5727759 GCF_013705725.1 Klebsiella sp. RHBSTW-00484 | reverse complement strand
GAGCGGCAGGGCATCAGAACCCCGTTTTTTCTTATCAGACACATTAACCTCCATGAGTAAAATAAAAAAACGGCAACATTTCTGCTGCCGTTCTCACATTGGTAATATAGGTCTAAAATTTTTTTGAATGTCCCTTCTGGTCTGTATTGCTGTCTCCATTCACTTTATTTTCAGCGCAGAACCCCTACTCACCACCACAGGTTTTCCGGTAATGGTCATTAATCAGCGTTTCCAGCATATCGCTGATACGAACCCCGCTGCGTTCAGCCATAAAGTCCAGTCGTGTTTTGGTTTCATTCTTCAGATACGTATTGAGTGCTTTTTTATCGGTGCGGGACTGACGCAGTTTCTGCTGATTCCAGGCTTTATTAAGATTCAGCAGGAATAAACGCTTTGTATCTGGTGCATCGTCCCATAAATCGATCGCCGCTCGCAGGGCTAAATTGCGCTCAGAATGACTCAGTGGCGTGAGCCAGGTCGTTAATCCGGGCGTGGATAGACTCATATAGAGTCCGCCGAGATTACCGGCTTTCTCCTGCTGAACTTTTTGCAGGTTGTTCCAGGCCCATAATACTGCGTCTTCTTCATCTGGCAGCCATTTTAACGGTAGCGGTTTACTGTATATGATTTTCCACCGGTCTTTGAGTTTTTCCATCACCTGTTTCTTAAGGTGATTCACTGGGGGTGTGGAAATGTATATGTTGTCAAAGAAGGCGATGAGAATATGCATTCTCTCCTGATGACTTGCCGGGGATAAACTCAGGTTTATTCGCTGATACCAGTTTTTCCCGAATTCAGCATTTGCTGGCGGGCCAATGCCAAACTCATAATCCCCGGCCTTACAGAGATACGCCCATAGCCAGAACGTGGCCCGCTCATTCTGACGAAGCCAGTCAAAACAATCCAGTGGAAGCACATTTTCATCACGGGCTATTTCCATTTCAGACAGCAGTCCTGCCTGCTGGTTTTTATCCGGGATGGCCTGATTAATTAGCTGGTTTAACGCCTGTCGGCAGCTTTCTGCATCCTGCCTGGGAACATTGTTGGTGTTAATTTTGTTGCTGGCATTCAACCATCCGGCATAAAACGCGCAAACTCTCAGGTCCCGACTCGTTATGAGTCCTCGCCTGCCATCATCATAATTTACAGCCATTATCCAATACCTCATAAACTAAACTACACAGTAGTAGTTGTTGTAGTGATTATCGTGGTTACACAGTAGCATGATGATGGTTTTATCGTCACTGAAAAATACATCTGGTAGTCATCGTGAAGTGATATGCTGGTTTGATGCGGGTTGGTTAATGGTTTTACTACGTTGCTATCGTCGTTGTTTTTAATGTTTTATCTCTTTTCTGTCTCTGTTTTTCTGTCTTTTTCATGCTTACATAGCTATCTGCAGGTTTATCTATTCTCCTGTTCATCTTCCTGCACGCTATCGTTTTCACCTCCATCAGTGATGTCTGTTTTAACTCAGGACGTATTGACGGCATCACACAGGATTCACCCTTCGTATTTATAATTTGTGGCTCAGTAGCAGGAGTGAGGGCTTCTTTGGAGCAGGGTATTAACAGGTTGAGGTCATGTGATGTCTCGGTTTTTTTTATTCTTCTTGTTGAAGAGATAATTCCAGAGTGAATGTAACATCGCTTTTATCTCGTGTGGCCACCGCCTGGTGCCGCTGGCTCTGGTATTACTGTCAGGTGTAGTGTGTTGGATTGGTATTAATATATTAAAGAAGAGATTATTATCTTAAGGATTAACTTCAAAGGTTACTTAAGGGTAAGAGGTAAGTAATGCTGTTTAGTCGATATACTGTCTGAGAGAAGATGGTAACGATTACCGATGTTGAAAGGTACTGAATCAGTGAACAGTCTTAATCGTGGGAGCACTTATGATGACTGTAACTGAGTCGGGAAGCGTTAAAGGTGTAAGGATTATAAAGTGAGAATAACGACGTGATAACAGCATTGTCGTTTATTCGATGTCTGTGGTAGCGGGGTATTCCAATACGTTAGCAGGCAATCATCAGACCGGGAGATATTGTCACTGGTGCGTAAACCTTCATTAAGCAGGATATGGCGGTTATCAGATGAGTCCGTGTATGTGCTGGCAGTTAACCCGCACTCAGTATCTGGTGAGCGTTATTAACGTTATTAGCGCTATCCGGCAGGCATAACGTTCTTCTACCCTGGCTGACTATGGCCGGTAATACGTTCATCAGTAATCACTGAGTGGACTGTGCTAATCATTGTGGTGCGTATCCGGATATTGTTTACGTCAGTTAACTATACAGTAGAGGCTGTAGCCTGTAACGGGAGTAATAGCCCGGGCTGGTACTCCTGACTTAATTAATTCGCCAAAGGGAATGCCTGCAGTGAATTATTAAAAATGGCTGACGGGTATCTTTACGAAGAATAACTAACGCACTGATTTTGCGTTATTGGCTAAAACGACGGAGTCTTATGATTATGTATGTCTTTGAGGCTTTCTGTAAGGCTATATAACCGTATTGAATAACACGGTAGTGGAAATCTGTAGATAGAATGAATACGTCGCTCCTGATGCGTTACAGCGCGTTTAAACTGATGCTGGTTGCTACTGCGTTTCGTATTGTTCGGGTAATTTACCTGGTACTGAATCAGCTAAGGACAAAACCATTTCATGAAAGCAAATGTAGAGTATGAATTTCATCATTTCGGTATACCGGTTCAGGACGGTGACACCGCAGGCAAGTTCAGTGCGAAAGCCGGGATGTATACCACCGATAATCCAGGTAAGTTTCGGGTGCAGTGGCATCGCTTTACCGATGACTCACCCCTGCATCCGTTACTGAAAACGGTTCCGCATGTGGCGTTTAAGGTCAACAGTCTGGCTGAGGCGATTGCGGGTGAAACAGTTATTCTGGGGCCTTATGAACCTATCGACGATTATCAGGTGGCGGTCATCGATGATTGCGGTGTGCCCATTGAGCTGATTGAAACCTCGCTCAGCGATGAGGAACTGTGGGCGCGGGCAGCCTCCGGTCAGGGGAGTCTGTACCGAAAGCCAGAAATGCAATAGGGTGAAAATAACGATGGATGAACAGTGGCCAGGTAATCATCCATCGTTTCTGGAGGCGCACCGTTTGTCCTGGGGATCAGGATTATGCAGTGTGCCTCTCCAGGTTATCGTTGCCTGCTAACCTTCAGACCGGCGTTTTGGTATGAGCCGGGCTGGCCTTTGTCACTGGATCATGTCACGTATCCTGCGCATCCAGCCGATCACTTCACCTTCCGGATCGCGTTCATGGATACGTGCTGCTGTCATTAAGGGAAATGCCCGCTCTGCGAGACGGGCTTTGGCGGCGTTATCTTTCATCACGCCATCAAATCGCTGAGCCAGTGAATACGCTTCCGCAAACACTTTAGGGGTAGCCTTACCGCCGACAGGATGGTCGGTGACGTCGATCATCACACCAAAGGCTTCGTGAATGGCATCGGGATGAAGATAGCTTTCGACCTCGTGTTTTAGCGTCTGAGCCGCCCAGCATCCGTTGGCTCGTGCATTAACGGCATTCACCGCGTCAGCATAAGCAGGCACATCACGGTCGTAGATATGAATCTCCCTGCGGTTAAGGGCACGAAGATAATTTTCATTGACCCAGTGCTTGAGCGTTCCGCCACCCAGTACGATAAACGCCACACGTTCGTCATTCTCCAGGTCAGGAAGGGTGTTGTCTTCTGCATGCAGCGCTTTACTGAGAGCCTTAAAGGCAGCGACATCGGTCGGCCCTTCCACGCAGAACAGCAGTCTGACCCGGTTGTCTGGTGTGACGCCCAGCGTATCCGTGACGATGCCGAAAACATCAGCGCCAGCCTGAATGGTTGGTTGACCCGTTTCAGCATTACGGGAAACAAAGCGAATACTGTCACCCGGTAGCTCTGCAGCAAAGCCCGGACTGTGCGTGGTAAGGATAACCTGGCAGCCGGTTTCGAGAGACAGGGATTTAAATGACTCAATCAGGATCCGCTGGTAATTAGGGTGCTGTGAAGTTTCGGGCTCTTCAATGGCGTAGATGATACTGCGGCGATTGCTGGACTTAAGTCGTCGTTCTGCTTCGGCCTTAAAAAAGCTCACCAGCACCAGACGACGGACGCCGCTGCCACGTTTATTCAGCGGGATCCCTCCGTCAGTGTTGAGACCAACGGAGAACAGCCCCTGCCATTTTGCCGGAGTGGGAGGTGTAAACTCGGGAGTAAGTTCTCTCGCCAGGCCGGGTTCAATGGTTTTCAGCGCCTCATGTGTGTTTCGGGCAATCTCTTCAGCCTTTTGCTGGACACGCAACTGGATCCTGGCAATGTCGTCCTGGACTTCGGCCAGTGCAGCCGTAATGGCGGCTTTCATCGGGCTTTGTACTTCATCGTCGGAATCCCTGCTGCTTCTGTCGCTCTGGAAAAGAGCAAACATGGGCAACCAGCTCTCGATTTGGTCCCAGATGCGTTTTGTGTCTTCTTTGGCTTTGCTTATGAGGAGTCCTGTTTCTGTCAGTTGCAGATCTGATGATGCCGCCCATATGGCTTTTCGCATCCCGGGATTCCCCTTAAGCGAAACATCGAGTCCCAGTTCTTTCACCCTGGCCTGAAGCTCTTTTTCCTTCAGTTCCAGGAGATTCTGAAAACCGGCAGCAGCAGGGTGGTTTGCAATGACAAAAATCTCTGCGGTCGGTTTTTTGTTACTGCAGTTAAAGATCTTGCGGATTTTCAGTGAGCCGGTCCCCGTCAGCAGAAACTCTTCCTGGAGCGTGGTTTCCGCGCCGGAATCCAGCGTGAGGGAAGGGGGAAGATCGATAAACTCGCAGGTGATCTCCACATTGTCCTGTCCGCTGTGAATACAGGCATCGCCTTTTTCGATTGATACCACGCTGTTGTTGAAGAAGATCTCCAGCGCTTCAAGGATCGTCGATTTGCCAATGTCGTTGCGTCCGACAAAGGTTGTCAGGTCATCAAACTCCACACTTACTTCCTGTGCATAACAGCGAAAATTTTTAACTGCCACACTTTTCAGTCGCATGTCTTTTCCCTTTTGCTGAAACAGCTCAGTTGAACTGCCCGTTATTTTACCGGGCAGATGAACATTTTTATTGACGGCTGTTTGATTTATCTCCGGATTTAAGCGAACAGTACCGTGAAGGGTGACGATATTTTCATGTGGTACACGGCAATCTGGTCCGGTACTACGATGGCAGGCTTCCCGAAAAGTATTTTTTAACGGCACCGGTAATGGTTATGAACGATAACCCACCGGAGTCCATTTTAATGAGTTACACATACGACCCTTTCTGGCAGCAACGCATCGCCGATACCTTCAGTTGTGCACTTAACGCTTACACCCGATTACTGGCCCTGCGTGTTGACCTCCGTCTGCCGGATACGCCAGCGGCCACCGATGCGGCCGTTATCTCCCGTTTCACCGATTCCCTGAAAGCCCGGATTGATGCCCTTCAGGCGCGGCAACGTCGCGAGGGCAAACGCGTCTGGCCGACCACGCTACGTTTTGTCTGGGCGCGGGAGTTTGGTGAAATCAAAGGGAAGAAGCATTACCACGCGGTGCTGTTGCTGAACCGCGATACGTGGTGCGGACCGGGAGATTACAAAGACCCGGATTCGCTTGCAGGTATGATTAAACAGGCGTGGTGCAGTGCCCTGAAGGTGGATGCACAGGCGCATGCCGTTCTGGCCCGCTTCCCTAAGAGCCCGGTGTCCTGGCTGACGCGTGGTAATACCACAGAGCTTCAACAGGCGCTGGCGCAGGCCGCTTATCTTGCCAAACGCGAAACCAAAGTCACCGGTGATGGTGAACGTAATTTCGGTTGCAGCCGCGGCTGAGCCAGGCATACATCGATTCACCAGGCCTGACCGTACGGGCCGGGTAATTTTTTACAACGTTCCCCTATCCTCTGAGGCGAACCGGTAACCCCATGATTCAACCTCCACCGGACGTCTCCCGATAGCCATATCCTCAGAGGGAGAAAAATACCATGACCACGTTGAATACGAATATTAATGCCAGCCCTGACACACTGCTTTCAGCTCAGGACCCGCTTATCGACATGACCTTTATCACCACGTTTACCGGGATGACCGACAAATGGTTTTACAAACTGATTGGCGACGGGTTGTTTCCGAAACCCATCAAGCTGGGGCGCAGCTCCCGCTGGCGCAGAAGCGAGGTGGAAGCCTGGATGCAGCAGCGTATTGCTGATTCCCGTGGCGTCTGAGCAGGGAGGATATCTGAATGGAAAAACGACGCCGCACTCAGCCACAGGCCATCCCGGTTCGCTGGACGTGTCCCCGTTGCCGGCGACAGTACTGTGGCGCCAGACCCTGTCCCGTTTGTTTCAGACCCACCGACGCACCTGCGCAACCGTAACCTTTCTGTATTCCGGTGCCGACCACCAACCGTACCGACCCGCTAACGCATAACTGAACCGCCATTCACCCTGCCACGCTGCCCGTACCGGGACGGCTGACGCCTGCGTGTCGTCTGGCGGTAAGGAGAGTACCACTATGTATGCAAAATCGTTTATGGCTCTGGACGGCAACGGCCGTCTCACGGGAGCCATAACCGCGCAGACCGCGCCGTATGACCGCTACAGCTGCCATCTGTGTGCCAGTGCCCTGCAGTACCATCCTGAATACGACACCGAACGTCCGTGGTTTGAACATCATGCAGCAAAGCTTTCGGAGAACGGTCGACAGCACTGCCCGTATGTAAAGCCCGGGGTGAGGGAGACCCGCCATATCCGGCAACTGCAGTCTTATGTACCGGAAGCCCGTCCCCTGGTTTTCTACGCAGACTGGCACTGTCACGGCTGCGGCAGTGATTACCACGGTGAGCGCTACTGCCTCACCTGCCGGACGGGCGAGCACAGTGATGTGCGTGCTGATACCAACCGGATAGAGGAAGTGACGGCATGCGCATGCTGAAATGTTATCTGGCCAATGACCGCGAAGGCCACTTCGCGACAGCCGGGGAGGCCGTGAGTGCGCCGGGGCAGATATGGAGCTGCGCGTCCTGCGGCTGTCGACTGGTGCTCCATGCGGGGACATACGGGGAGCCGCCGTGGTTTGAACATGACCAGCAGAGCGTGGCCCGGCATGTGCTGATGGCCTGCGCCCACCTTGACCCGGAAGTGAAAACCGAAGCCCGGCACCGAAAGCTGCGCAGTCTCATCAACGGGCTGGAAGCGACGGTAATGGTGCTCTCCTGGTACTGCGTGTGGTGCGGCGACCATTACCAGGGCGTGAAGCACTGTCCCCGGTGTCTGACTGGTATCTACAGCATCGAAGAAGCGCACTGGCAGAGAAACTACTGCTGCAGTACCAGATAGTTCCCCGTCTTTATGAACCAGATACCGCCGTAGAGGCGGTGTCCTCCCTGATTTAACCTAAAGAGAGTCTGCATTATGAATCATTCTTACATACGGGCGTCTGATGCTGTCAGCGCGGATGCCGTCAGCACGCGTGCATTTCTGCAACAGGCCGTTGACCATTACCCGCGACTGGCGGCATTCAGCTTTACGCTGGCGCTACCGTATCGTGAAGCCATGAGCGAATACCGGTCATTGATTCTGCGTTTTCACTCTGAAGTCTGGCAGCGCACCGGCGAATATTCGCGCCAGCGTCAGCAGGCACGACATCGTTCACTCCCGACGCTGTTACGCTGGATATGGGAGACGGCCAGCGCACCGGAGTGCAAAATGGTGCTGCTGCTCAATCTCGATACGCTGGGTACAGGGCGAAACCTGCAACTGACCGACAGTGCGCCTCCGGGGCTTAACGCCATCATCGCCGACGCATGGCAAAAGGTGACCGGTACCGCCTGCACTGACGGCGTAACGAGTATGACGCAGATCATTATTAACCGCGTCGCTCAGGGAGTCTTCGCAACACCCTTTAACCAGCTTACCGTGCATGTTAAGGCCATGTCAGAGCCAATAGCAACGGCCAGAACGGGGATGATTTGTCCGTGAAAGTAATAGCTTCTCTAATTAATGGGGGAGTTATCCAGGTCTTCCCCGGTGTCTGCAGCGCCGATATAATCCCTGAATGAAAAAAGCTCACGATACCTTACCCCCGGAACAAACCGTCACAGCACTTGCGCATTTCGCCTGGTGCGCCCTTGTCGCCTTACGTACCGCTCAGCAGGATGGTCAGGCATTGTCGCCACTCAGCACGCATGCATTTATACTGCGCTGGTTAACGGTGGCGTATAAGCAAAAACGGTTTCCACGTGCAATCGCATCTGATATTGAGGGATTGCTGACGCTGGGGCGTAACAAAGGCCTTGCCGCCAGCTTATTCAGTCGTCTGGAATATCTGTGGTCTTCGTGCACCGGACCGGTGTCAGCGCAGTCGGATTTGTATCGGCTGACGTACGCAATTGAACAGCTTAAATCGCGGGGCTGGGTCAATGCAGCGGTGAGTGACAGGGACTGGGACAATGAAACGCTTCTGGTCCTGGAATACAGCGATGCGAATGCACTGCTGGTAAGGAAGTCGGCACTGACCTGCGGATTTTCGGATGGAGGGAAACTCGTTGCGCCGGTTGAGTTTCTTGTGAATGGCGACTTGTCAGCCTGTATGGCTGTTTTTGCGGCTCATACACTGTCGGCTGTCATGCTGGAGTCGAATCGGATCGTGTTACAACCTTGAGCAGTAAAACAACCGTTCTCAACCCGCAGCAAAGCTCATCACTGTCCACGTCTGTCTTTCTGTAAACCGAACGGGTGTTGTTCCTGGTCGCGCTAATGCACCGGCGGCTGAGATATTCATATCGCTGGTACAGGTATGAGATATGCGTAAAGTCCGGGCGTTGCAATTCCTTTAATCTGAAAAAAATAAATAAGCCCGGTTTACGTGAATAATAAGAAATGATGGAAACCTGAAACTGTCGCCAGTTTTTCACATGCTCAGTCACGTCCAGCTTCTCAATTTCTGATAAAAGTACAAAATCAGATATTTCACGTGACTGGTGATATTTTGTACAAATATACACCCTAAGCCAAATTGATCATTTTCTGTACATCCTTATCCCGCGGGGCCTGAAGGGTTATGGTGGAAAATTCTTATAAATCAGAAAGATGATATTTTTTTGTTAAAAGCCAGGAGTGTAAATCTTTGTTACATTTTTTCATTTTCGATCTGGCAGGGAACGTTCCCAAACTCCAGCCATTGGGCCTTATCCGAAATTTTTCATTTCAGACAAATACCCAGAAAATACAGTGTCGACATGCTGGTGGATGGAATGCGCCCGCTTTTTTTGGTTCCGGGATTTTTATTTACGTCGGATGACGCGAACCGGAAAGTTGTTCTGGCTGGGTAATTTTTTCTTATTTATTTTTCACTGGCATTGACCGTTTCTATCACTCCATAGAACAGGGACAGCCATGTCTAATTCTTCCTTTCAGTCCGAAATCCCTAAAGCGCGTATTAATTTAAAACTTGATTTGCATACCGGTGGTGCGAGCAAGAAAACGGAGCTCCCCCTGAAATTGCTCGTGGCGGGCGACTTCAGTAATGGTCAGGAGTCTGCCCCTTGTCTGAGCGCAAAAAAGTTGATTTGAATAAAAATAATTGTGATTCTGTCATTTCTGAATATTCCCCAAAAGTCAATCTTACCGTTAAAAACACGCTTGCTGATGATGGCAGTGAAGACAACATCAGTCTGACCTTCCGGAGCATGAAGGACTACCAGCGTCGGTGAGACATCCGCGTCATACAACTCTTTGAACGCAGCCACTATCTCACGGGTGGTCATCCCTTTGGCGTACAGTGACAGGATTTGGTTATCCATCCCGGTGATCCGGGTCTGGTTTTTCTTCACCAGTTGGGGCTCGAAGGAGCCGTCACGATCGCACGGCGTACGCAGTTCCAGCGGGCCATCGCCGGTGGTAACGGTTTTTGTGAAATAGCCGTTGCGGGAGTTGGCACCCGGTTTAGACTGATGTTTACCGTAGCCGAGGTGATGGAGCATTTCGGCGTTGAGGCGGCGCTCAACGCTGATTTTTTTCAGCAGGCGATCGAACTGGGTGAGATCGTCAGGGGTTTTGAGATTTTTGGTCAGTTCGTTAGCCAGAGCCTACAACTGTTTTTCGTCCATAAAGTAACCTGCTTTTGATGTTGAATTGAACATATCAAAATCAGGCAATTACACAAACTTGTGTACAGGCTCCATACAGCTAACCCGGCCCGTCACATCGTAATGTCAACCCGTAATGCATAACATCATGCAGCGTTCCATTAATGAGTCGGGAATCATATTCAACCTTCTTGAATCGCCACGGGTAATCTAGACACTTCCGAGCCGTTGATGGACTGACCCCACCCCGGTAGACGATCCTGCCCTATAGTAACGAGCGCATGG
Source organism: Klebsiella sp. RHBSTW-00484 (assembly GCF_013705725.1). Taxonomy (NCBI): domain Bacteria; kingdom Pseudomonadati; phylum Pseudomonadota; class Gammaproteobacteria; order Enterobacterales; family Enterobacteriaceae; genus Klebsiella; species Klebsiella sp. RHBSTW-00484. The sequence continues at coordinate 5,717,352 of NZ_CP055481.1, read as the reverse complement.
CAGACATGTCCCCGTTCTGGATGCTAAATGTTCTGAACAGCGCCGAACTGGTACTGGGGCAGTATCAGCGCCTGCAGCACAGCCCGCCAAGTACTGTGGTTCCGACCTTAATGGGGGCCGCCAGCTGTCAGTAAAGGTCAGTGTCTGACCCCGGAGACACGCGGACAGCCAAGCACCTACCAATCATCTGCTGGTCCCCCGCTATCAAATCAGCCAGTTGCGTAAAGAAATGCGGCATGTTGTGCCGCTGGTTCTGAATGGTCAGGTTGGCAGCGCGATGACGAATGACATGCTGCCGCAGGCGGCTATCCCGGGAGAAGGGGGAAGGTCTGGCGTGAGTCTTCAGCGGTGAGCTCAATTGCTGCATGGGTCACTACCTTCGCCATATCTTGAGCATACTACCGGAGTAGTCCAGCAACAAAGTGGCCGAACTACTTCCATGGAACGTGGTTCTTCCCGATAAATAATCGTCAATACGGCGCTCGTTTAACGCTTACACATTAAATATTAATTAAGCCTGATTGGATGTTTTTCATTTTTTTTAATTGGTGTGCTTGACCTTCCAGTAACATCAACCTTTAGCCTTGTAAGAAATTGCTACAGCGCCGTTTTCGGATGGGCCGGGGCTGCCTGTGGCATATGAAAGGATCACTGTTATGAAAATGAAAATTGGGGTTCTGATTGTGTCGGCCGCAATCATCGCCACTGCCGGGATTGCGTTTGCCCGGGATAGTGGCGGCAACGATGAGCCGGCCGCAGCGGCCGCACCTATGGCTCCCCAGGTTCCCGTAGCCGAAGTGCTCTCGCGTCAGATAGTCCCTTCGGCAGAGTTTACCGGTTCATTGGCGGCCCCAAAAACCGTAGAGCTACGCCCACGCGTTGGCGGTGCTATCGACGCTGTCAGCGTACCTGAAGGCAGCATAGTACGTCAGGGGCAGTTGCTGTTCCAAATTGATCCTCGTCCATTCCAGGTGGCTCTTAACAGCGCGCAAGCACGACTCAAGCAGGCAGAAGCGCTGGCTATCCAGGCCAATCGCGATTTTGAGCGAGTTGGCCGGCTGGTGAACAATGGCGCGGTATCCCGGAAAGATTACGATGACGCAACTTCTACACGTCATGCTCGTCAGGCTGAGGTGCAAGCTGCAAAGGCCGCGGTTGCGGCGGCGACACTGGACTTGTCTTATTCGCGCGTGGCGGCACCGATTACCGGCCGTGTGGATCGCATGCTGGTGACCGAGGGAAATCTGGTCAGCGGCGGTGGTACGGGATCTGCGACGCTATTGACAACGATTGTTTCCGTCAATCCGCTATACGCTTACTTTGATATTGACGAGGCGACGTTCCTTAATTCGGTCAGCAAGGCACGTCCTGACGCCGCAAATAAGGTTGAAGAGCGTTTACCTGTACATGTTGGGCTGGCGACAGAAAAAGGTTTCCCGCATCAGGGAACGCTCGATTTTGTCGGGAATCAGATCGACCGTAGTACCGGTACTGTCAGGGTACGTGCCGTAATCCCTAACGAAGATGGGAAACTGACGCCAGGCGCCTTTGCCCGCGTGCAGCTGGCCACCGGTGCAGCACATCAGGCGATTCTGATTGACGATCAGGCGATAGGGAGCGATCAGGGACGCAACTATGTCCTGGTGGTGGGTGCGGATAATAAGGCGCAGTATCGCCCGATTGAGCTGGGCGCGGTGGTTGATGGTTTGCGCGTGGTCAAGAGTGGCCTGAAAGCCGGTGAGAACATTATTATCAAGGGGCTGGTGCGTCCCGGTATGGCGGTGACGCCGCGTTTGACCCCGATGCAGGCTTCTGGCGCGTCGGTTAGCGAGGGGGAAAAAGCCGGCTCCGTTGAAGGGGGAGGCCAATAATGAAATTCCCACACTTCTTCATCCAGCGGCCTATTTTCGCGATTGTGTTATCGGTGTTTATGCTGATAGCTGGCGCTCTGGCTTTCTTTCAGCTTCCGCTGAGTGAATACCCATCGGTAACACCGCCTACCGTGCAGGTTTCGGCAAGCTACCCTGGTGCTAACCCTAAAGTGATTGCTGACACCGTTGCTGCTCCACTGGAACAGGCAATCAACGGGGTGGAAGGCATGTTGTACATGAGTTCCCAGATGTCTGCCGACGGTCGAATGGTATTGACGATTTCATTCCGGCAGGGAACCGACCCCGATATTGCGCAGATTCAGGTGCAGAACCGGGTTTCTCGGGCCTTGCCGCGCTTGCCGCCTGAGGTGCAGCAGATCGGTGTCGTGACGGAGAAAACGTCACCGGATATCCTCATGGTTGTGCATATATTTGCGCAGGGCGATCGCTACGATCCGCTTTATGTTTCCAACTATGCCATGTTGAACGTGCGTGATGAGCTATCACGCTTGCCAGGTATTGCCAGCGTCACGCTTGGAGGCGAGGGTGAATACGCGATGCGTGTCTGGCTGGATCCGACCAAAGTCGCTTCCCGTGGTTTAACGGCCAGTGATGTGACTGCTGCAATTCGTGAGCAGAATGTCCAGGTCGCGGCCGGTTCTGTCGGTCAACAGCCGAACAGCTCTTCTGCCTTTGAAGTCAGTATCAATGCCCAGGGGCGTCTGACCACCGTTGAGCAGTTTGGCGATATTGTGATCAAAGCTGGCGCTGATGGCCAGGTTACCCGCCTGCGCGATGTTGCGCGTCTGGAGTTGGGATCGGACAACTATTCCCTGCGCAGCCTGCTGGATGATAAAAATGCCGTGGGTATGCACATCGTTATGACGCCTGGCGCCAATGCGCTGGACGTCTCTGCCTCGGTTCGGGCGACGATGGCGAGGTTGCAGGCCAACTTCCCGGAAGGTATCGAATATCGTATCGCTTATGACCCGACAGTGTTTGTCAGCGCCTCGTTGAAATCAGTGGCAATGACGTTGCTGGAGGCAACGGTGTTGGTGGTACTGGTGGTGATGCTGTTCCTGCAAACCTGGCGGGCTTCTATCATCCCTCTGGTCGCGGTACCTATTTCGTTGGTCGGTACTTTCGCCCTCATGTATTTGTTCGGCTTTTCGCTCAACACGCTGTCGTTGTTTGGTCTGGTGTTATCGATAGGTATCGTTGTCGATGATGCCATTGTGGTGGTTGAAAACGTCGAACGACATATTGCGCAGGGCCGTTCTCCGAAAGAAGCGGCAAGAAGGGCCATGGACGAGGTTACCGGCCCTATTTTAGCCATTACTTCCGTTTTGGCAGCTGTGTTTATTCCTTCAGCGTTCCTGTCAGGATTGCAGGGGGAATTCTATCGCCAGTTCGCGCTGACCATCGCCATTTCGACGATCTTATCTGCGATCAACTCGTTGACGTTATCGCCGGCTCTGGCATCAGTGCTGCTTAGACCTCATCAGGATATGGCGCAGGCCGACAGGTTGACGCGCGTCATGGATCGCGTATTCGGTGGTTTCTTCCGTCGCTTTAACGCTTTCTTCGATAGATTGTCGAACAACTACGTTGGTGCAGTCCGCCGGGCCGTACGCGGTAGTATCATCGTGCTGGTGCTGTATGCCGGTTTCCTGGGCCTGACATTGTTGGGGTTCCAGCAGGTTCCTAACGGTTTTGTGCCCGCTCAGGATAAATACTATCTGGTTGGGATTGCTCAATTACCTTCCGGCGCTTCGTTGGATCGCACGGAAGCCGTAGTGAAAGAAATGTCCAGAATTGCGCTGGCAGAACCTGGAGTGGAAAGCGTCGTGGCGTTTCCTGGGTTGTCGGTAAACGGCCCAAACATGCCTAACTCCGCATTGATGTTTACAATGCTGAAGCCCTTCAGTGAACGTAAGGACCCTTCGCTGTCCGCAGCAGCTATTGCCGGTAGTCTGATGGGGAAATTTAGCCAGATACCTGACGGCTTTGTTGGGATCTTCCCCCCACCACCGGTACCGGGGCTGGGCAGTATGGGAGGATTTAAACTCCAGATCGAAGACCGGGCAGGGCTTGGCTTTGAAGAACTGACCCGTGTTCAAGGGATGGTCATGGCTAAGGCCATGCAGGCCCCTGAACTGGCAGGGATGATGGCCAGTTTCCAGACTAACGCACCTCAGTTGCAGGTTGATATCGACCGCGTGAAAGCCAAGTCTCAGGGCGTCGCACTGACCGATATCTTTGATACATTACAGGTGAATCTGGGGTCGCTGTATGTGAATGACTTTAACCGCTTCGGTCGTACGTATCGGGTGATCACTCAGGCAGATGCGCAATTCCGTATGCAGCCTGAAGATATCGGGTTGCTTAAAGTGCGTAATGCCACGGGTGAAATGATCCCACTGGGAACGCTGGTGAACATTACCCGTACCTCTGGACCAGACCGTGTTATGCGTTACAACGGTTATCCGTCGGCAGATATTACGGGTGGCCCAGCTCCAGGCTACTCCTCCGGACAGGCAACGGCAGCTATTGAGAAGATCGTTAGTGAAACGCTGCCTGAGGGGATGACATTCGAATGGACCGATCTGACTTACCAGGAGAAGCAGGCTGGCAACTCGGCGCTGTATATCTTCCCGTTGGCGGTATTCCTGGCGTTCCTGATCCTGGCCGCACAATACAACAGCTGGTCACTGCCGTTTGCGGTGCTATTAATTGCCCCAATGGCATTACTTTCCGCGATCGCCGGGGTTTGGCTATCGAATGGAGATAACAACATCTTCACGCAGATTGGTTTTGTGGTTCTGGTGGGCCTGGCGGCGAAAAACGCAATCCTGATAGTCGAGTTCGCTCGTGCCAGAGAGAGTGAAGGCGTCGATCCTCTGGCTGCCGTCCTGGAGGCCGCTCGCCTGCGTCTGCGCCCGATACTGATGACTTCGTTGGCATTTATTGCGGGGGTTGTGCCTTTGGTGATCGCGAGCGGTGCCGGTGCGGAAATGCGTCATGCCATGGGGATTGCCGTGTTTGCCGGGATGCTGGGGGTGACGCTGTTCGGACTCTTGTTGACGCCAGTGTTCTATGTCGTGGTACGTAAGCTGGTTATTCGCCGGGAAATCAAGCAGGCACAGCGGGCAATCAGTGATTCACGACCATGACGGGCGGAGCGAGAATAATGAAAGCAGAGTATGAAATGAACCATCGTATTAATAAACTCCAGGTGCTGGTGATGGCGGTGGTATTGGCCGGTTGTACTATGGCGCCGGACTACGAACGGCCTTCTGCACCAACGAGCTCGAGCTATCCTTCGGGAGCGGCTTATGCTCAGGGCACGGTTTCACGGGTTCAGACTGCCGTGGCTGATATCGGTTGGCACGATTTTTATCGTGATCCGTTGTTGCAGCAATTACTTGAGGTCGCGTTGGCAAACAACCGCGATCTGCGCAAGTCGGTGCTGGATGTTGAGGCCGCGCGGGCCCAGTACCGGATCCGTCGTGCCGATATGTTGCCAACACTGAATGTGGATGCGGGCTCTGCTATGCAGCGTCTGCCCGCAGATGTCAGCCCGAGTGGTTCAACTCAGATAACGCGGAGTTATGACGTTAATGGTGCAGTGTCAGCCTGGGAACTGGATTTGTGGGGACGGGTTCGTAGCCTCAGCGATCGGGCGCTGGCAACTTACCTGGCGTTGGATGAAACACGGATTGCGGCAAGGCTGAGCCTGCTCGCTGAGGTGACAAACGCTTATCTGACGTTGCGTGCGGATCAGGAGTTGCTGCAACTGGCTCACGATACGCTGACCACGCAAAAGAGGACTTACGCATTGACCCAGGCGCTGTTTGATGCGGGTAATGCAACGCAAATCGATTTGCGGCGTGCAGATATTGCGTTGCGTACTGCGGAAGTCAGTCAGGCGGCTTATACGAGGGTGGCGGCGCAGGATCGCAATGCACTGGTTCTGCTTTTAGGGCAGCCATTGACGGCCGAACTCTCGGCCAGCCTGGATAAAGCGAATACCTTGCCCGATGACATCATCCCTTCAGCGTTGCCGGCGGGCTTGCCGGCCGAATTGATGGTGCGTCGTCCGGATGTCCGTGCGGCAGAGCAGCAACTGCGTGCAGCTAATGCCAATATCGGGGCCGCTCGCGCGGCATTCTTCCCGGCAATCAGTTTGACAGGATCGGCTGGTACGGCCAGTTCGAGTCTGGACGGGTTGTTCGATCCGGGGTCAGCGGCCTGGAGTTTTGTTCCGCAAATCTCGTTGCCTATTTTCCGGGGGGGCGCGCTGCGCGCCAATCTGGACCTGGCCCAGGTACAAAAGCGCATCGAAATTGCGAATTACGAGAAGGCGATTCAAGTTGCTTTCCGCGAGGTGGCTGATGGCCTGGCGGGCAGACAAACCCTGGATGATCAATTCCGTTCAGAACAATTGTTGGTGCAGGCCAGCCAGGCTAACTATGAATTGGCCTCACAGCGCTTCCGGGCCGGTATTGACGATAATCTGGCGGAGCTTGACGCACAACGAGCTCTGTTCAGTGCGCAACAAACTCTGGTTCAAACCCGACTGGCGCGAATGAGCAATTTGGTCAATTTGTATAAAGCGCTAGGGGGCGGATGGACAGAAAGCTCTCCGGCTAAGCCATAACTCTCCGGGCAGGTTAACGCCACTGTCTGGCGATAAGGTCGGCAATACGTGGGTGGAGGGATAAAACCGCCCGCGTATTGCATTGTCGTAGGGATAAGGGGTTACGGCGCGGCAACCACTTCTTTTACTGCGAGGACTGCTACGTCTTCGTCTTGTTGCCCGACAGCCGGCAGAAAGCACAACTGAACGGTTTACTTGAAATACTTTGGGGCAGTATATATCCCCACCTCAGGTGAAACGCTTAGTCAGAGAATATAAGCACGAAAATTTTTGGCGATAGGGCTTGACCTTACAACGGTGGCAAGTTCTATCATTGAAGTTACTACAACTAAATAGGATATATATATGCAATTACATCTAGAAAATATGACATGCGGCGGATGTGCCCGGACAGTGACTAAAGTGATTCAAAATATTGATCCTGAAGCAAGTATCATAACTGATCCACCGACTCGTAAGATCGAAGTGAAAACTTCTTTATCTACTGAACAAGTTGCTAATGCTTTACGTGAGGCAGGTTTTCCTCCGAGAGAGTAGTTAACTAAAAATGGTTACCTCCCCGCTGTGGTAACCATTTTTTATCATGTATCCTTACGGTTAGAAGTATTTCTGTTATTATTATGCACCATGGTGGGGTGTTTAGATGTCTTGAGTTGTAGTTTTGATTTAATATGTCTATTACTTAACTCACTAATTTTTTCTCTATGTTAAATGTATTGTGTTCAATATTTATGTGTGATTTACTAAATCATCGGTTTTTTCTTTTAAGGCCTCATTAATGTATCATGTGACGTCAAGTATTTGTGGAGGGGGTATTTGGTTTTTTTTAAATATATTAAGAACAGGGTGGTATGCCAAATTTATCATCATAAAAAGTAAGAAGAGCGAAGTATACGTAAACCAAACGCTGTAAGTTTAAGCATGCCATTTTTGTTCCATGCACTTCTTGATAGCTCCGGGTTTTCAGTCATCAGCCGATACCTCTTCCTGTATCAGGTTATTCAGAGATTCATGAGGCCGCTCGTTATTGTATTACCTCAGCCAGCATAATGTAATTCTCCCGTACCTCATTCTGAGTTCTAAATAGATTAAAATCCAGTATTTATGTCCGATAGCGGCGGTTAAACAGCTCTGCTTTGCATTAGTAACCCGCGTCCCCGGTGGGCATTGATACGATATGCTTCCTGCGGAGAATGCACCGACTGGTATTTCTGTGCCGGCCTTAGAACTTTTGCTTCAGCATCTCCTGAAGCATCTCCTTGTCCACACTCAGGCCAGCCACCTGTTTCTTCAGTCGCTGATTTTCATCCTCCTGCTGCCGCATGTGATTCAGTTCTGAATGAGAAATATCGCCTTATTCCTTACGGTATGTAATGGGATTGTCAGGGCATCGTACAATAGCGTGTTCGACAGCGTGATGAACTACTGTCCAGAAGAGCTTGACCGTACGCTCGATATAATTCTCGATAGCGTGGAGGCTCATATAAAGGTCTATGTGTCGGTCAAGAATCTTGATGCCAGTATGGTGGTAAAAGTACTCAATGAAGTAATGTCAGAAAATATTATTGCCATCTAAAAATCAAAGAGACTGATATATCAGTCTTAAAATAATAGTCAGTTAGAGACTCAACGGACGGAACAAATTAGCTGGCAGTGCGTACTATATCCATACTATTATGGGATGACGATATTCAATTTATGTCAAACTTTTCAAGTCTTCACTCGTCAATTCTGGTCACGCAGGGATTCGGCCCATTCAACATGTGATGTCGTGGTTTTTCTGATATTTTCGTGGTCATTGTTTATGGGGGCAGAAGAACCACGGCGGGAATATAGTCCGTGCAGTCTTATTTAATATGCTAAGGTTTTCTTTCGCTATACATGGTTTTATACTACCGAGAATATAGATAAAGGATTTGGAAAGGTAATGAATTTTAATGCTGTCCTCATATGCTATTATCCTGCGCTTATAATCCACCCCACTGAAAGTGTAATAGTACATGTTCCTGCTCGTAATCTTCCGGTGATATATCACTCAGGGCTTGAGGCCATTTCCAAGCCAATAGATGACTCGCAAAACATCATCTGATATCAACATTCAAATATATGTTTCTGATAGTCCACTTTTCGGAGACTCTGCCAGTTCCAGGCGCGTCAGAATGTCCAGTTGATACCAGCAAAACCGCTGATATTGTCTCGCGCTGACACAACAGGACTGTCACTGGTTTTATCCGCAAGCCAGGCATATGAAGCGCCCAGTAGGGTGCCCCAGTGTTCATTAAACTGATGCTGCCAGCTCAGGGTGGTCTGCGTAGCGTAAAATCCTGCGCTACGGTTGTATTCCCGAAAACCGGTTGTGCGGCTCTGGGCAGCATTAACGCCGTACCAGGTATTAATGTACCGGGCATCACCAAAAAGTGCCGCGCCCTGCAAGGCAACCGTATCTGTGTCGTTCTGCCAGGGCACGAGCGTCAGCGAGGCCTGGTACTGTACCCCCTGTGAATCCGTCAGCGGCAGAGTTGCACGGATTTCCGGGGTAAACCAGCTGTTCACCTGCCAGCCAACAGCAACCTGCGTGTTCAGTGCACCACGGATGTTTCCCATTCCTTTCAGTTTGTCAGAACCATCGCGCCACGATGAATTTTGATCGGCACGGCCAAAACTGTATCCGAACGCATTTTCAAAATAGAGCCCATTATCCGTCTGCAGGTCATAACCGATACCTTTTGTTGAGCCGAAGAAAAACGCGCCTTTACGGGCCTGCAGGGAAGGCATCACTGTCCAGTGCTGCTTATCCGCGCCACTGTAGCGGGGGGCGTTTTCTCCTATTATCCCCACCGTCACTCCATCCTGATTGCCGCTGTCGGCAATAGCGGACCCGCAGGTCGCTGCCAGCAGGATCATAGTACACCCTGTTACAGACGAACACGTTGCCATCATATATCCCTCGTTTTATGTTTATGCATTACGGTAAGCTGTAACCGCCCGGCAAACCGCAGTGGATTATGACGATGCTTTATCAAGACTCAGCGTGGAAACCATCAAGAAACCATCAAGGCAGAATGAATGAACACAAAACGTATTCTGATTATCGAGGACGACCGGGATGCGGCGAATGTTCTCGAAGCCTATCTTCGCCGTGAAAACTTCGGGGTCATACTGGCCCATGATGGAAAAGCAGGACTTGAAGCCGCCCTTACCCAGCATCCTGCACTTATTCTGCTTGATATCATGCTGCCGGGTATGACCGGAACAGAAATACTCAGCCGGCTGCGCCGCGAATCCGATGTTCCCGTGATAATGGTCACCGCAATGGGCGAGGCTCCGGACCGTATCGGGGCCTTACGCTTCGGTGCGGATGATTATGTCGTCAAACCTTATCATCCGGGTGAGGTCGTGGCCCGGGTGCAGGCGGTGTTACGGCGTGGGGCGGCAGCGCATACTGACGCTGAAAATTATCGCCGGGTGGGGGCCGTTGAACTCAACCGGGACACCATGTCAGTCGCTATTATTCACGATGAAAACCGGGTGCACCTTGAGCTGACCCCCACCGAGTTTTCACTGCTGGACATGATGATGACCCGCCCCCGGAGCGTCTGTTCCCGTCAGACCCTGCTTGAACACTGTCTGCCGGAGAGTGATGCCCTGGAGAGGGTGGTTGATACACACATCTATAACCTGCGCCGCAAACTGGAAAAAGCGGGGGTCAGCGGTGTGCTGACCAGCGTGAGAGGGGTCGGTTACCGGTATTTGCAGCCATGAATAAAAGAGAGTCCCGTTCATTATGGCGCTGGATTTGCGTCAGGGTGTTGTCGCTGGCGGCCGGCAGTGTCGTGCTTATCGCCCTGTGCATGTGGCTGCGTTTTGCCCTGCTGGATGCCTGGGTACAGAATCGGATGCCGGAGCCGGTACGACAGGAATTTCTGCATCTGCGGGAAAATCCCGATCTTAACCGCATCCGTTACCATGAAATTATTGATGACTGGTACGGACTGCAGTTCTCAGACCCGTCCATTGCGTCAACAGACTGGCTGACGCTGGGAGGGCTGGTCCTGTTTGTGACGCCGCTGATAATTATGCTCGGTTTGCTGGCCGCCCGACCTCTCGCCCGGCAGTTCGGTCTGCTGACGCGGGCCTCCGCAGCGATAGCGCAGGGGCGTTTTACCACTCGCTCAAAACTGGATGCAAGTGCGCCCTCTGAATTGATGTTGTTTACGCAGAACTTCAATACCATGGCCGAAAGACTTGAACGTTATGACCGGGAATTACGGGCATCTCATGTTGCGGCCGCGCATGAACTGCGCTCTCCACTGACGGCCGCGGTGGGCCGTCTGCAGGGAATGATGGACGGCGTATTCCCGCCTGATAAGGCGCAGATGAATATGGTGATGAACCAGCTGCAGAGCCTCAGCCGTCTGATTGATGATTTGCACCTGCTCTCACTGGCTGATGCAGGGCAACTCACGCTGAATAAACAACGCTTCTCACCCGCCGGATTACTGCAGGAAAAGATTGCCTGGCTACGGCCACAGGCTACCGCCGGGCATTTCGGTTACGACACGGATATCCCTCCGGGAGAATGTTGTGCGGACCCGCTGCGAATCGGACAGGTCTTTACCATTTTAATGGAGAACGCTCTGCGTTACGCGACGGAAGGCGGGAAGCAAACGATACAGGGGTACGTTCAGTCAGGCTACTGGACGTTCTCCTTCCGGGATTACGGCGCGGGCGTCGAACCGGATTTTCTGCCGGTGATGTTTGACCGGTTTACCCGTTCTGATGTTTCCCGTTCCCGTCATTCAGGAGGCAGTGGACTGGGTCTGTCGATTGCCAGAGCCATTTGTGAGTCTCACGGCGGAACGCTGACCGCCAGTATCCCGCAAGAGGGGAACGGACTCCTGTTTCAGGTGAAACTGCCCGTATGAGTTTTCTTTTTCACTTTTCTTGACCAAATCTTGATGGTTCGTCGAACGTATCTGGACACACCTGCGGTTTACTCATGGCAGCATTTTTTCCGGAGGCTGCCATGCCATCATATTCATTCATCCCCCTGATAGCATCTTTGCCTTTCTGGCGACGGGGCTCAGCCCTGGTTTTCGCCCTCGCCCTGCAACTGACCGGCTGTGATAATGAGCCGGTATCCCGCCATGTCCCACCAAGACCGGTGATGACCACGGAGGTATCTGCCGGCAATCATGGTGGGCAGACGCTTATGACCGGTGAAATATTGCCCCATGAAGAGACGATTATCGGCTTCCGTACCGATGGCCGGATGGTGAAACGACTCACGGATGTGGGGCAGTCAGTGGTTGCCGGGCAGGTACTGGCTGAACTGGATGATACCGATTTGTGTAATCAGTACCGCAGTGCTCAGGCGGTAGTACAGGAAGCCGGGGCAAGCGTCAGGCTTGCTGAGATAAACCTGCGACGCATGACGCTGCTTGCCCCGCAGGGTGCGGTTGCCCGGGTTCAGCTTGACGAGGCCCGCACAAACCGCGACACGGCAACAGCAAAACTGCAGAGCGCTCAGGCCGACCTGAGCAGTGCAACGGACCGTCTGGGGTATGCGCGACTGGTCTCACCGGTTACCGGGGTGGTCACCACCGTCAGCGCCGGTCCGGGACAGGTAGTGACCACCGGACAGGAAATCCTGCGGGTGGCGCAGTCAGGGGCCCGTGATGCGGTCTTCAGCGTACCGGGGGCTCTGGCTGACACCCTGAAACAGCAGCAGACACTCACCCTGCGTATGGCGGATAACCCGTCGGTGTCGGTAACCGGAACGCTGCGTGACATCAGCCCGCAGGCAGATACACAGACCCGGACCTGGCGGGTACGCTATGACCTTGAGAATGCACCCGCAGTAATGGCTATGGGGGCGACGGTCACCGGGTCATTACCAATGGGCGGCAGTGATGTGTTTCAGGTACCGGCATCTGCCCTGACGAGGAAAGAACAGAAGCCGGCAGTGTTCGTGGTGGACACCGACAAAAATCGCCTGCGCCTGACACCCGTTGACATTGCGGCCTATATGACCGATTCGGTGCTCATCCGAAAAGGGCTGACAGCTGGTGAACAGGTGGTCACTGCCGGGGTCAGTCAGTTACGTGACGGGGAAAACGTGCTGACGGAGGACCAAAAATGAAAAATGTTATGCACGCTTCCGTCGGTTTTAATCTTTCTGCCTGGGCACTGGCCCACCGACAACTGGTGGCTTTTCTGATGCTGATGATCACGGTGACAGGCGTCATGAGCTTTCTGAATCTGCCGCGCAGCGAAGATCCGGCGTTTACCATTAAGACCGCCGTGGTGTCGGCACAGTGGCCGGGCGCAACGGTAAAAGATACCGTCAGTTTCGTCACCGACACGCTGGAGAAGAAGCTCCAGGAAATCCCACATCTGGATTATATCGAGAGTTACACGCGTCCGGGCTCGTCGGTGATTTTTGTGAACCTGCGTGATGACACACCGCCGTCAGAGGTTGCGGGTATCTGGTATAGCGTGCGGAAAAAGATGGACGACATCCGGGCATCCCTGCCGGACGGCACCACCACCCCGGCCGTGGATGATGAATTCGATGATACATACGGCACAATTTATGGCTTCACGTCGGACGGCTTCACTCCCCGGCAGTTACGCGATACCGTCGATGATATCCGGGCATCTCTGCTGGCTGTTCCGGGAACAGGGAAAGTTACGCCGCTGGGTGACAGCGAACAACAGGTGGTGATTGCTTTTGATCCACTGAAACTGTCGGGAATGGGACTCGATCTTCAGCAGGTGACGGCGGCTCTGCAGGCACAGAATGCCGTCACGCCCGCCGGACGTATCCGGACATCACAGGAAAATATGTCGGTGGAAGTCAGTGGCGCCTTCACATCCGTGGACAGCCTGCGGCAAATTGTGCTGCATACCGGAAACCGTTTTATCCCCCTCACCGATTTGGCCACGGTCACACTGCAGCAGGCAGATCCGCCCTCACCGGAGTTTAGGGTTAACGGTAAACCGGCACTCGGGCTGGCGATTTCGATGGCTCGCGGTGGAAATATTATTGATTTTGGTCGGGCGCTGAACGCGACGATGGACAGGATCCGCACGCATCTTCCTTACGGGATCAGTGTGGAGAAGGTGGCAGACCAGTCGGCCGTAGTCAGTGACGCGGTGGGAGGATTCGTCCAGGTGCTGGTTGAGGCCGTTATTATTGTGCTGGCCGTTTCTTTTTTTTCGCTGGGCAGCCGGGCAGGTCTGGTGGTCGCTGTGGCCATTCCGCTGGTGCTGGCCATGACATTTACCGGGATGGAATTGGCCGGGATAGGGCTGCAGCGAATCTCCCTCGGTGCCCTGATTATTGCACTGGGACTGCTGGTTGATGATGCCATGATCACCGTAGAAGCCATGGTGTCGCGGCTTGAGGCTGGCGATGCCCTGAGTGTGGCCGCCACGCAGGTATTTCGTACCACCGCGTTCCCGATGCTGACGGGAACACTGGTGATGATTGCCGGATTTATACCGGTGGGATTTGCGGAATCGAGCGCAGGAGAATACTGCTACTCCCTGTTTGTGGTGGTACTGACAGCGCTGCTGAGCTCATGGCTGGTTGCGGTTCTTTTCTCGCCGCTTACCGGCGTCTGGTTACTGCCGGAACAGCATTCACATCAGTCACATAAGCACAGTTTCTTTCACCGTCATTATACCCGCCTGCTCGACCGGGTGATGCAGCACCGGCGCAAGACACTCGGTTGTGCCCTGGCGATACTGATATTGTCCGGGGGCGGGGCCCTTCTGATGCAGGGTGAGTTTTTCCCGGCGTCCGATCGCCCGGAGCTACTGGTGAGCCTGACTCTACCGCAGAATGTCAGCCAGGCACAGACACACCACGACGTCCTGAAGTTTGAAGCGAAATTGCGCGATAATCCTGATATTGACCATTACTCAAGCTACATCGGTTCCGGCGCTGTACGTTTTTATCTGCCGATGGATGTTCTGCTGCAGAAAGAGAACATTGCCCAGCTGGTCGTAGTGGCGAAAAATGAAGCGGCGAGAAACCGGCTGCAGAAACAGCTTGAGCAGATCCTGTCGAAAGATTTCAGTACGCTCACAACCCGGGTATCCACACTGGAGTTGGGCCCCCCGGTAGGCTGGCCGATCAGATATCGGGTATCCGGGCCGGATAATACCCGTGTACGTGAACTGGCCACGCAACTGGCAGGGATGATTGCCCGCAATCCCGATACTCGGGGTGTCAATCTGACGTCCGGTGAACCGGAGCGGGTCATCCGTCTGCGGGTGGATCAGACGCAGGCGCGTGCCACCGGCATGACGTCTCAGTCACTGGCAGGAACGCTTGCCACGCTGTTCTCCGGAACCACCGTGACCACCCTGCGCGACCGTAACCGCCAGATTGATGTGGTGCTGCGGGGAAATGAAGCCTCACGACAAAACCCGGCGTTACTGAATGCTCTGATGCTGACATCATCGACCGGGAATAAAGTTCCCCTGGGACAGGTCGCCACGCCAGAATGGACGCTCGATGACCCGGTTATCTGGCGCCGGCAGCGGCTGCCGTTTATCACGGCCCAGTCGGATACCGCGCCCGGGGTGCGTGCAGAAAGGCTATCATCGGCACTGTCTCCTGTCGTTGCCGGTTTCCGGGAGAGTCTGCCGCCGGGTTACGGCGTGGAGGAAGGCGGGGTGGTTGTGGAGTCGGACAAAGGGAACAGTTCAGTGTATGCGGTATTGCCTGTCACGCTGATGGTGATGCTGTTACTGCTGATGATCCAGTTACAGCGTTTTTCCTCGATGTTGCTGGCCCTGCTGATGGCACCCTTTGGTCTGCCGGGGATTGTTATGGCTATGTTGCCTTTTGGCATACCGATGGGCTTTGTAGCGCTGCTGGGGATCATTGCACTGGCCGGGATGATCATCCGTAATGCCGTCATTCTTATTAGCGAAGTGGATGTGGGGATGAAAAATGGTTTCACTGCGGATGAGGCGATCAAAGTCGCCGCGCTGCACCGTTCACGCCCCATCATGCTGACCGCTTCGGCGGCCATTCTCGGGATGCTGCCGATTGCCCGGGATGTTTTCTGGGGACCGATGGCATTTGCCATTATTGGTGGGCTGCTTTCAGCCACACTGGCAACGCTGACACTACTGCCGGCAGCAATAAGTCTAATCTTTCACTGGAAACCGTATCCCTGACGAGTCCTGCCGTATCATCGCCTATGCTTCGACTAATGATTGCAACCCGCGGATATGGGGATGACCGTCGCTGCCGGTTGCGACTGCTAGGATCATGGCGCCGGACGCCGCCATGACCTGCTGGATCGTGGTGAACTCAGGAGGGGATTCGGCGTGTGAGACAGCGACTATCTGTGACCTCCGAATGAGGTGAATGGATGGTTCGTCGTTGTCTGAGCGCGCACTGGTTCAGTCGTCTTTCCCAGAACCACTTCAAGTACCAGCGCAATTTCGAGCATCCAGGGGATGGGACCCAGCAGACGTTTGAGGATAGCACGCACCTGGTCCGGAGGCTGTTCACGCACTTCGTTATAGCCACATTGACCCAGCCGGGTCTGCACCTCGGCCTCGGAAAGTCCCTTCACGATATTCTCAGGGAGCATCTCCATACACCCTTCTCCGGAAATACCTGACCCGGCAGGTCAGGTATGTTGTTATGGCGATAAAATGAAAATCTGCCGGAGACATGGCGCGGTTAAGTGTATGGCGCATATGCTTTTACAGCAGTGTCATCACAAAGAAACCAGTGGCAGTCATCAGAAGCGAGCCAGTTACGTGCGTCAGTACGGAAATGACAGCCCATGCATAATTGCCATTCTGAAGTAACACCACCACCTCAGCAGAAAAGGTGGAAAAGGTTGTCATACCGCCACATATGCCGGTGGTAATAAAAAACTTCCAGGCGGGATCAAGGTGAGGCTGCCGGACAAAAAAGGCCAGTGCCATACCGATGATAAATCCGCCAACCAGATTAACCACCAGGGTACCAGGTGGAAGATTGGGGAAAAGTGCATTGAGACGCATGGACAGTATCCAGCGGATCACACAGCCGATCGATCCAGCGGATCACACAGCCGATCGATCCGCCTATCACCACCGCGAATAATGATTTGTACATACCACCTCGCTGAAATCAGGGCACCATCAGACCGTCATTCAAGGGAATAACGTGCGGTGATGGCCCGTTTTTCATTCATTTCATACAGTACGGGGATTCCCGTCAGGACATGCAGATCGGGAACCTTATTTTCATCAATCTGCTCAATAAACATGGTCAGCGCACGCAGTGTATTAGCATGACTGACCAGCAACATGGTTTCGCCACTGGCGACGCGCAGGACAATGACGTGGTGCCAGTAAGGCAACAACCTTCGTTGCGTTATTTCCAGACTTTCTCCCCCCAGCAAATCCGTCAGGGACACATGACGATAACGTGCCTCACGATGAAGTGAAGCAGGTGCTTCCGGCAACGGAAGGGAGATACCACGATAGCTCCTCCGCCAGTGATAAACGATTTTCTGGCCAATCTGTTGAGTGGCTTCATCTTTGTTCATTCCCTGAAGCGCACCGTAATGACGTTCATTTAACCGCCATGATTTGTCCACCGGTAACCACAATTGATTCAGCGCTTCCATTATCAGCCAGAGCGAATGAATTGCCCGGTTCAGAACGGATGTGCAGGCTCCATCTATGATTGTAGTGGCACACTGATCCCGGACCGTTTTATCAGGTTTGCTGCGCGCCGGGTTTCCTCCACTCCTTTCAGCATCAGCGGGACATTTTCCCATCCGGTAAAACGATTTTGCGATTCAACTAACTTTCGCCATGGCGGAGTAAAATAATTTTCCCCATAACAACTACCTGTCTGTCACCCACAACTGAACCGGAAGGACCTGAACCCGTTGAGTTGTTTGTACTGATTACCCGGATTTACCTGGACTCCGGTCAAGGAGGTGATGCATCAGAAGATGGGCACCGCTACCGATGAACAGCGCGATTACAACGGCACTGGTATCATCCGGCAGTATATTAAAAAAGGCATCAGCGATCAGGAAAACCAGACAGTTTGCCTGGATCCCCGTTGCTGTTGACAGTATGAGTATTTTTCCGTTCACAGAACCACCCTACCCCTTCCCGTATCTGAGCATACGGGAAGGGTGACGGAATCAGCGTTTTTTGAAGGCGGCTTTACCGGCGAAGATGGCGGCATCACCTAATTCATCTTCAATACGCATCAGTTGATTGTATTTCTCAATGCGCTCCCCACGGCTGGGTGCACCGGTTTTCAGGTGACCAGCCCGCAGGCCGACGGTCATATCTGCAATGAAGCTGTCCACGGTTTCCCCGCTCCGGTGCGAAATAAAGGTTCCCCAGTTGTTATCCTGACACAACTGGACGGCTTCGATGGTTTCACTCAGGGTGCCTATCTGGTTCAGTTTGATCAATGCGGCATTGGCCAGGTTTTCATCGATACCTCGCTGGATATATTTCACATTGGTCACAAAGATATCATCGCCAACCAGCTCAACTTTATCGCCGAGCGCGCGGTGCAGGAGCTGCCAGCCGGCCCAGTCGTCTTCCGCAAGGCCATCTTCAATCAGGACTATCGGGAAATCCTTCACCAGTTGCTCATAGTAGCGGGTCATTTCGTCGGCGCTGAGCCGGGTATTTTCGGTACGCAGGGTATATTTCCCATCGACGTAGAATTCACTGGAGGCCGGATCCATGCAAATAACGATATCTTCGCCTGGGCGGTATCCCGCCTTGCTAATTGCCTCCACGATAAGCTCCAGCGGCTGACGGTTTGAGGAAACGGCCGGTGCAAAACCGCCTTCATCGCCCACGCCGGCGGATAAACCTTTTTCCAGCAGGACCTGACGCAGGGCCTGGTAGACCTCACTGCCCCAGCGAATAGCTTCGCGTACGGAAGAGGCTCCCCATGGTGCAATCATAAACTCCTGAAAATCAGCGCCCTGCCAGCGGGCATGAACTCCGCCGTTAATGATATTCATACAGGGAACCGGCAGCAGATTCGCGCCGACGCCACCCAGATAGCGGTAGAGCGGGGTAGAGGATAGTTGTGCCGCCAGGCGGGATACTGCCAGCGATACGCCAAGGATCGCATTAGCACCCAGCCGGCCTTTGTTTTCTGTGCCATCAAGGGCAATCAGACAGTTGTCGATTTCTTTCTGGCGGCGTACATCGTAGCCCTGCAGGGCATCGTTAATTTCGGTATTGACGCACCGGACCGCATCCTGAACACCTTTACCGCCAAAACGTGTCTTGTCATCATCGCGATGCTCGATGGCTTCACGGGAGCCGGTGCTGGCACCGGAAGGAACGGAGGCACGGGCCATACTGCCCCCTACAGAAGTCACTTCAACCTCTACGGTCGGGTTACCGCGGGAATCCAGAATTTCTCTTGCGATGATACATTCAATTTCAAAGCTCATAAGTTTGACCTTCTTTTAAGGGGCTGGAATATGTTTAATCAGAACATCAACAGAAAGGTGATTGATGAATTCGAAAGAAAAGGAGGAAAAAACCCTGAACAGGCGGTTTTCATGCCCCAGCATGACCAGATCGATATCTTCATGCTGAACAACGGCCTCAACGTCCCGGAAACGATGGATGCTGACGATGGACCTGACGTTGATATCAATACTGCTGGACTCCACCAGACGGCTAAGCATTGCCTTTGCATCAATAACTTCGCGGGACTGACGGTCTTTGGTTAATGAGTCACTGGTATAATCCAGTTCCCTATAGTCAGCACTGAGATGCCCGACAGTAATACGGGTGCCCATCTCTTTTGCCAGACGTTCTGCCTGCTCAAGCAACAGCAGACCATCGGTTTCATTCTGTACAAGTAACAAGGCATGCCGGTAAATTTGCATAAATCACCTCTTATAAGAAGCGAAGCGGTTGGTCAGCCAGGGGAGGATTTCTTTTTTCCGGCTTGTCATGCCGGGCAGCGATACCTGGCGGGAGCCTGTCAGGCTGCTGTCTGAAAAAAGCAAAACGGAGTTCCGGCTGGTAATGTCTGTCACCATCAGGATCACCATGTCCAGCACGCTGTCCTTGCAGGTTTTATCCATTTCCTGCAGTAGCTCAGGCAACAGGGGAGTAATATCAGCCATGTCGCGGACCTCAATTTGTGACAACAACAGCGGCACATCATGGATCCGGTAATTTTTGGCGTCACGATTGAGTAAAACCGACGCGGATTGCCCGGTTATATCTGTTTTGGCTCGCAGCAGCCCTGTCACAAACTGGTCATAATCGATACCGGCGATTTCCCGCAAAACAGCCACGGATTCCTGATCCTGAGTGGTGGTGGTGGGACCCGTCAGCGCAACGGTATCACTGAGGATCGCCCCCATCAGCAACACAGCCTGAGCGGCAGTCAGCGGCATCGGAATGTCATGCATGAGAATTGAGAGAATTACTGTTCCGCAGCATCCTACCGCCCGCACCCAGACATCCGGTGGATTGCGGGTAACAAGGGTACCAATACGATGATGGTCAATGATGCCGATGACGTTGCTGTCCATCAGCGAAGACGGTCCCTGCTCTGCATCCGTAAAATCAACCAGCCATACGGTTTTATCTGTCAGATCGACGGTGAGTAAATCGGGTTGTGAAACACCCGCAGCGTTGAGGATATAACGGGTTTCCGGGGTGATATCCCCCAGGCGCCAGGGCGTTGCGGGACGACCGGTGTAATTAAGCCAGTCAGCCACAACCAGCGCGCTGCAAATAGCATCGCTGTCAGGATTTCGATGACCGAAGACATAAATCGGATTATCTCTTTGAAAAGAGAGAGATTCTGCGGTAAGCGGTAATGTGGTTTTATTTTGCATAGCGATACCTGACATACATGCCTATAAGAGGACAACTTCATCTGTATATCAGGCGCCATCATCCGGTGTTGAAAAACCGGCGGTTGGGAAAGGTGGAGCACCATCACCTTGTAAATCAATCTTATATGGGCCTTTGCATTAAATCAATATTTATTGTTGGCCCTCGGTTTCGTACACACAAGTACATCCTGTCCCGCCAAAAACGTTTACGATAGTGCGCCAAATGAAGCAATTTATACCTTCTTAATTATATTGGTGATGAAGATTATCGCCGCCGCATCCTGACCCAACTTAACCGGGGAGAAAGCCGACATGCTGTAGCCAGAGCGATTTGCCACGGACAAAAAGGTGAAATAAGGAAACGCTATCAGGATGGGCAGGAGGATCAGTTGGGTGCGCACGGACTGGTGACCAATGCAGTCGTTCTCTGGAATAGCATCTATATGCAGGCAGCATTGGATCATTTACGTAATGAAGGTGAAACCATAAATGAAGAGGATGAAGCCAGACTTTCGCCACTGAAGCACGCGATATCAATATGCTGGGGCATTACACGTTCACACTTGCTGAGCAGGTAACAAAAGGCCAGCTACGGCCACTGAAGCAAGCGGAAGAAACGGATGAATGGACTCTGTGACGATCATATTGTCTCAGGGCTTGATGATCATCTGTTCACAAAACGTACTTAGCGTCCGTTTTCGTACGGTTGGGCTTCAGACCCCTAGTCTAGTCTGGGAGACATAAAACTATGTCAGAAACCTTTATGATTAATCATAAGAAAGTCCCGCTTAAGTCACTGCAATACAACAGTAAAGCGAATCAGCTGGAAGTGATGCGCAACTGGTTTTATGAACACTACGAAGACCTAGTGAATGCCTATCCTTATAACTCCCGGGAAGGTGGATATGCGTATATTTATGGCGGTCCTTATGACGCGGATGAAGAGCATCAGGCGAACTTTGGCGGATTCGTTAAGGACGATTACATCAAGGACTTAGTAGGCGAACTCCAGGCGGATTGCTTTGAATTGTCGGGAAATTCAAATAACACCGACTAGTACGATGATGATTTGTACAATGCGGTCACCCTTTATCAGACAATCTTGTCTGACGCTCCGGACACAAATATGCTGGTTTTATCTGTTCAGAACACTGAACTATGTTCGGGAAATCACAGAGTCAGGCTAACGGAATAGAATAGTGAGCGGCGTCTTAACCCCTTAAATCGTAAAAGCACCGGTTGCTAGCTGATGATGAATGGTTCTCTGTTTTAACCAAGCATCGGTATTGAGAATGGATCACAAAAACTGAAAGTATCAAAGAGGGCGTGGAGCTAAAATATTTGCACGGATAAAAAACTATACTTAACTATTAGTATTATATTAAAAAAATGCGGACTCTTTATCAGCAGTCCGCTAAAGTCTATTCAAGGAAAAACATGTGATATATCAAATAATAAAAATTAGTATATGGTGGCAGATTTTATCAAGGTATATATTCCTATAGATACCCTAAAATGATTATCTATTAATCCCCTAATTTAGCGGTCATGTGCACTCGATCACCAGTATACGCAGAGAGAATTTTGTATGACGTTTGTGCTTCTTTTGCTTTAGCAGCAATTTTTGCTTCTGCACTGTCAAGAGTGGAAGCAGTTACGCTGACAGTCTGCGCCATAACAGAGAATGAGACAACAGAGAGAAGACCAGTTGCTGCGAGAAGTTTGATATTTTTCATAGTGATAATCCTAATAATGTTAATGTTCATCATAAGAGCATACTGCTCGTTTCCTGTTGATGACCATTAAAAACCCTGTAACTACTATAGGGTCAATACTTTTTATTGTATTTTTTGCATGCGGTTTTCTTTTTATAAAACAGTTAGATACAAAATTACTTCCTTTTATTCCGACGGTTTCTCTGTTTCGATAATTTTCTTTGAACTCGTTCTTTCTTTAAGGGAGAGAGGTAGTCAATAATGAGTTTTCCTGTTAGATGATCCATTTCATGCTGGATACAGATAGCAAGAGGCTTTGTTGAATAAATCAGATTTCGGGTAAGTCTCCCCCGTAGCGGGTTGTGTTTTCAGGCAATACGCACGCTTTCAGGCATACCTGCTTTCGTCATTTTGTTCAGCGCTCGTACCAGGGCCATAGCCTCCGCAACCTGACCATCGTAGTCACGCAGCGTCAGTGAACCCCCGAACAGCTGTTTTACCCGGTACATCGCCGTTTCCGCTATCGAGCGACGGTTGTAATCTGTTGTCCATTTCCACCGCGCATTACTCCCGGTCATTCGCTGATTAGCCACTGCACGGTTACGGTCTGCATATTCACCGGGCCAGTAACCCGCACCTTTTCGGGGAGGGATAAGCGCGCTGATTTTCTTACGCTGACCTGCTCCCCGTTGATTAGTACACCCCGATGTTAGTAATGTCTTCATAAGCCACATGAGGACATCCCCATGAAGAAGCGTTTTTCCGACGAACAGATCATCAGTATTCTCCGCGAAGCCGAAGCTGGGGTACCCGCCCGTGAACTCTGCCGCAAGCATGCCATTTCCGATGCCACGTTTTACATCTGGCGTAAGAAGTATGGCGGTATGGAGGTGCCTGAAGTTAAGCGCCTGAAGTCGCTTGAGGAAGAGAACGCCAGACTCAAGAAGCTGCTTGCCGAAGCCATGCTGGATAAAGAGGCGCTTCAGGTGGCTCTTGGGCGAAAGTACTGACGACAGACCAGAAGCGGGAAGCCGTGATGTTGATGTGTGATGCGACCGGTCTGTCGCAACGTCGTGCCTGCAGGCTTACAGGTTTATCCCTGTCGACCTGCCGCTATGAGGCTCACCGTCCGGCTGCTGATGCGCATTTATCAGGGCGCATCACTGAGCTGGCACTGGAGCGCAGGCGTTTTGGCTACCGTCGTATTTGGCAGTTGCTGCGCCGTGAAGGGCTTCATGTTAATCATAAGCGCGTGTACCGGCTTTATCACCTCAGTGGCCTGGGCGTAAAACGCAGAAGACGTCGTAAAGGGCTGGCAACAGAACGTCTGCCGCTGCTCCGTCCGGCGGCGCCCAATCTGACCTGGTCGATGGATTTCGTCATGGACGCACTTTCCACCGGTCGCAGGATCAAGTGTCTTACCTGCGTCGATGATTTCACAAAGGAATGCCTGACGGTCACTGTTGCCTTTGGGATTTCAGGCGTTCAGGTCACGCGTATTCTGGACAGCATTGCACTGTTTCGAGGCTATCCGGCGACGATAAGAACTGACCAGGGGCCGGAGTTCACTTGCCGTGCACTGGATCAATGGGCCTTTGAGCATGGTGTTGAGTTGCGCTTAATCCAGCCGGGCAAGCCAACGCAGAACGGATTTATTGAGAGCTTTAACGGACGATTTCGCGATGAATGTTTGAATGAGCACTGGTTCAGCGATATCGTTCATGCCAGGAAAATTATTAATGACTGGCGGCAGGATTATAACGAATGCCGCCCGCACTCCACGCTGAATTATCAGACACCGTCTGAATTTGCAGCGGGCTGGAGAAAGGGTCATTCTGAGAATGAAGATTCCGACGTTACTAACTGAGTGTTGTATCTAATCGTGGGGGCAGGTCAACGCCGCAGTTCATCGTGACATAGCCGGGTATCGTAAGCGCCATCGGCGGCGGCTGACCTGATTTTCCGGTGGGTTTGCCGGATTAACCCGGGGAAGGCCTCTGAGTCCGTAACGTTGTTCAGCGACAGGTCAGCGCAGATGATTTCATGTGTTTTACTGTCAACGGCGAGATGCAGCTTACGCCAGATACGGCGGCGTTCCTGGCCATGCTTTTTGACTTTCCACTCGCCTTCACCGAAGACCTTCAGCCCGGTGGAATCAATTACCAGGTGTGCGATTTCACCCCGGGTGGGCGTTTTGAAACTGACATTAACCGACTTTGCCCGCCTGCTGACACAGCTGTAATCCGGGCAGCGTAGCGGAACGTTCATCAGAGAAAAAATGGAATCAATAAAGCCCTGCGCAGCGCGCAGGGTCAGCCTGAATACGCGTTTAATGACCAGCACAGTCGTGATGGCAAGGTCAGAATAGCGCTGAGGTCTTCCCCGTGATGAAGGCGTTGCCGACTCATACCAGGCCTGAATAGCTTCATCATCCAGCCAGAAAGTTATGGAGCCACGGTTGATGAGGGCTTTATTGTAGGTGGGCCAGTTGGTGATTTTGAACTTTTGCTTTGCCACGGAACGGTCTGCGTTGTCGGGAAGATGCGTGATCTGATCCTTCAACTCAGCAAAAGTTCGATTTATTCAACAAAGCCATAGCAAGAAGTCCATCCGCGTGAATTTCCTGGGTTTTCCCATATTTATCCATGTATTTGATCTTCACTACCTCTGAACGCTCAATATCGCAGTAAATACCCGGCAACGAAAGACAGCCTTCTGTTCCTTTAGAAATATTGTCGCTAGCCCAAACTATTTCAGGATTGATGATTACCATTGGCTGATCGCGCGTCTCAGACACGTCAATCACGACGACGCGCTCATGGGTATTTACTTGGGTAGCAGCAAGACCAATCCCGTTTGCATCATACATTGTTGCTAACATATTTTGAGCAAGAAAATGAACCTGCTCATCTATACATAGAACCGTCTTTGCTTCGGTACGTAATCGAGGGTCGGGAAACTGAAGGATAGGTAATATACTCATAGGAAAATCCCAATAAGCGAATGGACTAGGCCGCCATTGTCAGCATTAAGCTGACTATGGATTTAAGGTTGGTAGGTTGTGCTACCTAATTGGGGAGGTTTTCGCCACATTCTTTAGTGATTCTGTCATTGTGAATTCAGGGGACCATAGTTTAGCAAGTTGCTGTACTGTCATATTAGCTGAAAGGACATAGGTAGCCGCACCAATAACATCACCTGCAGATTCCCCTACCATATGAATGCCGAGTATCTTCCCTGTTTCACTATTCGAGATCAGTCTTACCAAACCATCAGTATGACGACTCACAATTGCACGCAATACAAACGCGACAGGCAGTTCTCGGACTTCATATGGAATTCCTTCTTCCTCAGCTTGTAATGCAGTCAAACCTACAGAAGCTAGCTCCGGAGAAGTGAAAGTTACACGAGGAAGGACATTATAATCCAGAGAATCTAGCTTATCACCAAGAGCATTACTCGCTGCTAATTTACCTTGCTCAACTGCAACATAAACAAATTGAGCACCGCCTGTAACATCACCAGCAGCCCAGACTCGTGAATTTGACGTTTTAAGATTCTCGTCCACAATCACCTGCCCACGTGGACCAGTCGAGATATTAACAGCATTAAGATTAAGATTTTCGGTAAATGGGCGGCGCCCGGTTGCGATCATAATCTTCTCAGCAGAAAGAATATAAGTGCTCTCACCAATCTTGACTGTGCAGCTAACTAAATCTCCCATTGCTTTTACTTGTGTGATATTTGCACCAGTTAAAAATTCAATACCTTGATTATTGAGTGATTTCGCCAAGACAGCAGATATTTCATGATCTTCGAAAGGAGCTATTCTGGTGGCAACCTCAATAACTTTGACTTTTGACCCTAAACGAGAGAACAACTGAGCTTGCTCAAGGCCAATAGCATTCCCACCAATAACCAGTAAAGATTCAGGAACTTTAGTAAGCGACATAGCCGTGGAAGACGTCAGATAATCTACGTCCTTCAACCCTGGAATTTCAGGAATGAACGGACTCGCCCCGCTTGCAATGACTACGTTCTTTGCATGTACTTGAGTGATGCCATCAATTCCATGAACATTTAAACTCACATATTCCTGATTCTGAGATAACGTAAAAGCGGCAGCCCCTCGAAACACATCAATACCGGCTTCAGAAGGTCCCTGTACATGATAGGTCTCTCGAAATTGGCCAATCATCTGATCTTTATCCCAAACCAACAATGCCAGGTCAACAGGAGCAGCCGAGGTATCAATGCCAGAAAATTTCTTTTGAAGCGCAGAAAAACGAATTGCAGCCGCCGCCAATAAGGTTTTGGACGGGATACAGCCAACATTCAGACACGTGCCTCCCGCAACCCCCTGCTCAATCATTGCTACTGATTTATCTAATCTGCGTGCTTCATTAGCCGCTGCCCTTGCAGCAGAGCCTGAGCCAATAGTCACTAAGTCATAGATTTTATGAAACATTTCATGCGGAGCACGGGGAGTACTTTTCATGTAAAAACCTCTTAATTAAGTACCGGCAAAGTAAAGGAGACCGATCTGTCTCCCTCATCTAAGAGTAGACAAGTCAGTCTACTGATGTCAATATTCAATCCGTACAACAACCAGGTCTTAGCTTCTATGGACAAGAAAGAACTATTAATCTCAACTGCTTTTAAACTTTTTTATCAATATGGAGTTCATGCTGTTGGTATAAACCAGGTATTGACTGAATCGGGTGTAGCGAAGAAGACGCTTTATACCTATTTTTCAAGCAAAGAAGAGCTTATTGCGGCTACCATTGACTATTGCAACCAACAATATTTCGCATCTTTAAACTCTCGTTTATCTCAAGTAGAGGATGGTTACCCATCTATTAGCGAGCTTTTCAATACACTCGATGATTCTATAAATAGCAGAGACATCACATCGTCATCTTTTCATGGTTGTTATTTTATCAATGTCAGTGCTGAATTTAGCGATCCCACTCATCTGATACATCAAAGGTGTGCTCGTAATAAAATAGAAATGGATGTATTAATCAGGCACCATGTGTCGAAGGTTATTTCCTCCGAAAAATTTGTGTTCGAAATATCAGAATCCGTTTCAATGCTCTTTGAAGGAGCTATTATTCGTGCTCACATACTCAGAGATTTACAAGCAGCGGTTAAAGCAAGAACAGCAGTCGAACAGATTATAAAATCAAAGCTGAGCTAGCTGAAACGATAATTTTAGAAACTCCAAAAACAGCCTTACTTAAAAAATAACCTCCGTAGTTCTGATAAATACAAATATTTCAATTTAATGATTTCCTTTGTAATTATTGATATATAGGAAAGACTCTAACATCGAGAAGTTAAAAAAGGGCTCCAACAACAGGCAGCCCTAAAACATCACTCAAGATAAAGGAAGGTAATATGCTTGTATAAATCGGCACATTATATTTGAATCACAATGGATAAATAAAAACATTGCTATTTCAAGCAGTTACATCGCTACTCTCCTAGAATAGCGGTCATGTGAACTCTATTGCCAGTAGAAGCAGAAAGAATTTTGTATGACGTTTGTGCTTCTTTTGCTTTAGCAGCAATTTTTGCTTCTGCACTGTCAAGAGTGGAAGCAGTTACGCTGACAGTCTGCGCCATACCAGAGAATGAGACAACAGAGAGAAGACCAGCTGCTGCGAGAAGTTTGATATTTTTCATAGTGATAATCCTAATAAAGTTAATGTTCATCATAAGAGCATATTGCTCGTTTCCTGTTGATGACCATTAAAAACCCTGTAACTACTATAGGGTCAACACTTTTTATTGTATTTATTTGTATAGCGCAGACTGTCTTGAACATCCACTTATCGAGAAATTTTTCTTAGACAAGAAAATTCACATATGATCAATAAGATATAGCGATTTTTTTATCGTTTTACACTGAAGATATTTTTTCTTATCCCATTTATATAGGTTTCAAAATATGTCTTTACAGGTAGTTGGAGGCTGAAACTCACGCATTCCCATCCCCTTCCCTTCAAACAACTCTAGCTTGACTCTGAATCAAAAGAATAAATACCTAGATCTTAAATCACGTGACATGAAATGCCCAAGCTGCCTAAATAAACCATATAACAATCATTGTTATTCAATAATAATGTCTTTTTTTGTTTATCCATTGTCTGTTTTTGTTTATCTAATTTTAAATATACATGAAATAATAATAACATTATCATATATTGGAAAGAGTTTTAAATGGCAGATATGGTTGTATTCGGAATGTCATTTCCATACATATTCAGGATAATGATTCAAGGCTATCTTTTTTATGTTGTATGCATGGTATTTGTGAAGCACTCTAAATTTTGGCACGATGTATGTGACCTGCCCCCACGATTAGATACAACACTCAGTTAGTAACGTCGGAATCTTCATTCTCAGAATGACCCTTTCTCCAGCCCGCTGCAAATTCAGACGGTGTCTGATAATTCAGCGTGGAGTGCGGGCGGCATTCGTTATAATCCTGCCGCCAGTCATTAATAATTTTCCTGGCATGAACGATATCGCTGAACCAGTGCTCATTCAAACATTCATCGCGAAATCGTCCGTTAAAGCTCTCAATAAATCCGTTCTGCGTTGGCTTGCCCGGCTGGATTAAGCGCAACTCAACACCATGCTCAAAGGCCCATTGATCCAGTGCACGGCAAGTGAACTCCGGCCCCTGGTCAGTTCTTATCGTCGCCGGATAGCCTCGAAACAGTGCAATGCTGTCCAGAATACGCGTGACCTGAACGCCTGAAATCCCAAAGGCAACAGTGACCGTCAGGCATTCCTTTGTGAAATCATCGACGCAGGTAAGACACTTGATCCTGCGACCGGTGGAAAGTGCGTCCATGACGAAATCCATCGACCAGGTCAGATTGGGCGCCGCCGGACGGAGCAGCGGCAGACGTTCTGTTGCCAGCCCTTTACGACGTCTTCTGCGTTTTACGCCCAGGCCACTGAGGTGATAAAGCCGGTACACGCGCTTATGATTAACATGAAGCCCTTCACGGCGCAGCAACTGCCAAATACGACGGTAGCCAAAACGCCTGCGCTCCAGTGCCAGCTCAGTGATGCGCCCTGATAAATGCGCATCAGCAGCCGGACGGTGAGCCTCATAGCGGCAGGTCGACAGGGATAAACCTGTAAGCCTGCAGGCACGACGTTGCGACAGACCGGTCGCATCACACATCAACATCACGGCTTCCCGCTTCTGGTCTGTCGTCAGTACTTTCGCCCAAGAGCCACCTGAAGCGCCTCTTTATCCAGCATGGCTTCGGCAAGCAGCTTCTTGAGTCTGGCGTTCTCTTCCTCAAGCGACTTCAGGCGCTTAACTTCAGGCACCTCCATACCGCCATACTTCTTACGCCAGATGTAAAACGTGGCATCGGAAATGGCATGCTTGCGGCAGAGTTCACGGGCGGGTACCCCAGCTTCGGCTTCGCGGAGAATACTGATGATCTGTTCGTCGGAAAAACGCTTCTTCATGGGGATGTCCTCATGTGGCTTATGAAGACATTACTAACATCGGGGTGTACTAATCAACGGGGAGCAGGTCACATGAACACAATAGGATAATTGATGTCGTCATTGATTATAATTTCAGTTCACAAGCATCATTTTGCCGAACTTTCAAATCCATTTTTGGTGTTCCTCCAACATACTATAAATCAAAAGAAATCAAAAAAAATCAAAAAAAATCAAAAAACTAAACCATTAGACGCAACCACTTTTAATATTATAACTTTGTCTGTTTTTGTTTATCTATTGTCTTTTTAAGTTAATCCATTCTATAAATTTTGAGTTATTATTATACCCACTATTTAGTTAAAGAGGTGTTCATGAAAAGTATACTTGTATTAGCATTGCTATTCCCCATTTTCAGTAGTTACGCGGCGACAGAAATTACTTATAACGAACCAACTCCGATAAACGCAATTCGTGTCGGAGAGATTAATTTCTTTAAAACCGGTAGTGCAACCCAATCGGAGATTATTAATTCGCTATCTAAAAAAGCAGATATGATTGGTGGAACTCATTTCGTAATTTCATCACTTAGAGTTCAAGATAATTCATACGCTACCGCTGTCGTATATAAATAGAACCAAACTATTTGTAAATTTTCTCCTTATTGAAAATTTAACGCTATCACAGTAATCAAAGAATGTAGCATGTCGCAGCAGTACCATATCTACATAGTAGGTATGTCCCTCTGTTTTTCCTTGAGTGACTTTTGCGAGCTGCCTGTATTGGAGCTCGCTTTTTTATATTATGGGTCATTATTTTCCTACTTACATTCATTATCTAAATAACTGATCCTAATACCGCTACACATTAGCCAGCCCATGTTTTCCCCCGGGGAATGGGCTGACGGTATTCATAAAGTGATGGACCTTTTTCAACAGTTGCCACATTGAACGGCACTGGTGATTTCGGGTTATTGTCTCATGAAGTGCCTGCCACAACCGTTCGACATGATTGACCCACGGCGAGTAAACCGGCTGGTAAATGACCCTGAACTTTGGGTTTGCTTTCAGCCAGCGCAACGTTTCACGGCTTTTGTGGATGATGTAGTTATCGACAATGAGCGTAATCGTTTTTGCCCGCCGGTATGTCGCTTTAAGATGCTTTAACAGACTGATAAATAAGGCTGAGCTTTTGCTGTTACCGCCCACGTAGCTGACTTTTCCCGTACCGCTGTGCAGCGCACCGGCAAGATAGTACTTTTCATTCTGGCCCGGTGTGACAACGCGTTTTTGCTGCCCGCGTAACTGCCAGTCAGCTCCGATTTTCGGGTTGAGATGAATATCCACTTCATCTTCGTAAAACACTGGGTTTTCCGCACTGCATTTCGCCAGTGCCTCATGGAGAGCGACCATTTTTTCTTCTTTGTGTGGGTCACGGATACGCAGTGTCGGCGCAGCTCTCCGCCATACCAGCCCGGCAGATGGCAACCAACGACGCACCGTTCCGGCATGTAGCCGGCATCCGGTTATCTCGTTGATTTTTATTGCCAGTAACTCCGTACTCCAGCGTGAACATTGATAACCAAAATCACCGGGAGAGTGTTTTATCAGTTCACGTAACAATGTGCAGATATGCTCAAAGGGCCAGCGGCGGGAACGCCCGACGGGTAATGATTTCAGACCTTCAGTACCCGATTGGGTAAACCAGTTAATCCATCGCCCTACAGATGAACGGGCGCAGCAGAGTGTTCTGGCGACATCACTGACACGGTCTCCCCGGTGCAACATCAGCATGGCGGTCAGTCTGCGGGCATAATTTTAACGCACGTTTTATGGATGGTTTTCTGCATCAGGTGTCGTTCGCTGCGGGGAATGGGTGCTATGATCGGCATTGCTCAGTCCGGTTGGTGATTTTTTTGATTTGGCGATTGATCAGATCGCACAATCCGGGCTGAGTTCCCTCAAAGTGATCTACTATTCGGCGCAGCTATTTAGATTATCCGTGGCTAATCAATAATCTTGCAAAGCAAGGTTTTTCCTTCGGGAGGTGGCCTGCTCACTTCGCTTTATCTGGTAGTAGCGAACCATAATGTATTTATTGCATACAAGGGAAGGGGGCCGGTTTCATTGTTAAAAGTTTATTATTAAGGTTTTAATAAATTAATGATGAAACAACTCACCAAAGTAATGAAAAACTAAGGTGAGTTGGAATTACAGAAGCTCTACTTATCAAAATTTATTCGGGTTATTCTTCAGCTATGTGAAATACCATGTCCTGAAGAACATGACTTACATGGTGATCCATTATGCTATAAAATATGTACTTACCCTTTCTCTCTCCGCGAACAAGCCTTGCACTTCGTAACAACCTCAGATGATGACTGACCAGAGATTGTGATAACTGGAGCGACTCAGCAATGTCGCCTACAGAGACCGAACCACGCATACAGTAAAGCAGGATTCGTAGTCTTGACTGGTCCCCCAGTAGATGGAAAATCTCGGAAAGTTGCCCAATGTCGTTTTGCGAGAGCATTGATAGATCTGGCTCCGCGACATGATCTGTCGCGGAACAGTCTTGTATGTTGCCGCAATCTGATGTGCTGGACATTATGATTCTCCCTCCTAAATTGATAGTGCATCACCAGAGGCCTGATTAATGTTTGTGGCCTGGACTAGAATGGTTATGCTTTTTTCCGTGTTCGTGTTCGTGTTCGTGTTCGTGTTCGTGTTCGTGTTCGTTACGCAGTTTTGTCGGTGAAAGGCTGCATGTATTATCGTTTTGATCGTAATTCCAGTCGATTCCCACAGTTGCATGTTCTATTTTGAACTGCTCATAAAGTTCTTGTTTTACAAGCTTCACAACGTCTTTTACGTCCACATCTTCCTTGGCTCTTACTTCCAGTGTTGCCATCGTCCGACCTGAGGTTATTTGCCAGACATGAATATGACTTACGGCTGCTAAGCCCTTAACAGAACTGATTAGTCTCTGTTCCACCTTGTCTGGGGAGGCATCTTCAGGCGCTCCTTCTAACAGGATGTGCAGCGATTTTGCTAATAATTTCCAGGCACTACGTAAAACCAGTGCTGCGACAAGAACGGAAAGTATTGGGTCAATCGGTGTCCAGCCCGTATAGTAAATGACAATAGCGGCGACAATAGCGCCAACAGAACCCAATAGATCACCCATCACATGTAAAATAGCACCTTTGACATTAACATGATCGGTCTCACCACGGGTCATGATCCATAATACCAATATGTTGACCAACAATCCTGCAATGGCAACGATCAGCATTGGGCCTGCCAGTATAATTGGTGGAGCTTGTAACCTTTCCCATGCCTCATATGCAATCCACGCCACAATAGCGAAGAGTGTCAGGGCATTAAAGAATCCCGCGATGACTTCAAATCGCAAATATCCAAAGGTTCGTTTGCTATCAGCAGCTCGACGGCCAAAACGGAATGCCGCATAAGCCAGCGCCAAAGCTACTGCATCTGTAAGCATGTGGCCTGCATCTGCCAGCAATGCTAATGAGCCAGAAAGTATCCCTCCAACAGCTTCGACCACCATAAATGTGAATATCATGAGGAAGGAGATAAGGACTTTACGCTCGTTTGCACTGGTTACTGCTGGAGTATGGTCATGCTCGTGATCATGTGATTGTGACATAGGGCCTCAAGCGGTTGGTTATACATGATGCCTTCAATATAACATATGAATATGTGTTCATGTAAAGGGTTTTTATATCCATTCCTTCCACGGCATCGGCATGTTCAAAATAATGCGCTTGACCTTCCCACGATGGTAAGCCTTAAGGTTGTTCTTTATCTGACCATAACGATGAGAAATACATCATGAGCATTCAAAAAAAACAGCATTCTAATGATGGTGAAACTCAAGTCAGCTTGCCCATTGAGGGAATGACTTGTGCAAGCTGCGTTGGACGAGTTGAAGCCGCTCTGGCTAAGGTTGAAGGCGTACAAAGCGTAAGCGTTAACCTTGCAACAGAGCGTGCAGATATCCGCCTAAATGCATTAGTTAATCGTATGGCGTTGGTTGAAGCAGTTGAAAAGGTTGGTTATGAGGTTCCTCAAGCTTCTGTAGAGTTATCAGTTCAGGGCATGACATGTGCATCATGCGTAGGGCGTGTCGAAAAGTCGCTCCGAGCGGTTAAAGGCGTAAAAGAAGCCACTGTTAATTTAGCTACTGAAAGAGCCACTGTACGTGGAACCGCTGGAGCTGATGACCTCATAACTGCTATCGAAAAAATCGGTTATGAAGCCAGCCTGGTTGATAACCAAAGCCAGAATAATGATAGTGCCGCAGAAAAAAAAGATGCTGAAAAGGTTGCGTTGAAGAAAGATTTAGTTCTGGCGACCGTACTTGCGTTACCAGTATTTATTCTGGAAATGGGGTCGCATGTGATACCGGGAATGCATCAATGGATAATGGATACCATTGGGCTCCAGGAAAGCTGGTATCTCCAGTTTGTATTAACATTGCTGGTGTTGGCTATTCCGGGGCGGCGCTTTTACCTGAAAGGTATTCCCGCGTTATTAAGACTTGGCCCAGACATGAACTCTCTCGTCTCCGTCGGGACTCTCGCTGCGTTCGGTTATTCAATGGTTGCGACCTTTGCTCCAGGTCTTTTGCCTCAAGGTACCGTCAATGTGTATTACGAAGCTGCTGCGGTAATCGTCGCTCTTATTCTTTTAGGACGATTTATGGAGGCGCGGGCTAAAGGTCGAACGTCTGAGGCTATCAAGCGTTTGGTTGGATTGCAGGCCAAAGAGGCGCATGTGCTGCGTAACGGCATTGTCATCGATATTCCCATTAGTGATGTAGCCCTTGATGACATTATCGAAGTTCGACCAGGTGAGCGGATACCTGTTGATGGTGAGGTGAGTGAAGGAACAAGTTTTGTCGATGAATCGATGATAACGGGGGAGCCTATCCCCGTAGAGAAAGTTCCCGGAAGCTTAATGGTTGGCGGGACTGTTAACCAGAAAGGAGCATTGAGGTTGCGTGCAACAGCCGTTGGTGGCCAGACGATGTTGTCACAAATAATCAGAATGGTAGAGCAAGCCCAGGGCTCTAAACTACCTATACAAGCCGTGGTCGATAAGGTGACATTATGGTTTGTTCCTGTGGTGATGCTGGCAGCGTTGTTAACTTTCCTTGCCTGGTTAACATTTGGGCCATCACCGGCCCTGTCTTTCGCACTGGTTAATGCCGTGGCTGTATTGATCATTGCCTGCCCATGTGCAATGGGATTGGCTACCCCAACCTCTATCATGGTAGGTACTGGGCGTGGTGCAGAAATGGGGATCTTGTTCCGTAAGGGAGAAGCTCTGCAGTTGCTTAAAGATGCCAGGGTTGTCGCTGTAGACAAAACAGGTACTTTGACTGAAGGGCGCCCAGTAATGACAGACCTGGAGTTGGCCGAAGGGTTTGAGCTTGACTTAGTATTAGCAAAAGTTGCCGCTGTTGAATCACGTTCGGAACATCCTATTGCCCGCGCTATCGTTGAAGCTGCTCTAGGAAAAGAGATATCGCTGCCAGCGTTGACTGAGTTTGATTCAATTACTGGGATGGGCGTCAGGGCTACCGTAGACGGAGAGCGCGTAGAGGTCGGGGCCGATCGATTTATGCGTGAGTTAGGCTTGGATATCGAGTATTTTTCAAAGACTGCGATACGCCTTGGAAACGAAGGAAAATCGCCACTCTATGTTGCTATTGATGGACGTCTGGCTGCCATTATCGCAGTCGCTGACCCTATTAAATCAAGTACGCCGATTGCCATAAATGCATTGCACCAACTGGGGCTCAAAGTCGCAATGATTACCGGTGACAATGCCAATACAGCAAATGCGATTGCGAGACAGCTTGGTATTGATGAAGTGGTTGCCGAAGTGTTGCCAGAAGGGAAAGTTGAAGCAGTTCGTCGGTTGAAGGAGTCTTACGGTAAGGTCGCTTATGTTGGTGATGGCATTAATGATGCCCCAGCTTTAGCCGTGGCAGATATTGGGCTTGCAATTGGTACAGGTACCGATATAGCGGTGGAATCTGCTGATGTTGTCTTAATGTCCGGCAACCTACAGGGTGTGCCTAATGCTATTGGATTGTCTAAGGCAACCATAGGTAACATCAGGCAAAATCTTTTTTGGGCGTTTGGTTATAATGCCGCATTGATCCCTGTAGCAGCAGGCCTGCTGTACCCTGCCTATGGATTGCTGCTTTCACCAATCTTTGCTGCAGGCGCGATGGCGCTATCCAGTGTATTTGTCCTGGGCAACGCACTTCGTTTGCGTCGGTTCCAGCCTCCGCTGGCAGAAGACTCTGAGCACTAAGAAAAGGGGAGCTATGAACATTGGTAAAGCATCGAACGAATCAGGAATCTCCGCAAAGATGATTCGCTATTACGAGCAAATTGGTCTGATTCCTGCTACTGGCCGTACCGAAGCGGGCTACCGTGATTATGCACCCAATGATGTCCATCGTCTGATTTTTATCCGCAGTGCGCGCGATCTTGGTTTTTCTCTTGAAGAGATAGCCGATTTGCTCAAGTTATGGAATGACAAATCTCGCCAGAGCGCCGATGTTAAACGTCTGGCACAAGAGCATATGGATGATTTAGAGCGACGTATGGAAAATATGCGACGAATGGCAGATACACTCAGAGCTCTGATCAAAAGCTGTGCTGGGGATGAGCGAGTTGAATGCCCAATACTCCAGACATTAATGACCGCTGACGCTAAAAGCCATCCCGGTAAGAGAGAAGGGGCAGTGCAACGTCGTTCTCGTGGTAACGAAATGGAAAAAGCCTGACCCCTTATTTTAAGGGCAAGATGGCGTAACACAAAGCTGTATGGGCTTGTGTTACGCCATCAGTCTAATCAACTTATAAGCGCACACCACTAATGCCCCCCCCCCAAGTGGTCAGTTGGTACGGTTAAAGGAAGATCACCATTCTCTTCATCAGCAGTCAATTTCTGTACTATCCCGCATTCGTCCACGCTCCGGTCTGAGCTGCAATAGTTATTAAGTTCTTTGAGTTGTATTTCCAGGGCTATTAATTCTTTAATACGATGCTGAACATGAGTGAGATGGGCACTGATTATTGCATCAATGGGGCCACAGTCTTTACCGTGATTATTCATTGCCAGTAGCAATGCACGTATTTCCTCATGGGTCATATCAAGAGAGCGGCAGCGTCGGATAAATAATAACTTTTCCAGATGAGTATTGTTGTAACGGCGATAGTTATTTTCAATATCTCTTAATGGAGCCTGAAGTAATCCTTCTTTCTCATAGTACCGAATAGTTTCCACCGGACAACCCGCCTTACGGGCCAATTCACCAATTTTCATGCATCCCCCCTTATGCGCTTGACCCTGTAGTTAGATTAGGGTCTTTAATCGTCAGTATAGTTAACAGATGAGGCAATGAAAATGAGTGGTGGTGTAAAAAATAGCAAAAACCCTGCAGGAGACGAAGCGGCTAGTTGCTGTGAAACGTTCAATTTAGGGACAGGACTCCGGGTTAAGAATACTGGTGAATCACATAAAGCAAATGATCATGCACATGATCAGCAGGCTCATAATCACAAGAAATGCAGTGATGATCATTCCCATGAAGGTCATAACCATGAAGGTCATAACCATGAAGGCCATAATCATGATGCCCATAGCCATGGCGGCGAAGGGCATTCGCATGATGAGCATAATCATAAGGGATGTAACCATGCTCATACCGCGCAAGAGCATTCTCATGAAGGCCACGATCACGGCCATGGGGGGGATTGTTGCTCCGCTGCTCCAGAACAATTGAGTAGCCTGGGGGGCTCGCAGGTTGTGGCTGGTGGATTACGGACAGAAATTCGCATTATGCAGATGGATTGTCCTGTTGAAGAAAATCTTATCAAAAAGAAACTGGGTGGAATGAGCGCTGTTAAAGAGCTTGATTTCAACCTGATGCAGCGTGTTTTGACTGTAACCCATACACCGGATTCGCTTGAAGCTATCATGGCTGCAATTCGCTCGTTGGGATTCGCGCCAGAAGTCTCTGATAATACTAGCGGCAAGAAAAATACCCAGGAGAAAAAAAAGCCCTGGTGGCCATTAGCTCTTGCTGGCGTAGCTGCTCTTGCAGCCGAAGTGATGCACTGGGCTGATATGCCTGACTGGCTCGAAGCCGGGTTGGCTTTGATAGCAGTGCTTTCTTGCGGTCTGACAACCTACAAAAAAGGTTGGATTTCGATTCGCAATGGCAACTTGAATATCAATGCACTAATGAGTATTGCCGTTACTGGGGCTTTGGTCCTTGGGCAGTGGCCAGAAGCGGCGATGGTTATGGTGTTATTCACCATTGCCGAGCTGATAGAAGCCAAATCACTTGATAGAGCCAGAAATGCAATAGGTTCCCTGATGAACCTGACTCCTGAAACTGCAATGGTCCAACAAGCTGATGGAACATGGCAGGAAGTTGACGCCAGTAGCGTACAACTGGGCAGTATTGTCAGGGTAAAACCAGGTGAACGAATTGGTCTCGACGGAGAAATCGTCAAAGGCCAAACCACCATTAACCAGGCTCCAATTACAGGTGAAAGTATGCCTGTCGATAAAATTGCGGGCGATGCTGTATTTGCTGGAACAATAAATCAGTCAGGCTCTTTTGAATATAAAGTCACTGCAGCTGCAAATAATACAACCCTTGCTCGCATCATTCATGCCGTTGAGCAGGCGCAAGGCGCCAAAGCAGCTACACAACGTTTTGTTGACCGCTTTTCCCAGATTTATACCCCAGTCGTTATGGGTATTGCTGTTGCGGTTGCTGTATTGCCACCATTGTTTGGGGCAGGAACATGGCAGGAATGGATCTATAAAGCTTTAGTTATGCTTGTCATTGCGTGTCCATGTGCCCTGGTTATTTCTACGCCAGTAACGATTGTTAGTGGACTTACTGCAGCTGCTCGCAAAGGGATTCTCATTAAAGGCGGTGTTTATCTTGAGCAGGGACGTAAGCTAAAAGCCCTTGCGCTGGATAAAACAGGAACTATTACCCATGGGAAACCAGTACAAACCGACGTAATGGTGTTCAATGGGTGGAGCGAGCGTGAAGTTCGTACTACTGCAGCTAGTCTCGCTAGTTACTCTGATCACCCTGTTTCACTGGCAATTGTGAATGCTTCTGCTGATTTGAAAAAGCAGGATGTTGACAGCTTTGAAGCGATTGTTGGGCGAGGTGTGCATGGCGCGATTACAGGTAAGGATTTTTACCTTGGTAACCTGCGTTTGACTGAAGAACACTTTAATTGTCCATCAGAGATTAAAGCAACAGTACAAAGGCTGGAAAGCCAAGGTAAAACAGTTATTTTACTCAATGATGGTAAGCAAGTGCTTGGGTTGTTCGCTGTTGCTGATACTGTTAAAAACAGCAGCCGTGAAGCGATTGAACAACTTCATGAACTTGGCGTTAAAACTATTATGCTGACTGGTGATAACCCACATACAGCTAAAGCAATCGCATCTCAGGTTGGAATCGATGAGGCTCGAGGGAATCAATTGCCAGAAGATAAACATCGTGCAGTTGAAGAGCATTCACGGATTGGAATCACTGGGATGGTTGGTGATGGTATCAATGATGCACCGGCTCTGGCTGCAGCAGATATCGGTTTTGCTATGGGCGCAATGGGTACTGATACGGCGATTGAAACTGCAGATGTAGCCTTAATGGATGATGACCTGCGTAAAATCCCAGCCTTTGTAAAATTATCCCGACAAACGTACAGCTTACTCGTGCAAAATATCAGCCTCGCTCTAGGTATTAAAGCCGTATTCCTTGTACTCACGCTCATGGGAATGGGAACTATGTGGATGGCTGTATTTGCTGATGTTGGTGCCAGTCTTCTGGTTGTGGCAAATGGCCTGAGGTTATTACGAAAATAAAGAGTTGGGTCTCTGAGTTCTTCATGGACGACAGACTCAGAGACCGTATTCTGGTTTGAACATATTCATAGAATATGGTTTGAGGGGGAGATGATGGACACCAGGAAATATTCTGAAAGTGTTGTCAAAGATATTTTGAAATGGGTTGAAAGTTCATTGAATACAACCTTGCCAGTAGAATTCATTGCTGATAAGTCTGGTTATTCACGATGGCATTTTCAACGTTTGTTTAAACAGGCGACCGGTGTTGCGCTGGGAGAATATGTTCGTGCTCGTCGATTATCATGTGCTGCGATTGATCTGAAATTGACTTCCAGAACAGTCCTGGACATTGCACTTCAGTATGGTTTTAATTCGCAACAAACTTTCACGAGAGCTTTTAAAAACAAGTTTCATCTTCCTCCCGGTCGGTACCGCAAGCAAGGGGATTGGAATTTATCAGCGCTGTGTCCATCTTTACTTTCAGACGATGAGGAGAGATATGCCAATGTTAGTTAATGACCCCGTATTAATTTCTATGATAGAAGAGCTGGCTGATAACTATAATAAAATGCAGGATTTTTTAATCGATGATGAACCTTGTATTGATATCGTACGGTCGGTGTATGAGTTGGAGTGTACAGTTAGAGAATTCAAAAAAAGAATTATACTTCAACATATTTCCTATTGCCATTCAGATGAATGTGATGACCCTGACCTGCATGTTGCCTTAATTGACAATATAAAAAACATACTTGACTATCTTGAATGATTTTACATGAAGGGGATTAGGCTTTCTTAAAACCATTTGTGTTTTGGATGAATAAATATTATTAATTCACTGATTTCCGTATGGTCTCAACCATAAAGAATATGATGGTAACTAACCCGGGTCAGTCAGTGCGACTCATGCAAGATGCTTGATGTGTATATCGTATAAAAGCTTGACCCTATATCAACTTCATGGTTTTTAATGGAACCAAGTCGAGAGTAGCGAGGACGATGAACAGAGCAATAGGGGAAATCATCAATGGAGCCTTGTTGCGGACGTTCTGCCGAGTCGCTAGAGCAAATAGAGGTCTCCATGATCAAGCAAAAAACTATCAAGAATATTGTTGAATTAAACGGTATTGGCTTGCATAGCGGTAAAACCGTTAACATGAAAATCATGCCTGCTGGTGCCGATAGTGGCATACGGTTCCGTAGAACAGATGTAACTCCTGTTGTTGATATTCAGCTCCGTGCCGATCAGATTCATGACACTATGCTGGCAACAAGCATTATCAACCCTCAGGGAGTTCGAGTTTCAACAATCGAGCATTTC
This sequence comes from Klebsiella sp. RHBSTW-00484, assembly GCF_013705725.1. Lineage (NCBI taxonomy): Bacteria > Pseudomonadati > Pseudomonadota > Gammaproteobacteria > Enterobacterales > Enterobacteriaceae > Klebsiella > Klebsiella sp. RHBSTW-00484. The sequence continues at coordinate 5,676,497 of NZ_CP055481.1, read as the reverse complement.
CTTTCTGCGGTGTCCAGCATGGGGCTTGATAACCTCCTGGTGGAGCTCGATGCTCCAGAACTTCCCATTCTCGATGGGAGTGCCAGAGGATTCATAGACTCAATAATGCACGCTGGTTTGATAGAGCAGTGTGCGCTAAAAAAATATCTTCTGATAAAAAAAACGGTTTCCGTAAAAGATGGCGACAAATGGGCTCTTTTGCATCCAGACTCAAAGTTCTCGATCGATTTTATGATTGATTTTAAGCATCCCTTGATTTCTGCTGAGACTAATAGATTAAATATTGAAGTGTCGAAAGAAAACTATATTAGCGAGATTGCTGATGCCAGAACTTTCGGATTTGTTCGTGATGTAGAACTTCTACAACAAAAAGGTCTTGGGTTAGGGGCAAGTTTGAACAATGCGATAGGGCTTGATGAATATAGCGTTCTGAATCCGGAAGGTCTGCGATTTAATAACGAACTTGTGCGACATAAAACACTGGATGCGATTGGAGACCTCTTTGTATCAGGCCATAATATTATTGGCGCCTACCATGCTTATAAGTCAGGGCATGCATTAAATAATAAGTTGATGCTTGCACTGTTGAATGATGTCGAATCATGGGAATTAGTGAGTGTTGGTGAATATAAAAATGATGCCACTAGAGAAACCATCCTTTCTAAACCCAAAGAAGAGTGTTTTGAGTCATTAAGTATGTGGTCATAAGGGATATGAGTATGTTCGTCACATCTGGTTTTTTACACAGCTTATCTTGATGATTTTTTTCTTGACCTTACCACCACGGGAAGGTCTAGGCTGGATATCGACTAAGTCTTGATGAGCCAAACGGTAACCGTATCACTACGTATGCAAGGTAAGAGTGTCAGAAACGACGTCATTTGAAACTGGATCTGATATTAACAGAATACATTTTGGGAGGTAAGGATGAACATTGGTGATGCTGCCCGGTTATCCGGAGTTTCCGCCAAAATGATCCGCTATTACGAAGAGGCGGGATTAATACCGGAAGTTGCAAGAACTGCAGCCGGGTATCGGATGTACAGCGATATTGATGTGTACAAATTGCATTTTATACGCCGATGTCGGGAGTTAGGTTTCTCTCTGGCGCAAACAGGAGAACTTCTCTGTCTTTGGGGTAACCATTCGCGCCAAAGCGCTGATGTGAAAAAATTAGTCGAGTCACACATCCGCGAGTTGACTGTAAAAATTCAAGAATTTCAGCGTATGGCATCAATACTTACAACGCTTTCTGATTGCTGTGCAGGGGATGATAAGCCTGAATGCCCTATTTTGCGTGCACTGTATCTTGCAGATGTTAACGGTTTGCAGGAATCAGATTCTGGCCCTGAAATTACTTAGCCGCTACCCATATATGACAGTAATTTCAACTGAAATTACGCCCACAAAACAAGATGATATTAACATTAATTGGGTTAGTAATTCTTGGGTGAAAAGAAAGCAATGTGGTTTTTAAAATATATTAACTGTTTTTAGTAGTGAGGTTTACAATGTCAGATATTATTCCCGGATATTGCACACTTTGCCGTTCGCGTTGCGGGACGTTGAATGAAGTAGCAAATGACCACCTGATCAAGGTACGGGCCAACCCTGAACATCCTAATGGTAAGGCCATGTGTATGAAGGGCAAAGCGGCACCTGAGCTGGTGGACAGCGCAAATAGAATTCTGTACCCGATGAAGAGAACCCATCCTAAAGGTGCCGAGAACCCGGGCTGGAAACGTATAAGTTGGGAAGAGGCTATGTCAACGATAGCCGGACAACTGGAAAAATTTAAACGAGAGAACGGAGCTGAATCTGTCGCTTTCGGTTTTACGAGCCCAAGCGGTACCCCCCTCAGCGATGCAATTGAATGGTTAGAGCGATTTGTTCGTATCTATGGCAGCCCAAACACCAGCTATGGAACTGAAATATGTAACTGGCATAAAGACGTTGCACATCGATGGACCTTTGGCTGCGGCATCCCTGTTGCTGACTATTCCCATGCCGATCTTATCCTTCTTTGGGGGCATAACCCCGCGAATACTTGGCTTGCCCAGGCTAGTGCGATTGGTACTGGTCGAAATAACGGTGCAAAACTGATCGTCGTGGATCCTCGCCCGACACCTTTAGCGAAAGAAGCAAATGCCTGGCTTGATGTCAATCCTGGGACTGACGGTGCATTAGCTTTGGGGTTAAGCCATCTCCTGGTAGAAAGAAACCTGTTTAATCATGAGTTTGTTCGAAACTGGACTAATGGTCCTTTGTTGGTTCGAAATGATAATGGTTATTTTCTTCGGGAAAAAGATATTAACCCACTTGCCATCAGTAATCGCTATACAGTTTGGGACGAACACAACCAGCAAGTCACATTTATCGATTCCGAGACTCGAACTGAAGAAACGCTGACGCCTACAGCTGCACTTGAGGGTAATGTTGAAGTTGCAATAGCTGATGGTGCAAAAATTTCCTGCCAAACGGCGTTTTCATCTTTTAAAGATATGTTGGCTAATTATGACCCAGAAAACGTAAGCCGTATCACCGGGGTATCTGTTGCATCAATTGAAGCCGCTGCGAGTTTGATTGCCGGGGCCAAGAAAATCGCCTACCACAGCTGGTCTGGAGTGGCACAACACACTAATGCCACCCAAACAGAACGTGCGATTGCGACACTGTATGCTTTAACCGGTTGTTTCGATCAGGAAGGATGTAATCGAATCTATGCCAGCCACCCGGTGAATGTGGTTAATTCACCGACACTGATGCCAAAATCACAATGGGATAAAGCATTAGGTCTTGAAGAAAGGCCTATCGGGCCGCCTTCACAAGGTTGGGTTCATTCTCAGGATATCTGGCATTCAGTATTAGAAGGTACACCCTATAAAATTCGCGGGTTAATTGGCTTTGGTGCCAACATATTACTTTCACAAAGTGATACTTCTCTCGGACAACAGGCGCTTGAGGCACTTGAGTTTTATGCCCATGTAGATTTGTTTGAAACGCCTACATCAAAGTATGCTGATATCCTTCTGCCAGTAAACACTGCCTGGGAGCGCGAAGGCCTAAGAACCGGGTTTGAAAGTAGTGCTGCTGCTCAGGACCACATTCAGTTGAGAAAAAAAATGGTCTCTCCGCGCGGTGAAAGCCGTTCCGACCTTGAGATTGTTTTCGATCTTGCATGCCGGTTAGGAATGAATGAAGCGTTCTTCGACGGCAATATTGAGGCAGCCTGGAATTATCAACTAGAACCATTAGGTTTGACTGTTGAGATGCTCAGAAATAAGCCAGAAGGTTACGATATCCCGCTTGAGCATAAAGTCAGAAAATATGCTTTCAGAGACCCAAATAGCGGATATCTGGCAGGTTTCAATACAGAAACAAAACGTGCAGAGTTTTACTCTGAGATCCTTCATCGCTATGGTTACAATCCTTTACCTGAGTATGTACAGCCGCAAGAATACCAGCGCAACGATCCTGATTATCCACTAATGCTGACATCCGTTAAAAGCGGATTCTTCTGTCATAGCCAACATCGAAGCCTGACTAGCCTACGAAAAAAAGCACCTTATCCAACGGTAGACATTTCGGCAGCTCTGGCTGACGAAGAAGGTATCAAGACGGGGGATTGGGTAGAAATTGAAACGAGAGCAGGTCTTGCTCGATTTAGAGCAAAAGTGGAAGCCAAACTCTCTCATGAAACTGTAATTGCTGAGTTTGGGTGGTGGCAGTCTTGTCCTGATTTTGGCAAACCTTCATACCCGGTTAAAGGTGAGTACAGTAGCAATTACAATAGCTTAATCAGCGGTGATAGCTATGATCCAGTCAGCGGTGCTTTACCTTTGCGTTCATTCCGCTGCCGCATTCGCCGCTTGAATGATTTTGAGCTGATAAGACGCCCCTGGGAAGGTCGTAAAACATTCAAAGTCATTGAACTGAAAAAAGAAGCAGATAATGTTACGACAGTTACCTTCCAATCGAATAGTGAAGGCTACTTACCTGATTATGAACCGGGCCAGCATATCACTGTTAGCTGTTGTCCGATGAGCGATTCTGAAGAGATCGTTACCCGGGCGTATTCGCTGACAGGCCCTGCGTTTGTTCATGACCGTAAAACCTATTCCATTTCTGTCCGTCATCAGAAAGCGACTGATGAGAAAGGTGAATATGTAGAAGGAATAATGTCATCCTACATAAACACGCATTTGCAGATAGGCAAGGATGTTGAACTTACGCCTCCTGGGGGGAATTTCATTGTCCCGCTCAATGCCGTCCAGCCTGTCGTAATATTTGCTGGCGGTATTGGAATTACTCCATTCATTTCCTATCTGGAGTCTATTAACCCCCAAGCGGAAGGTCCGGAAATCTGGCTTTTCTATGCTAATCAAAATAGTAGGCTACATGCGTTTAAGAAAAGAATTGCGGAGCTAAATGCGTCTATTGACAGGCTTAAAGTAATTAATATCTACAACCAGCCCCTCGACTGTGATATTCCAGGATTGGATTATGATAGAGCTGGTTATGTTGGTGCGGGAGATGTCGAGGCATATCTTATTGAGAATAATGCTCGTTATTACATGTGTGGTCCGCAGCCTATGATGGATGCGATATCCCGAGGGCTTCAGGAGAGAGGTGTACCTGCATTTGCTATTTTCTACGAGATATTTCGTTCTCCGACAAAAATAAATAATGATCCCTCATTACGTCATAAAGTAATTTTTGCAAAATCAGGAAGAGAAGAGACCTGGACCACGGATAAAGGTACTCTGCTGAATTTTGGAGAAAAACTTGGGATTAAAATGCCTAGTGGTTGTCGTGTTGGACAATGTGAAAGCTGTTCAACTAAGGTGATTGCCGGGAACGTGCAGCATCTGAATGGTGTGGAACCCTCTGATGAGGGTGCATGTTTGACATGCCAGTGTATTCCTGCCGGTGATATCACTATTGATGCCTGAGATAGGTATTAGCATCCTTTACATCAGGCCATTTTAGTGGTCTGATGTTATTCAATGGATAACGCTATGTTTTAAAGACATTTTTAATTATTTTGCGCCAATCCAACTCAATAACCGATTTAATGAATTATTTCAGTGCGATCTTCATGAATTTTTATCATCCTCCCCCTTACCTTCAAGTTACTGCAAGTTTTAGCCTGTAAGAAATTACTACAGTCACCAGTTTCGGATTGGCCGAAGAGTTTTAGTGAATGAAAGGCTTGCAATGATAAAATTGAAACTTCATTGTTTTTCTGCATCGAGCCTAAAAAAATGACCGGGTATCCCTGAGCACAAAACCAGCCATCCACTCGATACATACCGGAAACGCGTTGATAACCGCGCTGCCATGGATGCCATATTCTTCTTCCTCAGGACTGGTTGTCTGAACGCCACCGGGATATGTTCATCGAGTCCTGCACACCGGCGCTTTAAGGAGTGGCACGATTCAGGCATCTTTGAGCGCTTCTGGCAGAACGGTTTGCTTGCCTGCGAGCATCTGGACAGCATTGACTGGTCCTGGTTGTCGATGGACGGTTGTATGACCAAATCGCCGCTGTCAGGAACAAAAAAACAGGTCGCAATCCTAAGGACAGAGGGAAACAAGGCGTAAAGCGCAGCCTGCTGACGGACGCCAGGGGGCTTCCTCTGTCGCTGGTCGTCGCAGCAGCGAACACGCACGACATCAAACTGGTTGCGGATACGCTCGATGCCCTTCAGACGGGGCATCCGGGTGGAAACTCAGGCTCTGTCTGGACAAAGGTTACGAAGCTGGATGGCTGAAAACGTATCTGCAGAGTCGCCGTTACGAGCCACATATTCAGTCCCGTAAAGAGGAGTCTGACGCCACTAAAAACAGGGACTTCAAAGCCCCTCTCTGGGGCGTTGAGAGGACTCATAGCTGGATGAATCGCTTTCGCCGGGTTCTGACCCGATGGAAAAAGAAGGCCGAAAATTACGAGGCTATGTTGCATTTTGCCTGTGGTCTTATCGTCTGGAATAAAGTCCTATTGAGATAGGCTCTTAGTTAATAGAATTCCGTTCATATGGTCTATCATATGCTGTATACAGATCGAGAGAGTACCACTTGCACTAAAATTTATTGTATTCCCAAAAGCATCAAGAGCGGTGACATTTATTTTCTCTGCACGGTATACAAAACGACTGGTTCCTGGTATAGAAAGACATTTTTCCTCCGTGATATTTTTTTCTTCCTTACTCTCAGCAATTACCGGATTAATTAATACTATTGGTTGCACCAGCGATTCAGGGACATCAATTACAGCAATCCTTTGGTGAACACCAACCTGGGTTGCTGTTAAACCTACACTGGATGTACCGTACATAGTGGTAATCATATCCTTAATAAATTGCCGGGTTATCGGTGAAATATGTTCGACGGGCATTGCAATGATCTTCAATTTGGGATCCGGATACTTTAAAACTGATAATAATGACATGCAAGGCTACTCTTTATTTAAATGGCAGTAAAAACGATATGTTTTAAGTCGGACCTGAGTGGAGAACCGGGACAGAAATAACTACTGGACTGACAGCCAGATATAAATTTTCTGCTGCCTGCGAACGTCATTCCGGTCTGTCCTGCTCAACAGCACAAAAGACCGGAAACACTATATCAGAGAAGAGGAAGGGTATAACTGACTGTAACCCGGGTTTCATCCTGGTCACGCTGTCCAGCAGAGCCTTTTCTACTTGTGTCAGGCAGAGCGCTGCGCATTGTGGCATTTTTTACGGAGATGCCAAGTCCGTTAAGTATTCCCTCGGGGATAGTATAACTCAGGGCAATATCCCGTTCCCATTCCCCCTTTCGCCCATCCCCGGTATCAATATTATCGGCGTTCAGATAGAGGATACTTAGATTCAGCCCTTTGAGCCCTGCATCAGCAAAATTATAGGCGTACCGTGCCAGCCAGGTTCGCTCCCCCGCCCTGCTGAATTTTAGCAATTGTGCATCAGTAATTAACCAGGTGCTTGTTCCTTCTCCATCACCACGATTCAGATATGGAAAGTCACTTTTCCCCGTCAGCCACTGATAACCACTGCTCACACTGTGACTTCCAGAAGACCATGTCAACTGACCGCTATAAACATTGTTGTCCACTTCTCCCTTTGTGCGATTATTTCCGTAATAACCAGTACTTACATATCCGGCACTCCGTCCTGCAGCACTTCCGTTCTTTCCGTCTGCATCGCTGATGAATATACGAATATCTGATTTCAGGTTCCCGGAAACGATTTTCAGGTTATGTGCCAGTCCGATATAGTTTTGCCTGTAAAAATTATCCAGCTCACCGTAATAGTATGAGAGAGTCATGTCTTTCATAAGAGTATAGTCACCACCGGCGAAATAAAAACGATTACTGCTCCGTGAAGTGGGACCACTTCCATTGGCTCCGGCAATGGACATTCCGCGCATATCTGTGGAGTTACGTCCTTTTGTATGTGTGAGAACGCCGCCGGTCAGACTCAGATCGTCGATATCTGTTGATGATATTTGTCCTCCCTGATATGTCATGGGCAAAAGGCGGGCATCGTTGTATATAACGACGGGATTTTTGGGCTGAAGCGTTCCATAACGGAGTTCCGTATCAGATATTTTTGCCCTGCCGGTAACCCCCAGGCTACCGAACTGATGAACCGCTCTGCCATCATTGTCTAGCGGAAATACTGTACCGGGTTGCCGACCTGACGCCGGTGAGCCTGCTTTACCTCCTCCGTCAAGTCTGATGCCCAGTAGCCCCAGAGTGCTCAGTCCGAATCCCACTGGCCCTTCAGTATAACCTGAATCGTAATTGAGGATGAACCCCTGTCCCCATTCTTCCTGTTTACTGAACCCGTCCCCACTGCGATTATCTGTATTAATATAGAAATTGCGGAGTGTGAGATTGGCCTTACTGTCTTCAATAAAACCGGCTATCGCATTAGGGACTGTAACTCCCGGCATCAAAGCTACAGCAGATATTACGAGTGTAACTATTCTCATTCAGGTAATTCCTTTAGCTTGCCTGATATCAATATACGCGGTAACACGAAGGGAAAATGGCAGAAAATAATGAGGTATTTGTTTACCGCTGCACTAAGTACGAATCCATTTCATATCAAAAACCATGAAGTGGCTACAGGGTCAAGACTTTTTTTCAGACTGACTGCTTATACCATGGATTGGCCCTATGCACCGTGTTTCTGCTGGTTGTAAGACAGGAGACTTCCGTTTAGACCGGCACTGTTTTCAGGGAGGGAATCAATCTGATGTATCAAGCGAATTGGGTTAATTGTAAGCGTCCAGCGAGACTTGCAACTACCCACAATTATATTAAGGTAATCATTATGATAATCAGCTAAATTACTTTCAGGGATGGTTGAATGATTAATCAGGAACAGACTTCGCTTTCATGGCTCGATGAGGAAATTAATTCTTCTGTCTTTAGCGATCGCCGCCGTGCCAGTCGTTTTAAAAGTCTCATGCAAAAACTCTGGCGGGGGATGGGCAACAGCCTCCCTTTTGCCTGCCAGGATAATGCAGCAACAAAAGCCGCTTACCGGTTCCTTTCCAGTGACAGGATTGATGAGCAGCACCTGCTGCAGGGACATTCCGAGGCTACCAGTCAAAGGATATATGCGCTGCAAGGTGAGAAGATTCTACTGCTTCAGGACACCACAACATTTGGCTACCACCGGGATAACCCTGATGCAGTAGGATTTGCAGGCAATCACACCTAATCAAGACGGGGAATGATGCAGGTGTCAATTGTGGGATCCTGATGCATTCGAGCCTGGCAGTGACGACATCAGGGCTCCCGCTGGGTCTGACCGCGGTGAAGTTCTGGACCCGAAAAAAATTCAAAGGCACTAACGCACTTAAAAGGAAAATTAATCCGACCGTTTTTTTACATCAGATCACTGGCTGACAGTCAAAGACGTGGCTCACGTCTTCATGGTTGACATAGTCTGTCCGGACAGAGATGTCCATATCCGAGCAAGTTTCCGGCAGGAACGAGGTTGCCATAGCTCCGGATGAGAGCATGCCATTCAGAATCAGTACTGCAGTCACGCTAAATTTTTTCATCTGTATATTCCTCTTCATCAGATATCGCCGTTTCACCTGTTAATGTGTATTAAAAACCCTGTGGTTCATACAGGGTCAACACCCTTACGCTGTTTTTTCTGGTGGGATAAGGACAAAAAAAAGGCTACCTGGGGGTAACCTGACTAAAACAGTCATCAAGGAAAACGGACAACAGGGATAGGGTTGTCCTGGAGGGTGTGTCCGCATGTGAGGTCGCCGGCGGAACCGGAGGTGACCCCCACTATAGTGGCAGTCAGTCCGGCAGTTCCCTCTGCGACCATCTCACGCGTTTACTGCTCAGGTTCAGGGTAATACCGTCCCGGATTACTTATCAAGTACTGCAGTCACGCGGGCAACGTTTTTCTGGTCAGCACTGGTGATGCGGTAGGACGAAGCACCGGATTCCTGGGCGATAGCGGCAATTTTCGCTTCCGCGTTGTTCAGGGTGTCAGCAGTAACGCTGACGGACTGGGCGAAGCCGGAGAAAGAAACTACGGAGAGCATACCGGCAGCAGCAAGCAGTTTGATGTTTTTCATGGTCATATTCCTTGGGTTATCTGGTCATCTGGTGATACCGGCGTCATCGCCGTCTCACCTGTTGATGTGTATTAAAAACCCTGTGGTAAATACAGGGTCAACAAGTTATTTTGTAAATTATTGTCGGCTGTGTTTTTGTCGTTTTCATACAACCCAGCTCTTGAAAGAGCCTCACCGTGGCTGACGAGAAATGAGAAAATACGGCCGTAACAGACACCGCGAAACCGGGATTGCGCTGGGGAGATAGGTCGGTGCAGGGCAAGTTAACTTACAGGATTAGTGAGGGTTTATGATGTTATGGCTACTGATTAAGTACGCGTGCGTATTCTGGCGAAGTTGAACGGTTATTCCGGAGGAACGTGAACGCGTTATTCCCTAACGCGCCCTAACTTCTTTTTATTACACCGACCGTTCACTTTCAGTCAACCTGTGCCAGTCGTTTTCTCATCGACTCACCCTTCATTTCCAGCCGGTGGGAGTTATGCATCAGACGATCAAGGATCGCGTCTGCCAGCGTGTTATCGCCAACGCAGCCATACCACTCATCCGTTGGCAGCTGGCTTATCATCACCGTGGCGTTCTTTCCGTATCTGCCATCCATCAGTTCCAGCAGATCGTTACGCTGCGCTGGCAGCAACGGCTCAAGGCCCCAGTCATCCAGGATAAGCAGCTGCGTTTTTGACAGCTGAGCCAGCTGCTTTCGGTAACTACCGTCTGCGCGGCTGTGCGTCAGTTCAACCAGCAACCGGTTCAGTCTCCAGTACTGTACGCTGTAACCCTGCTGGCAGGCGTTGTTGCCAAGGGCGCAGCCCACATAGGTTTTGCCGCAACCGCAGGGGCCGGTTATCAGCAGGTTCTGCCCCCTGACCACCCATTCGTTCTGGCTTAGCTGAGCGATCCGAGAACGTTCTAGGTTTCTCGCTGGCTGGTAGTCGATGTCCTGGACCGAGGCTTCAAGCCTCAGGCGGGCTTTTTGTAGCAGACGTTTCTGTTTACGCTGATCCCTTTCGAGTGATTCGCGCGTGACCAGCAACGCCAGTCTTTCCCTGAAGGAGAGCTCTTCGTAAGTGCCGGGTTGCTACATCTGTGAGGACAGCGCGGCCGCCATTCCCGTCAGTTTCATTTCTGTCAGCTGTTTCATCAGCGTATGTGGCATTATCGGATCCCTTGTTTCAGTGGAAGTGGCGTGGGCCACGGATGTTTTCATGTTCCTGAGGAAGCTCCTGGGACGGGTGCAGATCTTTGTCCGCCGGAACCAGGTCGCGGTTATTCTTCAGGATCGACTTTATCTGCTTCAGCCGGGTTAATCCCTCTGCATTGGCCAGCCGACAGCTGTTATTGACGCGCTCAGAAGGATATTCACGCGTCAGGCTCAGCAGCCCCAGACACAGGCGATAGGCCTGTTCCGGATGCGCTTTTTCAGCCAGACGCTCGCTGACCCACGTGAAGGTGTCGGAGCCCACACCGGCCGCCCAGCTTTTCAGCCGCTCTGGCGTCCACTGCTGATGATGACGATGGCGCTCCGGCATATGTTCTGCTGCCGTACTGTTGCCCGGATGAAGACGCCGCGGGTGACTGGCGATCATCTGCCCGTCAGACCAGACTTCAAGCTGGTTGTCGAAGGCATGAAGCTCCACAGTTTTACCGACGTGCTGATGGGGGACTGAGTAGTGATGCTGTTCATATTCCACGTGATAATCGATATTCACCTTCGCTTTTTTGATGTGCCGGTAGCGCCACTGCTGCACCGGTAATGGCCTGAGCACAGTTTTGTCCAGCCTTTCGAAGGCCTCACGGCGATTGCCCGGCAGTTTTTTGAAGGGACGTTCGTTGAGCCCGGTTACCAGCGTACGGATACAGTGGTTCAGCTCAGCAAGCGAGAAGAAGACCTGGTGACGGAGCCGGGCCAGGATCCTGCGTTCGACGATCTGAACGCCCACTTCTGCTTTGGCTTTATCTTTTGGTTTACGCGGCCGCGCTGGTATCACGGCAACATTGTAGTGCTCAAGCATCTGCTGGTAGGTTGGATTAACGTCAGGATCATATTTACAGGCCCGTGACGTGGCGCTTTTCAGATTGTCCGGAACAACAAGCTCAGGAACACCGTCAAGCCACCGGAAGCAACGAACATGGCTCATAACCCAGTCCTCAAGCTGCTGGGACCAGGTGGCCTCTGCCCATGTGTAACTTGACGCCCCGAGAACGGCCACGATGATCTGCGCGGTTCTTATTTCCCCGGTATCAGGGTTGGTAATGTCAACGGTTGGCCCACAGTAATCAACGAAGAGTTTTTCGCCAGCTTTATGGACCTGGCGCATTGATGGCGAGGTGGTTTTCAGCCATTCGCGATACATCCGGCAATAATGGTTATAACTGTAAGAGCCGCCAGGATTGCGTTCTCCGTACTCTTCCCAGAGCAGTTGAAGCGTCACGCATTTATTACGCAGCTCTTTGTATACCGTAGCCCAGTCTGGCAGGGAGTGTTTCTTCATCTTCACCTGCGTTTGAAGGAACGTATGCATTAGCGCTGCATCATCCCATTCTGCGGGCAACGGCCACTGTTTAATACCAAGCTGAGCCGCCCGATTGGCGTAGCGGGATACGACAGAAGGTGAGATCGCCAGACTCCGGCCAATCTGACGATGGCTGAGTCCGGCACCATATTTAAGTCTAAGTATTTCTTTGAGTTTTCTCATAGAGATTGGAGCTGTCGGCATAGGTATCCTTCACCGGAATGGCAAAAGATACAGATCAACACACCTGTGAAGTTCCAATAACATTGATGGAGATCACCGAATAACAAAGTGAGTCAAAAGTGATCTCCATCGATGTTATTCAGCGATCTGCTCAAATGTTATTACCCGATCTCGATGGATGTTATTGGGTGATCTCCGTTCATGAAAATACGCAGGTGATCGGAGTAAAAATAGGCAGGCCTCATTGGTTATGATGATACCTGCTTGTTTAATTATCACTTTAAATATAATTCTATTTTCTTGTAGGGGGATTTTTTAAGTCTGAGATGTGAAAATTAAAAAAATGGCAGTGGCATTTCTTATGAAAACACCTATTGCGTATTACCACTCACAGAGACCGCCTAATAACATTACCGAAGTACGGCTGATAACATTTCGCTGGATCGCCGAATAACGGTGTTTTTCAGGGGGGAGAGTTGTCAGTTCAGTGCTGTTCATGATAGACCATGGGTCGATATTCTTTTTACCCAGGGTCTTCTGACTAATGAGCACACATTATCGCCTGTATCCACCATTCCTCTGTGTTCCTGAAAAGCATAATTTTCCGGATGTCTGGGAGCATTTTTGTTGTAAGTTGCTGAATCTTCAGCATGGTACCAGTGAAATTTATGTCCGAAATCCTCCTGAGCAGGGGATTGATCTCTGGTATCCCTCCGCCCGAATAGCTTATCAGTGCAAGTGTGTGGAATCCGGTAAGGCTGGTGATTTCAATGTTACAAAAGCTATTGAGTCAGTCATATCAGCCAAAGCGGCCCGGCATGTGCTGGGCTGGGAAAAGTATGTTTTGTGCGTCAACGTCCCTGTTACCGGGGGGGCGGAAAAGAGGCTGAAAGAGGTCCTGCCTGACATTGATGTCATGAGCGAATCGGTATGGTTGTCTCTGTGTGAAAAGCATCCCCTTGACGTTGAACGTAATTTCAGAAAGCTTCTCGATGTTCCTCAAAACAGATTTGTTTCAGCCATTAGTAATACCTTTTCAGTACGCTATACCGAAGAGCTCCGGCAACAACTGGAAGATTCACCTTTTGATATTTTTTTGTATTCCAGTCGACAGGATTCCGTGTTTCGGATCCCTGTGGCGGGGAGCTTTACTGCGGGAGATGTAATCAACATTCTGCGGAATTTTTTCCGCCTTCCGAAACCAGCGACATTTTCAGACGAAAACATTCAGGTATCGCTTAATCATTCTTTGGTCTTTGATGGCAAAAAAGTCCCTCTTAAAAAGACCCTGGGAGAGGTGGGGGTTGTCCATGGTTCTGTCGTTACTTTCTGGACTCAATTTGCCTGGAAAGACCTGGAAGATTTCCGGTTTGATGGCGATGTTATTCATTATGGCGTTCCCACATTGAGTAAAGAAGAACGCAGGGATAGGGCACTGGCCAGATATAAAAGAATTATACAGGAAGGATTCCGTGAGGCTGAGACAGGTATTATAACTGATATATCCGCAGAAAAATGAGGTGGGGGTTGATTTAGCAGGTATTGAATCAGGGATGATGGAAAATTCATCCCTGACTTTTTTACTGAATTGGTGACGCATTCGGAACATCGTAGATATGTGCGGCAAAGTGTGACTGCAGGCGATGGTCAAGCAGGGCCTGAAATATATCGGCACAGCAGGCATCACTGGCAATAATCCTGCCCTGTTCATCAAACTGAAGATTCAGCCGGAACCGCGAGGCATGTTCCCTGAGGCTTGCCATAAACTCCGGTAACTTATAGAATCCTTTTTCTTTTATGGCCGATGCTCTTCTTAGCTGCATTGCGTTTGTTCCGACATATCTTTTTAGTGGCTCGGCATCGGTAAAGAGCTGACTGAATTCTGGTTCATCAACGAGATCGTTAAAGTTAGTAAGGTGAGCTTTTTTATAACTCAGAAGGGATTCAAACGTTTTTTTGTTTTTGATGAAAACATTGTCACCAAGAATATAAAAATCAAAATCTTTTGCTATGTTAAAACGAGGGGTGTCATCTATTTTTAATTTATTGTTTTTGAAAACAACAGATCGTAATCCGGATTGTTTTTTCGTTGCCCATGATGGATCTGTTTTTTTGACACAATGTAGTACAGTATCTCCGGACACCAGTTTCACAGAGTAAAAATCACAGTTCGCCAGTTCTTTGATTTCTTTTACTTTTCTGGCCTGTGTCTGGTCCGCAGATAGTGCTGTAATTGCAACCGCAGAGGTTTCTCCGGAACCAATCAGCATCAGGCTGGCTTCATTGTTCTGGGCCAGCAGTGAATACTCAATAGTCTCCGTGTATTTTCCTCTTTCAGCACAAATAAATTCCGTCAGTTCAGTTTTGAGTTCAGGAACAACAGTGATCCATTTCCCCCTGTATACCGAGTTACTTTTTACTGTCTGTTTCCTGAACACCCAGACAGAAAGTGTTGCACTCTGGATATCAAAATCCTGTAATTCTTTAAGTTTCATCCTTATCTCCACTAATAATAATGACAGACTGTATTGTCTGATATTCGTAATCAGAATCAGGGGAAATACTCAGGTTTGATAATACCACACCTGAGTGTGTCTTTTTGCTACCTGGATGTCGATAAGTTACTTCATACATTTTCCAGTTGAATACGATAAGTATAGGGTTAAGTATTATTTGTCCGGTCTTATAAGACAGCCAGAAGAGCCAGAGAAGAAATACAATAAACCCCAAAAATTTGTTGGTCTCCTGGTAATTAATGCTCATGAACGAAACAATGTAAGGGAGAACATAGTTCATCAGGTCTGACGGCGTATACTTTACTTCCAGAATCCTGATTTTTTGCTCATCGCTTTTAGCCAGTTTTAATATAAGCCATGAAAGAAGAAAACATACCAGGCAGATGAGAAATAAACTGACGGACAGTAATGGTTCCTTAAACGGCAGGTTACAGGAGTCAGATGTCAATAAATCAAAGCAAAGATGCCTTTTATATTTACTGTCATCAAAATCCTGAATGAGCAGGATCATACTAAGTGGCAAATATGAGCCCAGAAATACAGCAAACGCAAACGGCAGCCTTGGGGTCATTTTACCTCCTAACCTGTGGGGGAAACTCACATCTTACCAATATTTGATGACAACCGGGAAGGTGTTTAACCAGCCGGATGCTTCCACAACGGTCAGTAGCCGGCCCTTTTTAATTCGACAGCAAGTCGTTTAAGACTCTCATCCAGATATCTGTGATTCTGCTTCAGCTCTTTTTTCATTAGTTCCGTGTGATGTTCCAGGTCCGGGTTATCTCCCGCCCGACTGACCGGAAAATCATCATCAGAAGACAGACGCCCATTCCTGCTGTAATCCATCACGATACAGACTAGGGTTGCAAGGTCTATCACCCTGTGCAGAGGAAGTTCTTCTGACTGCCTTGACCATTTTTCTCCGGTATTGCGCCAGACTTTAGCTGACAACTCTGTCCAGCCGGGGGAATTCCACTGCGCGATGCCGACTGACAGGCCTTTGGCATCACTGTCGTCAGCGTATGGACCATCAATACGATCATAATTTTCGACAGTAATGACAGGTTTATGTTTCAGATAAACGGGGATCTTCATGGTCAGTAGCCTCTGGATTGATATCAGATACTGCACAATTTACAAATTTTACTAAATTATAAAATTCTGTAAATGTAACATTATATGTTTGTTGTTTTAATTTAATTGGTTAAATGGTTAATGGAAAGCCGGGTATTTATCTGATTCTGTTTCGTACGGTTTGCCGTCAGTCTTTACAAAAAAAAATCCAGAAGGTGAAGCCAGCCAACCGTAAAGGCTGGATGGCTGATTACGGGGCTTATAAGTGAAATCCTGATTATCTCAGTGGATTATTGACTCTGGCGTAGTCAAAAGGAGAAACAACCTCGTGAATGTTTGCGTCGATAAAATCCCCCCACCATTGCAGCATCAGTCTTCGTTCATCCAGAAACTCCGCCTTGTGAATGTAAGCCGCCCGTACGCCATTACGCTCCTGATGGCTCATCTGACGTTCAACCGCATCTCTCGACCATAATCCTGATTCAATCAATGAACTGCAGGCCATTGTCCGGAAGCCGTGGCCACAGACCTCGACCTTCGTATCGTAACCCATAAGCCGCAGTGCGTTATTTACCGTATTTTCACTCATGGGTTTCCATGGATTATGGTCGCCGGTGAAAATCAGTTCATGCTCTCCACTGATAGTGTGGATCTGCTTCAGAATATCCAGCGCCTGAGTAGAGAGTGGTACCAGATGTTCTGTCCGCATTTTGGAGCCACGATGCGAGTACTTGACCCCGTCAATAGGTTTCCGCTCCGGAGGGATCGTCCACATGGCTTTTTCGAAGTCGATCTCAGACCATCTGGCGAAACGGAGTTCACTGGAACGGATGAAGATAAGCAGGGTGAGTTTTGTTGCCAGCCGTGTCAGAGGCTGACCCCGGTATGTATCCAGGCGTTCAAGGAGTTCTGAAATGCGGTTGAGGGCCAGGGCGGGGCGGTGCTGTCGTTTCACTGTTGTTAATGCACCAGTCATATCGACAGCGGGGTTATAGCTGATGATGCCGGACTGGGCAGCATAGCGCATGATTGCAGTGATACGTTGCTGAAGGCGGGCGGCTATCTCGTATATCTCTCTGGCTTCGGCTGCTTTAACGGGGATAAGCAAATCTGGCGTCCTGAGTGAGGTAATATCGCGTGAGCCGATGAAGGGAAACACATGAGTTTCGAGGCTTTTCAGTATCTTCTCACTATGTGAGGCAGACCATTTTTTATTGCTCTTATGCCACTGTCTTGCGATGCCTTCAAATGTCTGAGCTGTTTCGGGTACAGACTTTTTGATACGTTTCTGTTCGCACGGGTCAGTTCCCTCAGCTATCTGCTTCCTTGCCGCATCGCGTTTTTCCCTTGCTTCTGATAACGAGACTTCAGGGTAAACACCCAGAGCGAGCGTTTTCTCTTTGCCCAGAAACCGGTAGCGGAGCCGCCAGTAGCGGGAACCGTTAGGGTGAACAAGCAAAAACATGTTGCCGCTGTCGGCAAGTTTATAAGGTTTTTCATCCGGTTTAGCTGCACGGATTTTAGCGTCAGTGAGCGCCATTGGCGGTATCTCCTGATAGTAAAAGGGGTATAAATTTTATCGAATCAGACTATACCCTCAGTTGTACCCTCACAAGGGACTTGATGCGGGTTGAAGTTGATTGAGTTGGGTGGAGTTAAGGGATTGTAGAAGTGTTGATTTTTGAGGGCTTAGAATGCAAAAACGGACCTCCGTGGAGGTCCGTTGATATGAATTTGGTGCCCGGACTCGGAATCGAACCAAGGACACGGGGATTTTCAATCCCCTGCTCTACCGACTGAGCTATCCGGGCAACGGGGCGCATTAAACCGTAATCCGTACGCTCCGTCAATCAAATTTCTCGATTTATCTACTGGTTGCTTAACTTTGCGGCAATTCTGCGCCCGAAGGCGCTTTTTTGCTTAAAATCACATCATGCCGTTATCGCCTTCGCGGGTTTTCCAGCCGCTGGTCACCGAGATGGCGTGGCGTAATCCGGATATCGTGTAGTCGCCAATGACCTCTTCATCATCGCGCGGCGAGCTGATGGTGATTTCCGCATCAACGCCGTGACGGTATGCACCGTGGTGGCTAAAGATGGTACCGATAAAACATTTTTCGTTCAGCCAAACCGGAATGTAAGCCACGGTTTCATAAATATAATTAGATGCCACGCCGCTGTAGTAGTTATCCGCATCGTCGGCTGACGTACCTGGGGGAATAGGGCAAATCGGCGCGTCGCTGTCGCTCTGTGGCTTATCCTTCAGCAGGCTGCTCTGCATCACTTCCAGCGACTTCAGCAGATCTGACTTTTCCCCGTCGCTCAGTGCAGGCGTCAGCGGCTGATCTTTCTCCGGCGAGCTGATGTCGTCGAGGGTGTAGCGATAGCGAATTGTCACCGCCGGGGTGCTGCTGGAGGGGCTAAAAGGGCGCAATAGATAGAGATTATCTTCGCCAAACTGGCCGTTGTACCAAAGCGCGTAAACCTGGCCGTTAATTCTTACCCAGTGGCTCCACTGGTTCGCGCCGCGGCCGTTCAGGGAATAGAGCGCGCCAGGGACGCCTGCGTCAAAGTCATCGCCGTTGCCGCTGTCGTCGTTATTGACCGCATCAAAAGCATCATCCCCGCGTTTTAATACGCCGGTGTAGCTAAAGAGGCCCGTGCCGCCGACGTAGCTGTCGATGATTAAATCTCGTTTGCCGTCGCCGTCGAGGTCCACTAGCGTAAAGCTGACTTTGCCGTTTTCGGAGTCGGCGCTGATATCGGACTGGAGAAACACCTGCCACTCATCATCGCTGATATCGGCGGAAGGCTTCGTCGTCGAGACCAGAGAGTCATCCGCGTAGGCCAGCGTAAAATGGTTGACATGGCCGCTGAGGGGAAACTGTTCGGCGATTTTATTTAGATCCAGTTCCGGGTTGGCCTTTTGCTCTTTTAACACGGCGCTGTACAACGCCTTCAGTGCGCTATTATCGATATCTTTCTGCTGCTTTGGGATCACCTGGCTAACGAACGTTGGTAGCATCCACGCACCGCCGGGGGCGATTTCACGGCAGTCGCCGGTGGTGTATTTCAGACTCTGGACAAACGTTTTGCCATCCCAAACGCGCTCTTCTCCGCTAATACAGTCGGCGATACCGCGGCCTTTGTGGAAAAAGGTGATAACGCCATCGGCATAGCTGGAGGCGTCGGTGGTTACCAGTTGAGGCTGGGTTAGCAGCGTTTTATCCACGACCCACATGGCGTAGCCGTCGTTATAGGCCGCGCGCCAGCACAGTGCCTCAATCAGCATGTGACTTTTATCCAATGGAGTTGAGGTAAGTTGTCGTTCCGTCGCCGGGATATCTGCGTTTTGCCAGTCATCACAATGGCTGTTAAGCGCTGGCGTCAATTGTGGCAGGAGTTTCTCCCGTAGCTTTGTCGTGAGCGCCGTGGAGGCTGCATTGTGAATGACAGGCGCGGCGATAATTTCCGGCGCAGGCGTTGCCGCCAGGATGTTATCATCACCGGCATCGCCTTTACGCACTAGCGCATCGGCGGTGCCCAGACGTTGCTGGAACTCATCCATTTTCAGAAATACTGCGCTGCTGCCTGTGCTGGAGAGCTGCTTGCGCTCGTCGTTAAGTGCCAGCTCAATTTTGCCGCTGTGCTCCAGAGCCTGAATTAGCGCGGCGGTCTGGGTATCGTCAAAGCGAAAATGGCTCTCGTCGTTGGCATCAAGCCCGCCGTTATCCTGACCGTCGATGAATAAATTCACCGTCGCATCGGGCGGAATATCGTGCTCGGTCTGGGCGAAGGTGGCGAGGGCGATGACGTGCTGTGCCTCGCCCGCGTTACGGGTCAGCAAGACGCTGACTTCACCCATTGTCGTGCCATAGCCCGCAGCCCGACAGGTGCCGGTGTTGTCGCAGGCAAGTTCCCAGTCTTTGTGCGCGAAAGAAAAACCTTGCGGGGAAGCTGCCAGAAGCGGTGTCGAACACAGCCCCATGATGGCAACCCAAAGAAGAGAACGCATATAAAACCCTGTCAGCATATCGATGAGGGGGAAATTATATGCGTGATGTATCGGTTAAGATATCGGAATCAGGTTAGAGCCCCGCCCATTCGACACTGAGCAAAACGCAAAATGTCTTCCGCCAGGCGGCGTGCGGTATCAACATCGGTCTGGCTGCGTTTGATCAGCAGGCGGCTCAGGCAGCCTTCGATGATCAGCTCCATTTGCTTCGCGACCATTGCCGGATCGTCAACTTCGAGCTGGCTAAGCAGTTCATGGGTATAGGCCAGTGAAGCCTGCTTTTGCTGCTCTGCCAGTTGATGGATCGGATGCTGGGCGTCCGGATAGAACGTGCAAGCGGCAATAAACAGGCAGCCCGGATAGCGATGATTGCTCACGCAGGTGGTCAGCGCAGCGTAACGTGCCAGCAGTTTCTGCTCCGCGCTTAGCGATTCGTCCAGCAATAGCTGGCGGCGCCAGACGTCAACCTGGTGGCTGAGGTAGCGTAGCGCGTCATACAGCAGCGCTTCACGGTCGGGCCAGAAACGTTTGAGGTCATCGAGCGGGTAAGCCACGCGTTCGGCGACCATTTCCAGCGTGGTGTTGGCGATACCCTCGATTTCGAGGATTTGGATGGCTTCACCCAGGACATCTTCACGTTGCACGGTCTTCTCCTCCATTTTTCCTCCTAAAGTGTCGCTCACGGTTGTCGATCGCGCAAATGGGCGCTGAATGCCGCAGCATCCATAAAACCCGTGACGCGCTGTGCGGGCTGTTCCTCTCCCTGTTCGTTGAAGAACAGAATCGTGGGTAGGCCGAGCACCTGCAGGTGCTTCAGCAGAGCCGCGTCTTCAGCGCTGTTCTTTGTGACATCCACTTGCAACAGAACGGTATCTTTTAGGGCCTGCTGTACGTCAGGCGAACTAAAGGTGTATTTCTCGAACTCTTTGCAGGCCACGCACCAGTCGGCATACAGATCGAGCATCACCGGTTTGCCTTTGGCCTGCGTCAGCGCCTGGTTGAACTCGGCGATATTATTGATGCGGGTAAATTCCAGATGCGCCTGCTGTTGGGCGACCGCTGTGCCGAAAGCCCAGTCCTGTAACGGACGAGCGCTGACCAGCGCGGCTCCAAGCATCACAATCTGCACAATGCGCAGCCATGGACGGGTGGCGCCAAGCGAGGTAATAAACGCCCAGCTAAAGAAGGCGACACCAAGCAGAGACCAAAGCCGCAGGCCCCAGAGATCGCCGATGATACGTTCCAGTAAAAATACTGGCAGGGCGAGGATCACAAAACCAAAGGCGGTCTTGACGTGAGCCATCCACGGGCCGCTTTTTGGCAGCAGGCGGTTGCCGAATACGGTCACCAGGATCAGCGGTAGTCCCATACCGAGCGCATAGAGATACAGCGTTCCTCCGCCCAGCCACAGATTACCGCTCTGAGCAATGTACAGCAGAATGGCGCTCAGCGGGGCGGTCGTGCAAGGCGAGCAGATGAGTCCGGCAATCGCCCCCATAGCGAACACGCCACCCGGCGAACCGCCCTGACGTTTGTTGCTCATCAGCGTCAGACGCGTTTGCAGCGACGAAGGGAGTTGCAGCGTAAACAGACCAAACATCGATAGCGCCAGCAGGATAAATACCACCGATAGGCCGATTAACACATAAGGGTGTTGCAACGCGGCCTGGAACTGTAAGCCTGCGGCGGCGACCACCAGTCCCAGCGCAGTATAGGTTAACGCCATCCCCTGAACGTAAATAAACGCCAGCAGCAGGGCGCGGGCAGTGGAAAGCCGCTGCTTACCGCCCAACACGATGCCGGAAATCAGCGGGTACATTGGCAGCACGCAGGGGGTAAACGCGATGCCAATACCAATTAACAGCGCCCATAGCGCGGTAAAGGGCAGGTCGGAGTCTTTGTTATCTGGGGCCGGGGGAGAAAGATCAGACGGCGACTTTACCGTTAGCGCCGGGATAGTTTCCAGTGGCAGAGGCGGGTTTAGCTTCGGGGCTACAGCATCGCTACTGGAGAGTGCGAGCGCCTTGCCGAGCGGCACGATTTTAGTTTCTGGCGGATAGCAAAAACCGGCATCCGCACAGCCCTGATAAGTCACGGTAAGGGTTGCGCCTGCGGCTGCCTGAGTCAGCGTTACTGGTACGCTCAGGCGCTGGCGGTAAATTTCACTTTTGCCGTAGAACTCATCCTCATGCCATTCGCCTGGCGGCAGGGAGGGTTCGGTAAACGTCGCATCGGCGGACGTCAGTTTGATCTGTTTGCGATAGAGATAGTAACCATCCTTGATTTGCCAGGTCAGATTTAAGTCGTGTTGGTTCTGCTGAAAATCAAAGGCGAAAGCCTGATCAGCAGAAACAAAGTTCGAACGGCCAGGTGCGTCGAACAGTCCGGCAATGGCTGATGTGCTGCAAAGCAGCAGGATCAGCGTAATGATGCGTTGAGCCATGAGAGGTAATCGTTGTCTCCATGAATGACGGGCAGAACCAGAAGTTCAGGGGTTTGATACGGGTGATGGGACTTCAGGCAGTCCAGCAACGCCTGCTGGTGGGCGAGGTCGGTTTTCAGCAGCATTTGCACTTCATACTCCTGCTCCAGTTTCCCTTCCCAATAGTAGAGCGAAGTCGCTCCCGGCAGGAGAGTGGCGCAGGCGGCGAGTTTTTCCGCCAGCACCTTGGCCGCCAGATCCTGGGCGGTTGCTTCATCCGGCGCGGTACAGAGTACAACAACAGCATCAGGCGTAGTCATCGCGAACCTCGTATCAGCGAAAAGAGGCACTATAGCACGCAAGATAAAGGGGATTAACGAAACGGGCCAGGATCTGGCCCGAATTTGAAGAGATTTACAGCATGATGCCACCAAAGATAAACCCGAGGATCACGCACAGCGTAATGGCGATCACGCCGGGGATCAGGAAAGCATGGTTGAAGACGTATTTACCAATGCGGGTCGAGCCGGTGTCATCCATTTCGACCGCCGCCAGCAGCGTCGGGTAAGTCGGCAGGACGAACAGCGCGGAGACGGCGGCAAACGAGGCGATGGCGGTTAGCGGCGTCACGCCGAGCAGGAGCGCGGCGGGCATCAGCGCCTTGGTGGTGGCGGCCTGAGAGTAAAGCAGCGTCGCGGCGAAGAATAACACCACCGCCAGCAGCCACGGATAGTTGTGCAGCAGGTCGCCCGCGACGGTCTGGATATCGCTAATGTGCGCTTTGACGAAGGTATCCCCCAGCCAGGCGACGCCGAGCACGCAGACGCAGGCGCTCATCCCTGATTTAAACGTGCTGGCGTTAAGCACTTCACCAGTATCGATTTTGCAGGTGATGCTAATCAGCGTGGCGATGGTCAGCATAAACACCACAATCGCTTCATTACGCGGCAGGACCGGGTTTTGAATCAGGCCAACGGTATCGCTGATGGCGGTGGCGTAGAACATCACCGCCACGATACCGACCAGGAACAGCAATACGGAGCGTCTGGCGTGTGGCTTAAGCTCAAACACCTGGCTACCGCGCAGTTTGACTTCCCCTTTTGCCAGACGCTCCTGGTAGACAGGGTCATCTTTAAGCTCACAGCCGAGGAAGTTACACACGATGGCGGTGAGCATGACGGCAACCAGGGTTACCGGAATACAGATCGCCAGCAGGGTCAGGTAGCTCACACCCAGCGGTTCGAGGATCCCGGCAAAGAACACCACTGCCGCGGAAATCGGCGAGGCGGTAATCGCAATCTGCGAGGCCACCACGGCGATAGAGAGCGGGCGTGAGGGACGAATACCCTGCTCTTTCGCCACTTCGGTGATAACCGGCAGAGTGGAGAATGCGGTATGCCCGGTTCCCGCCAGCACGGTCATAAACCAGGTGACCAACGGGGCGAGAAAGGTGATGTATTTAGGATGACGCCGGAGCATTCGTTCGGCGAGGCTGACCAGATAGTCCATCCCCCCGGCGACCTGCATGGCAGCGATAGCGGCGATGACCGCCATAATGATTTCGATGACGTCGAAGGGTATCGCGCCGGGTTGAATTTGAAAGACGAGGGTCAGGACGAGGACGCCCAGGCCACCGGCAAAACCAATGCCGATGCCCCCGAGTCTGGCTCCCAGATAAATAGCCAGCAGGACAATAACGAGTTCTGCACTAAACATATATGCCTTCCTTGTTTTATTAACAAGTTGATATTGGATTGTTGTAATTTGGTGGAGCTGTAAGAACAAAAAAGGCATGTCATCGCTGACATGCCTGTGGTTAGTTTAATCTGAAAGCTTACTGTTCGCTTTCATCGGTGTATCGCTTCGCTTTATAGGCCGGATGCATCAGGTTCTGCGCAGAGAAGATGTCATCCAGCTCGGCTGCGGTCAGTAGTCCGCGCTCAAGCACCACGTCCCTGACGCTCTTGCCCGTTTCGGCGCAAATTTTGCCGACGATATCGCCATTGTGGTGGCCGATATACGGGTTGAGATAGGTGACGATGCCAATCGAGTTATAGACGTAGCTTTCACATACCGCTTTGTTGGCGGTGATGCCGCTCACGCATTTTTCCAGCAGGTTGTAGCAGGCGTTGGTCAGGATATGGATAGATTCAAACATTGCCTGGCCAATGACTGGTTCCATGACATTCAGCTGTAGCTGACCGGCTTCGGAAGCCATGGTGACGGTGGTGTCGTTGCCGATAACTTTGAAACAGACCTGATTCACAACTTCCGGCACCACCGGGTTAACCTTGGCTGGCATGATGGAAGAACCCGCCTGCAGTTCTGGCAGGTTGATTTCGTTCAGGCCAGCGCGTGGGCCAGAAGAGAGCAGGCGCAGGTCGTTACAGATTTTGGACATTTTGACCGCCAGACGCTTCAGGGAGCTGTGTACCATCACGTAGGCACCGCAGTCTGAAGTGGCTTCAATCAGATCTTCTGCCGGTACAACCGGTAGGCCGCTGACTTCTGCCAGCTTTTGTACCGCCAACTGTTGATAGCCATCCGGGGTGTTCAGGCGGGTACCGATGGCGGTCGCGCCGAGGTTCACTTCCAGTAGCAGTTCAGCAGTGCGCAGAATGCATTTGGTTTCTTCGTTCAGTAGAACGCTAAATGCATGAAATTCCTGGCCGAGGGTCATCGGTACCGCATCCTGCAGTTGGGTACGGCCCATTTTCAGAATGTCCTGAAATTCAACGGCTTTATGCTGGAAACCTTCGCCAAGCTGGTTGATGGCATCGATCAGTTTGAGGATTGAGGCGTAGACCGCGATGCGGAAACCGGTCGGGTAGGCATCGTTGGTGGACTGGCATTTATTAACGTGATCGTTAGGGTTGAGGTACTGGTATTCACCTTTCTGGTGACCCATCAGCTCAAGGCCGATGTTCGCCAGCACTTCGTTGGTGTTCATGTTAACGGAGGTACCTGCGCCGCCCTGGAATACGTCAACCGGGAACTGGTCCATGCATTTACCGTTATTCAGCACCTCGTCGCAGGCGGCGATAATCGAGTTCGCTACGCTCCTGGGGATAGTTTGAAGTTCCTTGTTAGCCAGCGCTGCGGCCTTCTTCACCATCACCATGCCCCGGACAAATTCAGGGATGTCGCTGATTTTGCTGTTGCTGATGTAGAAGTTTTCAATCGCTCTCAGAGTATGAACGCCGTAGTAGGCGTCAGCTGGAACTTCCCTGGTACCCAACAGATCTTCTTCGATACGAATGTTGTTTAACATGTGAACCTTCTTTTCAAGCTGCTATATGAATTCACCCAATACGCAGAATTTATGAGATCTCGCGCATTTTCTAGCCGCAGATTATTTCTTTAACCGGCCCGGTGCCCACGATCATATGCTGATGATAGCGAATATCAGTCATCCTGATCACTTATTATGTAGTGAATTCTATAAGAATTATTAATTTGTGAAATGAATCACCGCTTTTCCATTCTTGAAAAAAATAAGCTTTTTTTACGATTGAAAAATGGCGCTTTGGCCCAACATCTTACCAATGCGAATAGCACATCTATGACTACGGGCGCCGACATCGGCGTCTGTTAATGAAGGAGACGCCGGTGCGTTGGATTCCGTTAATTGCCGTTTTTTTATACGTTTACATTGAGATATCGATCTTTATCCAGGTCGCCCATGTGCTTGGGGTACTGCTGACGCTGATTCTGGTGATCTTTAGCTCGGTGGTGGGGATATCGCTGGTGAAAAACCAGGGCTTTAAAAACCTCATGCTGATGCAGCAGAAAATGGCGGCAGGGGAGAGTCCGGCTGCTGAGATGATCAAAAGCGTATCGCTGATTATCGCGGGTTTGCTGCTGCTGTTGCCGGGATTCTTCACCGACTTCCTGGGTCTGCTGCTGCTGTTGCCGCCGGTACAGAAACACCTGACGTTGAAGCTGATGCCGCACCTGCGCTTTAGCCGGATGCCGGGCGGTGGATTTAGCGCCGGAACGGGCGGCGGTGATACTTTTGAAGGTGAGTATCAGCGTAAAGACGACGAGCGCGACCGTCTGGATCATAAAGACGATCGCCGCGACTAAGATTCCTCAGGCCGGGCAGCCCCGGCCTATCGTATCCTCTCGGCTAATCTGCGCTTTGGTAAAAACAGCCACAGCACCGCCAGCATGATAAATGCGTACAGGCTCTTCCAGCCAACCATCGCCAGCAGCAGCAGGCACAGCACGCTGCCAATCGCCGCCAGTACGCGATAACGCCCCTGAAGTAACCGACAGCCCGCCAGCATGCACAACAGATAGATCATGATGAAAATGCCGTTAGCGTAGACGATCAGGGCATCGAGATTGATATTGAGTGCATAAATGCACAGAGCGCTGATCACACAACAGCCCAGCACCGCATTCAATGCATTGTGCGGAATTTGCCGTGGCGACAACCGGGCCAGATAGCTATCTGGTTTGTATTGCGCTTGCGACCAGACCAGGCGGGCAAAGCTCTGAATATAAATGTTGAGGCTGGCGAAGCAGGCGAGGTAGCCAATAACGCAGGCAATCCACAGTGCCTGAACGCCGAACAGACGCACGACGATATTGGGCAATGACGCAGCGGCGGCCATCTCTTCGCCAAAGGCATGAAAATGCAGAACCAGTACGGTACAGGCCCAGTAGACGGAACCTGCGAGCAATAAGCCAATCATCAACGCGCGAGGGAAATCACGTTCCGGTTGCTTAAATTCAGACGCCAGATGAGCGAAAGCCTCAAGGCCGACAAAACACCAGAACATCACCGAGAGCGCAGAGAAAAGCTGTGAACTGTCGATATCAGCAGCGGCAGGAAAGGGGATCTGCGTTGGGTTGATTCCGCCACGCCACCAGATAGCGACGATTAACGCGACAATGAGGACCGCAACCAACGTTTGCAGATTGGCGCTGGAGCTGGCACCGCGTGAGCCGACCCACCAGATAATCGCCAGCGTTCCCAGCTCGGCCAGCAGTAACTGGCTATCATGCCAGCCAAAAAGCGCCTGACCAAAGCCGGTGGCAATATGCAGCGCAGCAGGCAGTCCTACCGGGATCACCGATAAAAATAGCCAGCCGGTAACGCGAGCCAGGCGCGGGCCAAAGGCCGTATCAACAAAATGCGCGACGCCGCCTGCGCTGGGAAAATGGCGACCAAGGATGGCAAAGACGATAGCTATCGGGAACACCAGAAGGATCAACGCAGGCCAGGCCCACAGGCTATTGTCACCGGCGACCAACGCGGCCAGTGCCGGAACGGCAAAGACACCGGTTCCCAGTAATGATGTGGAAAGTAACCCTACTCCTTGAGCAAGCCCCAACTCCTGTTTCAAACCACTCATGATTCAACCTTGCGCCCGGCAAAAAATGAATGGTATCACAATCGCTTTTGCTTATGACGGCTGGCTGCAGCCGCATTTTTGTGTGCGTAAGAGCACGACGGCAAATTTTTTTTTAGTTTTCCCCTTGAAGCGGGAAATCCCCATCCCCATCTCTCAGGGCACTAGCCGGAAAACAGTGTGCGGACCGGCGTCATCCATAACTGATAATGACTTTCTCAAAGGAGAGCTATCAAATGAGTATTCGTCCGTTACATGATCGTGTGATCGTCAAACGTAAAGAAGTTGAAACCAAATCTGCTGGTGGCATCGTTCTGACCGGTTCTGCGGCAGCCAAATCAACTCGTGGCGAAATCATCGCTGTCGGTAAGGGCCGCATCCTGGAAAACGGAACCGTGCAGCCGCTGGACGTTAAAGTTGGCGATATCGTGATTTTCAACGATGGCTACGGCGTGAAATCTGAGAAGATCGACAATGAAGAAGTGTTGATCATGTCCGAAAGCGACATCCTGGCAATTGTTGAAGCGTAATCCGCGAACGACACTGAACATACGAATTTAAGGGAAAGATTAAAATGGCAGCTAAAGACGTAAAATTCGGTAACGACGCTCGTGTGAAAATGCTGCGCGGCGTAAACGTACTGGCAGACGCAGTTAAAGTAACCCTGGGCCCGAAAGGCCGTAACGTGGTTCTGGACAAATCCTTCGGTGCGCCGACCATCACTAAAGATGGCGTTTCTGTAGCACGTGAAATCGAGCTGGAAGACAAGTTCGAAAACATGGGCGCACAGATGGTGAAAGAAGTTGCCTCTAAAGCGAACGACGCTGCTGGCGACGGTACCACCACCGCAACCGTACTGGCGCAGGCTATCATCGCTGAAGGCCTGAAAGCCGTTGCTGCGGGCATGAACCCGATGGATCTGAAACGTGGTATCGACAAAGCTGTCGTTGCTGCTGTTGAAGAACTGAAAACGCTGTCCGTACCGTGCTCCGACTCTAAAGCTATTGCTCAGGTTGGTACCATCTCCGCTAACTCCGACGAAACCGTAGGTAAACTGATCGCGGAAGCGATGGATAAAGTCGGTAAAGAAGGCGTGATCACCGTTGAAGACGGTACCGGTCTGGAAGACGAACTGGACGTAGTTGAAGGTATGCAGTTTGACCGTGGCTACCTGTCCCCGTACTTCATCAACAAGCCGGAAACTGGCGCTGTTGAGCTGGAAAGCCCGTTCATCCTGCTGGCTGATAAAAAAATCTCCAACATCCGCGAAATGCTGCCGGTTCTGGAAGCAGTAGCAAAAGCTGGCAAACCGCTGGTTATCATTGCTGAGGATGTTGAAGGCGAAGCGCTGGCAACTCTGGTGGTTAACACCATGCGCGGCATTGTGAAAGTGGCAGCAGTTAAAGCACCGGGCTTCGGCGACCGTCGTAAAGCTATGCTGCAGGACATCGCAACTCTGACCGGCGGTACCGTTATCTCTGAAGAGATTGGTATGGAGCTGGAAAAAGCGACGCTGGAAGACCTGGGTCAGGCGAAACGTGTTCTGATCAACAAAGACACCACCACCATTATTGATGGCGTGGGTGAGGAAGCTGCAATTCAGGGTCGCGTGACTCAGATCCGTAAGCAGATCGAAGAAGCAACTTCTGACTACGACCGTGAAAAACTGCAGGAACGCGTTGCTAAACTGGCAGGCGGCGTTGCGGTAATCAAAGTCGGTGCTGCTACCGAAGTTGAAATGAAAGAGAAAAAAGCGCGTGTTGACGATGCTCTGCATGCGACCCGTGCTGCGGTAGAAGAAGGCGTGGTTGCCGGTGGTGGTGTTGCGCTGATTCGCGTGGCAAGCAAACTGAGCGAACTGCGTGGCCAGAACGAAGATCAGAACGTGGGTATCAAAGTTGCGCTGCGCGCAATGGAAGCTCCGCTGCGTCAGATCGTGCTGAACTGTGGCGAAGAGCCGTCTGTAGTGGCTAACACCGTGAAAGCGGGCGATGGCAACTACGGCTACAACGCTGCAACTGAAGAATACGGCAACATGATCGACATGGGTATCCTGGACCCAACTAAAGTGACCCGTTCTGCTCTGCAGTACGCGGCCTCTGTTGCTGGTCTGATGATCACCACCGAGTGCATGGTCACTGACCTGCCGAAAAGCGACGCACCTGATTTAGGTGGCGCTGGCGGTATGGGTGGTATGGGTGGTATGGGCGGCATGATGTAATCGTGCGCTATACCCCTTAGATACCAAGAAACCCTCGGGCAGAAATGCTCGGGGGTTTTTCTTTTTGTCGACTTTTTAGTATAAGGTTGTACATCCGGGCCAGCGCGTCCAGCTCATTGATCGTGGGGAATAACATGCAGGTAAAATATTTAGCAGGGATTGTCGGCGCAGCATTATTGTTAGCAGGTTGCAGCTCCAGCAACGAACTGAGCTCTGGGGGCCAGAACGTCCGCTTCGTCGAAGATAAACCGGGTTCGGAATGCCAGCTGTTAGGAACCGCGACGGGTACGCAAAGTAACTGGTTATCCGGGCAGAATGGCGATGAAGGCGGCTCTATGCGCGGTGCAGCAAACGCCCTGCGTAACCAGGCGGCAGAAATGGGCGGCAACGTGATTTACGGTGTCAGCAGCCCGACGCAGAACCTGCTGTCGAGCTTTGTCCCGACCGATAGCCAAATGAATGGCCAGGTTTATAAGTGCCCGAACTGATTTAACAGGTGCCTCTCTTTCGTGAAGTGAGGCACTGCTTTCAGGGCTAAGCGTTGATTTGTGCCTTGGTTTCAAGGTAGAAGGCATGCAAAGGACGTAAACACTCTTCCAGCGTCATCATTTTCCCCGGCTGAGACGGAATGATTTGGCTAAATATTTGGCTGGGTTGATGTTGTGCATGAATTTCTTTTAGTTTTGGACTTCTCTCGATTAAGCGCATCACGATGCTATTTTCATATTCTGATGGATGCGGAACGCTGGTTTTAATGACTGCTCCGGAGACAATCTTCTTACCTTCATCTGTATCACAACAGAATAGTACGCCCAGATAGTGCGAAAAGAGATTCAGTTTCCACTCATCCTGAATGTATTGTTGGTAATCGACGCTCTGGGTATTAGTTAAATCCACGGCATACAACATCAGAAAATCCAGCGATGAGCCTAAATACTCAATTACTGCATCATCGCCGGTGTTTTTTAACGCCTGTTGAATTCCAATCAGCAGCGCTTCAACTTGCATGTCGTCAATGCGCAGCGAGGCGATTTGTTCGTTTTGTAGAACAAGAATAAGCATTGACCAGCTCTCGCCGGGTTTTAGCGTGATCGACATAATACGCCGCTCTGGATTGGGTTGCTCCAGTTCTGACATTTCAACCGTTGGCGTATTGGCGAGAAGTTGTTCATTGAATGCAACCAGCTCAGCCTGATAGCTTTCACCTTCATTCTTTAAGCGCTGCAGTACGATCATCATTCTGTGTTGCAGCACTAGCAGTAGGTCAGCAAGCACCTGAGCCTGGAGATAATAGGTCTGGCAGAGATGATCTTGCTGTTTAGTTTTAAGCATTAAAGCTAAAAAACTATCTTCATATTTTATCCCTGCGGTATTAAAACCAATAAATGTTCCTTGCATATGGTTCTCCTTTTCCTGGGTGATTACGCTGTTGCTAATGTTCTGGGCTGAGATAAATCAATGATGCGATCGGCTGAGGCAATGGTGGATGGCCGATGAGCAACAATAATGCGGGTAATACTTAAACCAGATATAGATTGGTTAATGACCGATTCATTTTTAAGGTCGAGATGGCTGGTGGCTTCATCCATAAACAGAATGCTGGGTTTACGATAGAGCGCGCGGGCGATTAAGATTCGCTGTTTTTGCCCGCCGGAGATACCTAAACCCAGTTCACCGACAATCGTTTCGTAACCCATGGGCATTTTCATAATTTCATCATGAATATTGCACCTGCGCGCACATTCGATGATGAAATCCATATCGGCGTTATCTTCAAAACCGCTGATATTATCGATAAGTGAGCCAGAAAAAAGGCGGTCTTCCTGGAGGACGCAGGCCGTTCCAAGACGGAAGTTATTAAGGCCAATTTTTTGAATATCGAGGTTATCGGCTATTACATCGCCGCTAGTCGGAGCGAGCAGTCCGCACATCACTTTCAACAGGGTGGTCTTACCGACGCCTGAAGGGCCGATCAGTGCCACTGATTCCCCTGGTTCAACGGTAATGTTTAAATTAGAAAAAATAGGCTGTGAGAACGGATCGTACTGATAGCTGAGATTCTTCACTTCTAATTTAACGCCAGAATTTTCAGCAAAAACGCGCCGTGAAGGCAGCTCTTTTTCTGGCTCGCTAAAGACAATTTCGGAAAGACGCTCATTATGTAACGACAGCATACGTAGCTGCATGACGAGGTCGATCAGGCTAGATGCACGCTGCGAGAATTGCCCGCGATAGGCGTTAAAGGCCATAAACATACCGAGGGTCATATTGTTATCAATAACCATCATCGCACCCAGCCAGAGTACGGCGACCTGGTCGATTGAGGTAATAAAGGTATTGATACCGCCAAACATCATATCGAAGCGGGTTTGTTTAATCCCGGCATTACAGGCGTCAATATTAATATTTAACCAGTGCTGCGAGCGACGCTCTTTTAAGTTCAGTGCTTTAATCGTTGAGATACCATACAGCGACTCCATAAAGTGCGAACTGGAGCGCGCGCCTTTGATAACCTGCTCTTCGGCAACGCGACGGTAGAAGCTGTAGGTGGCAAAACGCATGATGGCGTAGCATAACGTAAAGCCTACCACGACCCAAACCAGCCAGCCGCCGTATAGGGTTAACATAACCAGCAGACCAATCGTCATGATTGAGTCGATAATGCCGGTAACAATGCTATTGGTAAACGTCGAGCGAATAGTATCCAGTGATGAAAAACGAGACTGAATATCGCCTAAATGGCGCTTTTCAAAAAAGGATAGCGGCAAGCTCGCCAGATGATCGAACAGCGTGGTTTTCCATTGAATATTGGTCAGGGTATTTAACGTTAATGAGGTCCATGCCCGCAGCATACTGATAAAGGTGCGAAAGAGCGTAAAGAACACCAGGCCAATACAGATGACCGAAAGTAGGCTCTGGTCGTGGGCCATGATGACATGGTCAGTTACCAGTTGCGTACCAATAGGTAGTAACAAACCAATGGCTTCAACAACTACTGAAAAGGCAAAGATCTTTAGCAGGACGGATTTGAGACCGACAATGTTACGCATCAGGTCCAGTAGGCGCAGGCGTGACTTTGCCTGTTCCTGTTGGAAGTTTTGATCTGGCCACAGTTCCAGCGCAACGCCGGTAAAGTTATTGGACATCTCCTGAATGCCAATAACCCGTTTCCCCAACGCCGGATCATGAACGATAAAGCTACTTTTACGTACTTTAGTCAGTACAACGTAGTGGTTCATACCCCAGTGGATAATGCAGGGGAGCTTTAGCTGTTTTATTTCATCGAGGTCGAGAGAAAGTGCCCGGCTTTTTAGTCCGGCATGTTCCGCCGTTTTACTTAATGACATCAGCGTGACGCCCTGAGAGGGGCTGCCGTAGCGATGACGGAAGTTAAATAGATCGATATTGAGGCCGTAAAAGCCACACACCATTGCCAGACAGGCGATGCCGCATTCGGCAGCCTCTGACTGTAAAATGACCGGTGTTTTATGGCGGAGCGAAAAATTGAGTTTATCCGTAATGGTTTTAAACAGTACTTTATTCATCGATCGGACCACTCACGCTTTGCGTCATTTTATAGAAAGGGGTAAACATCCACATATAAAGCGGGCGTTCTTCGAGGAAAACGACCGCCTGAGCCTTAAGGCCATTAGAGAGGGTGAGCGTTTTTCCATTGTAACTAAACGTTTTATCTTTAATTTTTATAATGGCCTTGTACAGCGCCAGTTCCTGCTGATTAGTACCATTATTAACGTTAGTATATTCGGCCATCTCCTGACGTGATGCCGGAACTGACGAGATGCTTAGCACCTTTCCAGGGAACTGACCAAACTTATCCGCCGGAAATGCATCATAGCGAATATTTATCGTGTCACCTGGCCTTACGTAGGGAATGGTATTATTGGGCAGCCAAAGGATAAGGTAATATTCAATATCCCCGGTCGGTTTTATTTGGGCTAGGCTGCTGCCGTTTTCGACCATCTGACCTTTGGTAACGGCTAGTGATTCTATTTTTCCATCGGTAGTGGCTTTAATAATGATATTACCATTAGCATTTGACTCCACTAGCTGGTTTTTATAATCATTAATTTGGTTATGTTGGCTGGATACCTGATTGTCAAAATCCGCCGCTTTAGTAACTTTGTCACTATTCGTTTGCGTAAGTTGGGACTCCAGCTGCATCTTTTGGCTCACCAGAGATTGATAAGCGCTTTGCTGCTGGAAATATAACGAATGCTGATAGTTATACTGATCTTTGGTGATCATACCATCTTTCAGGTATTTATCATAGCTGGCCAGGTTATTATGCATTTTTTTCAAGCCAACCTGAGTATTTGCCAGCATACGATTAGTTTCGGCCAGTGAGTCACGAGTGGTTTTTATTTGTTTATCCAGAGCGCTTAGCGTTTCAGCCTTATTATGCGAAAGCTTGTTGATGATATCCTGAGCATTGGCTATTTTCTCATTGATGACCTCAATCTGTGCGGTGCTGACATTGCCATTAATGGTATTACGTGAAACATCCAGTTCATAAAGCGGTTGGCCTTTATGAACGATATCACCCACTTTGACGTGCTGGTTAACAACAAAGCCCTGCTGCGGGGCGAAGACGTTAACAGAGTGTGGGAGGGTGATAACTTCACCACGTACATCGATACGTTGGGTGAAAGTAAAAAAAATTACCGTGGTTATCAGGCATAAAAGAAATATGGATGATAAAGCAAAGATAAGCCATGTCGGAAGACCGGCTAATAGAAGGGCCTTTCCTCTCCAGTAATGTTTTTTGTACTCAATCGCTTCCTTGCGATAGATTTTTTTTAACATAGAAAACCATATTTTTTATTGAAGAGATATAAAGGCCCGGAAAATCCAGGCCTTGCTTATTTCTTTGATGTTGAATTCAGAAAATGAACTTTCTACAAGGAAACTTAGTTGTCGCTCCAGAGGTTAAATGTACCATCTAAAATAGAGTTAATAGCTTTCTGCGCGAGTTCGTAGGTTTTATCCCAGCCAGCGATACCAGCAGCAACACCAAAACCTATGCCACCAATGAAAAGACCAGCGATCATGCCAACACCTTGACCAAGTGCGCCAAAGCCCAGGATACCGCCACCTACTCCCCCCCAGCG
Source organism: Klebsiella sp. RHBSTW-00484 (assembly GCF_013705725.1). Lineage (NCBI taxonomy): Bacteria > Pseudomonadati > Pseudomonadota > Gammaproteobacteria > Enterobacterales > Enterobacteriaceae > Klebsiella > Klebsiella sp. RHBSTW-00484. The sequence goes on along the minus strand of NZ_CP055481.1, from coordinate 5,641,450 downwards.
ACCCGCATATCCCGAGCCGAAAGCTGCACCAAGTGATGCACCCAATCCAATCGCACCGATTTCTTTTACAATAAAATCAAGTGCACCCATTAAATCGATAGAACCACCAGAGATCTCTTCCATTTCAAAAACAGTTAATTGTTTCATGTATTTTCCTTAATAATAATTATCCGTAATAATCAATGTTATTTGATTATTTTCAGTGTGTGTTATTTTGTTTTGAAATAAATTGCTTGCATAAAAGAACTGCTCACAACATAAGTTCGATGAGGATTTTAATCATTGGAATCTATTTGGCAATATCCTTTTTTATAATTCATGTTGAATTTTAGTGCTTCATGTAATAATTTTTCATGAGCATGTGAGTTTAGATGCATATCAGCAGAGGTATTTTTTATTTAGGTATGTAAATGGCATGTTGGCAGAGAGGTGTGCATAAGAGAAGTTAGCACCATCATAAAAGATAGATGGTGCCAAATATATAATGTCAGATATTTACTCTTCCTGAAGTATAATCTCAAATATGGCCCGAACGCTGCCAGGCATTAATCTATCAGAAAATTTATAGTAATCTGCCGTAAAAGTCAGTGACTGGCTTTTTTGCACTCTGGCTATGGTGTAATTTTTATAATCAAAAAATACAATGGGACTGGAACCTTTCTTAATAATAAACCCAACGTCTTTGGCCCCCCCGGCGGTATCAGGAATAGAGTTAAGCAGTACGCCATCTTTTGATGGCGAGTTGTCGGTTATCGGGTTAAACCAGTAGATATACTTAGTTCCAACGGACGAGTCAGGACAGGTAATGTCCAGCGTAAAGTCCTTTTGCTTGCCTGTGACGCCTCCCTGGGAAACGGCTTTGAGCTGTGAAGCTTCAATATTGGATAAATTTATAGTGCTACCGCCCCTTGGGTTCACATTACAAGAGGTTTCTCTGTAGCTAAAAGGCCCAATCTTAAGGTTTGCTTGCAGCAGTCGGGCGGTAGATGAATTAGCATTTACCTGGTTAACACTCCCCGCCCGGTATGATACGGCAATTTCTTTTGTCCCGGAGAAACTAGTATCAATATTGTCCCTGGTTTTTATCAGCCACACGGTGAGCTGGTTGACGCCTGGGTCGCTAAGGCCATAAGCGGAAACAGTGCCTAGCGTGGCTGGAACTGGTCTGCCGTTGGCACCGGCTATTGCCTCTGAAATTTCAAAACCAATACCCGGTATTCCGGTTTCATAAACTGGCCCGCCCAGGACCCCAGTAACGCCAGCAGCCAGGTTTACGCTGGGTGTTGCAATAATGGCGTAAACATCATTGGCTTTACAATTATAAAAAGTTTTAGCGCCAGCCACCGCACCGCCTACTGTTCTTACCGCCAGTACGCTGCCGGCAGCCAGGCTAGTGTCGGATAAAATTTTGGCTGGGCTGAATGTAACATTAACTGCCGCATGAGTTCCGTCGTAATTACAGTCTGCAAGCGCGGGCAGATTAATAAAGAGTAAGCTAACAAAAGCGAATATTCTTTTCATTATTTGACTTCCCTGTTAACGGCAAACCGCAGTGGCCTGCGCAATGCCTTCGGTTGTCGCAGCTAAGCTATAAGTTGCCTTACACTGCTGGCCGCTTTTAGTTCCCCACTGGGCATAAACTTCACCGTTATCTTTCAGCCCGGACATATAAACCATGCCGCCGTCGGATACGATGCTGGCCTGAGCATTTTTATCCGTGGTTAAGGTTACCGTCGCACCATAAGGAACGTTCTCACCCGACGATCTTTTCAGGATCAGGAATGCGCGGCGACCAATATTTCCTTCAAAATTTGCCCGTACAATTGCGGCACGAGTGGGCACCACTTTCTGCGTGGTATTCGGCAGTTCCATATTATCGCTCAAAGTGGTGTTATCTAATGCCACGCTGGTGCGATGGTAAGGTGTTACGTAAGGAATAATGGCGTAGCCGCGATAATCAGTTTCAATCGTCGCGTCATTTTCGAGGCGGACGTTATTTAGGCCCGGCGCTTTAACCAGGACGGCAGTTTCAGACATTTCTTGTCCCAGTGTAATACCATCAGCGTGAACCAGGACTCCGCCGCTCATACCATAGTTAATGAGCTGACTATGCTTGCTATAGCTGTAGCCGCCGTTAACGGAACCCATTGAACCACGATAGTTACTATATACCCCGCCGCTGGCATCTTCCCGATTGCTATAACCTTGCTGTACGTTCCAGTCCAGATTATGGTTTTCTAGCGCAACGCCGCTGAGAGAAACATACTGGTCGGTAGAGCCTGGGCTGCTGTTGGTGACGTTATACGTTGCGTAGGTATTCGGTATCCAGTCGCCTAATGGCACTGTGATGTTAAATGAAACGACGTGATCGTCTTCGACGGTGCGGCTTGTGCCATTACTACCCCAAGAATAGCGGCTGTAGCTATAACCTGCGTAATAGTTAAAGCGACGGAACCCGCCGTTATAGCCAATATTTAATGAATTGTTACGGCGATTGCTGTCCCAGTAGTCTTCAAATATACCGGAGACGGACAGGCTCCCGAGCCCTGAACCCAGACTTTGGCTTACGGTGATATTGGTTCTATTACGTAAGGAACGGGAGGTATAACTACCGTAGCTATTATTATAAGTATTCATTACATCGGTAAGCGTATTGAACCCAGAGGTGGAGTAGCGATAGCCCGCGACGGTGATATTCGTACCAGTTTCAAGAATATTTTTACCATAGCGAATGCGCCAGGACTGACCCGACGTTTTATCCAGATCTTTCTTTTTCGACCAGGCTCCGGTGACGTCGGCTGAAACCGCGCCGATATCGCCCAAGTTTTGCCCAACACCTAAAGCCAGTGCCTGATAATTGGAGGCGGCCTGTAGGCCGGTGTAAAAAGTCGTGTTGCTTAATACGCCGTAGCTGATGGTCGCTTGAGTAAACGGTTTTTCATCAACATCACCATCGTATGGGCGATATTTACCGCTGGTGATTTCGTATTCCATCTGACCTTCTCTGAGCATTAGCGGCAGGGAGGCGTAAGGTACAACGAAGTTTTGCCGGGAACCGTCGGCTTCTTCGACAGTGACATAGAGGTCACCATTACCGCCGGTTGAGTAGAGATCGGTAATTTCAAAGGCACCAGGAGCGACAAAGGCTTGATAGATCTGGTAGCCGTTCTGTTTGATAACAACGCGGGCGTTAGTCCGGGCGATACCGCGAACAATTGGTGCGAAGCCGCGTAGGCTTTCTGGAATCATGTCGGTATCGGTTGCAAGCTGAATCCCGGTGAAAGGTACGCTATCAAAAATACTCGATAGTGAGGTGCTTTCCCCCATCACCAGAGTGCTTTTCAACGGGATAATACTGCGCTGTGCATAAAGGTATACTGATTCCCAATCGCTTTGATTACCGGCTGATTTATTCCAGGTACTCAGGTTACGTAGACGCCATGGTCCAATATTCAGGCCGGACTGTAAGTTAAGGTTGTAGTATTCGTTGTTTGCCTCATAGTCCTTCCCTGAGCTGAACTGGTAATTAGTCAGTAGTGCGTTAATTCCATCATCAAACTCTTCAGGTGGGACTAACCCTTGAGCAATAGTTGATAGCGCAGCCTGTGGTATAGATATCAGTAGTTGCTGAGTATTGAAGTTAAAATCTGTTGTGAAGTTGGGTATCCCACTGGTATCAGCACATCCATTAGCATCTTCTTTTAAGTGAGGAAATGCTTCTGAACGTAAACCATAGCTGGTTAGTTTAGCGATACTCAGGCAGGGGACTAGTTTCAGATCGCCAGTAGCCGGATCTTTTTTTTCGATAAACCGAATATCAGTTGTTTCCTGCAGATTATTATTTAACACCACATCAATACGATACTCTCCCGGGGCCTGCGCATCTTTCGTTGCGTACAGCGATAAATCCGGTATTGAGGAAGGGTCGCTTTGACCAACTGATTTAATAAAATCAGGGTCAAAAAAATCACGCGCCAGGGCATTGTTACAAAAACCGAGGGCTAACGCAGGAACAAGAACGAAAAATGTGTGGGACACACCAGAAAGAACACCATCCCTTTTTTTTATTAAAATAGACATACTTTTCACCCTGGTCGGTCAAAAAAGAACAAAAAATTATATTGATGACGAGTAGGCAGAACCCATGCCTCCGTTGTCAGTTGCGACTTTCCATACTATTTCTGAGCCATTTACACCCGCTGGTAATGTAAATTCTTTGGTGGCGAATGCATCGATATTGTTAATGAAACTACTCACTTCTGTGTTATTGATTTTGATTGACTTAAAATAGATGAAAAATGGTGTTGTATTTTTTAGCGTGATTTTATTACCGCTTTTACGCCATTCTAATTTCTTGGCTTCCTGGTTGATCGAAAGATCCTGTAAGGATTTTGGGCGGTAGATAAGACGCATTCTATGACGTACAGCCAGTTGGATTTTGTTTTTATCCGAGTCTGCATCACTGGTCGGTGGGATCGACATTACGTTGAAATAATAAACAGTTTCCCTGTCTTTAGGTGCGCTAGTTATGTTCGCATTAGGAAATATACGCACAGTATTTTTCTGTTTTGCTTCCAGGCGAAAAAGAGGAGGGGTCACCATAAAAAAGGACGTTTGGCTGCCTTCACGAGGCTCAACCCATGACTTTATTAAATAAGGGATATTATCTTTGTTTTCCAGGTTAGCGTTAATTTCACGCGCTCCCTCTTTATAAAGATGTCGTGTGGAGTCAACAACCACACCGCTATAGGCGGCAAAGCTTACTGAAAACGAAAAAACTGCCACTATTTTTAATAATGACTTCAACATAATTCATTCCCTGAATAAAAATAGGGCCTGCCTGAGGCAAGCCCTATTGAGTATTAGTAGCTGATAGTAAAGGTAGCGACACCTTTAACTGCGCCATCGGTAACGCCAGCAGCAGTTTTAACATAGGCTGCTTTGTAGCGCATAAAAGACGGGGTACCTGCGGTATAAGCGACAACTTTAGGTGTGGTGCCGGTGAAGCTTACACGTGAACCATCGGTGTTAACAACAGTCACAGCTGCGTTGGTTGCCGGGCTAACTGCGGTGTTAGTCAGGATGTTATCCTGACCGCTGATATAGTCACCAGTGACGGTAATGTTGATATTACCGGTGTAAGCGGTTGCACCTTTCTGGCAATCTTCGATTTTGTACTCGATGTCTTTTGCTGTAGCCATATAAGGGGTGTTAATTGCCAGTGCATCCAGTACGGAGGCTTTGACATCATCCAGAGTTAATGAACCACCCAGGATCAGAGCCGACGGTGTAACGTTACAGGATTCACCGGTGTCAGTTACGTTGCCCAGAATTGTTAGTTGAGAACTGTTCCCTGCCGCGAAAGCCTGAGCGCTCAGAACTGCAGATGCAGCGACCATTACAGCTACGATTGTTTTTTTCATTTATTTAATCCATTTATAGATACTAAAGTCCTGAATAGATGCTTGGCTCGGCTGTTAATTAGTTGTGTGGGTAATAACTAACATTCCGCTATCTATGCCTGAGCTCTATCGTTTTCTTTCTCCTGCCAGTGCTGTTGTACATACATCTGTATACATCTGGCTTAATGGGCAGGAGCGACGACAAATCTAAAACGAGGACAGATAAAATGCATGTGAATTTTGTTTGAATTTAAAGCTTGTTTTTTGAAGGTGGGGAATTCACATGATGATTACGTTGATAATAATGTTTATGGATAAAATGGATAGTGATAAAATCGGTCTTCCATTCGATTCAAATATCATGATAATCTTATCTTTGCTCCAGGTCTGGAGTTGTTAATTTATACTTGAAATTATCTAATCTGGTTGGTTTATAGGGATGTATCCTGATTTCTAAAGATGAAATTGAATTTAATTCATCGTTATTTCACATAGTTAATGAGGGCGGAAAGGGACTATGATATTCAATGAATATATCATTAATAATGAAGTTATTTTTAATGTAAATGTGAATGAGTTGCAGCCCCTGGGTGAGAATGGGGAAGGTGTGAGCTTAAACGCTCCTACTGCACGCTGTCTCCAGCTTTTACTTGAAAGTAATGGAAAAATTATATCCAGAGAGGAGTTTCTGGATACGGTGTGGAAAACCAGAGGTGTTGTTGTATCTCAAAACACCTTTTATCAAAATATATCCTTACTAAGAAAATCGTTACTTAAGGCGGGACTATCGCAAGATATTATAGTGACGGTAAGGCAGCGTGGGTTTGTTCTCGCTTCAGGATCGCATATCGCGTCGTTCTTCAAAACGGAAGAGGAAGACTCGGGAAATACTTCAAATATTCAAGTAATAAATAATGCCTCTTTGCCCCCGATAGAGAGAAATAAAGTTAATAATTTGCTTGCTCAGGAGGATAAAATGAAAAATGTTGATACGGCGTTTAAGTTACCTAAGTGGCTCCTGCCTTTGCTATTGTTGATGACAGCAGCTAACATACTTTCTCTCTTTTTGTAAGTAATAACTAATGAATAAGCTTATAACTTTCTTTTATATTTACACCTAATATACCACTGGGTTCACTTTCTGGTAGTTATGTAACATTTATTAAATATCTGTACATTAGATCAGATATGAACTGATTAATTGGCAATCTCTGCCGGGCGATGCTCGGCAGAGAATGTAACTAGCATTGCTTTAAACCTAAGTCTAGTGGCGTTTTACTAGGCTCCCCGCCGATTTCCCGCGCTAGCTTTGGCACCAAATAACCGGATACCAGGGTGAGTAACTCTCGTATGATCGACCGGGCTTCATCATCACTAACCATAAAATGCGCTGCACCCTGAACTCTGTCCAGAACGTGCAGGTAATAAGGCATGACTCCGACATCGAATAACGCGTTACTCAGGTCTGCCAGGGTCTGAGCGTTATCGTTTACGCCGCGTAGCAGTACGCTTTGGTTCAACAACGTGACACCCGCTATGCGAAGCCGCTTCATAGCTGCGTGAAATTCTGCATCTATTTCGTTGGCGTGGTTGATATGGTTCACTAACAGCACCTGTAACGATGATGTAGAAATACGTGCAACTAACGCATCGGTAACACGCGCTGGGATGACAATGGGTAAGCGACTGTGAATTCGTAGACGCTTTATATGTGAAATAGATTCCAGCTGCGTTATTAACCAATCAAGCTCATGATCTTTCGCCATCAGCGGGTCGCCGCCGGAAAAGATGATCTCATCAAGCTCCGGGTGGGCTGAGATATACTCCAGTGCCGCCTGCCAGTTGCGCTTATTGCCTTGATTTTCGGCGTAGGGGAAATGACGACGGAAACAATAGCGACAATTTACCGCGCAGCCGCCTTTAACCAGCAGGAGCGCACGGTTACTGTATTTATGCAGCAGACCAGGCACGACGCTGTGCTGTTCCTCCAGCGGGTCGGTGGAGAATCCGGGGGCAGTAATAAACTCTTCTTGAGAGGTAAGTACCTGACGAAGAAGAGGATCGCTAGGGTTTCCTGGTTCCATGCGAGCGATAAATGCTCGTGGAACACGTAGTGCGAACAGGCGCTTTGCATCACGTCCTGCTAATAGATTCGCATCAGCGTCTACATTTAAAAGATGCAGCAGTTCATCTGGACTGGTCACAACATCTGCAAGTTGCGCTAACCAATCTTCTCTGGATGGGGTATTTAGGGTTACAATATGCGCCATTTTGTGGCTTAGCTACCAATTAACAAAATTTCAGAGGGCCTTATGGCGACTTACTATAGCAACGATTTTCGTGCCGGTCTTAAAATCATGATGGACGGCGAACCTTATGCAGTTGAAGCCAGTGAATTCGTTAAGCCTGGTAAAGGCCAGGCTTTTGCGCGCGTTAAGCTGCGCCGACTGCTGACTGGTACCCGCGTTGAGAAAACCTTCAAGTCAACGGACTCTGCTGAAGGTGCAGATGTTGTCGATATGAACCTGACTTATCTGTACAACGACGGTGAGTTCTATCATTTCATGAACAACTCCACTTTCGAACAGCTGGCTGCGGACTCAAAAGCAGTTGGTGATAGCGCTAAATGGCTGTTGGATCAGGCCGAGTGCATCGTAACCCTGTGGAATGGTCAGCCTATTTCCGTCACTCCGCCGAACTTTGTTGAGCTGGAAATCGTGGAAACTGACCCAGGTCTGAAAGGTGATACCGCAGGTACTGGTGGTAAACCAGCGACTCTGACCACTGGCGCAGTCGTTAAAGTTCCGCTGTTCGTGCAGATTGGCGAAGTCATCAAGGTGGATACTCGTTCCGGCGAATACGTATCCCGCGTGAAGTAATTCTGCAATGAGATGGTTGGCGCAGCGTTAGGCTGCGCCCTCTACGAATCGACATAGCTGGTAGGGTAGATGAATCGTGCGCTCAAATTGTTGGTACTGTTAGCTCTCGGTAGCTCGCTGTTGGCTGGATGCAATACGGCTCGTGGCGTTGGTGAAGATATCCAGAGTTTGGGACATGCGATTTCTCACGCTGCTGGTTAATTTGATTTCATCAGGCAATTCTTATTCATATCTCTGTAACCTCCTTACTTCACTTCTGTAATCTCTTTTTCTCTTAAAAAGCGTTGAGCTCCCCTCATCCTGGGCCAGGTTGTCTATGCTTATAGAGCACGATAACTAAAACTGGTAAATAAGGATGACATTATGGTGAAAAAAGCGATTGCAGCGTTCTTTACGGTTTTGGCTCTCTCTTCTGTATTGACTGCATGTAACACCACGCGCGGTGTAGGTCAGGATATTTCCGATGGCGGTGATGCGATTTCCGGTGCCGCGACCAAAGCTCAGCAATAGACCATGACGGTACGGCCAGCGGTCGTACCGTTCTTCCTCGACTCATCCTCGTTGTGTATACTCTCTGCGAGTTATCATCCACCTTACGGGACGACCCGTAAGCGTTTCACATCTGGGGACGGCCCCATCAAGGAGCCATATGTCCTGGATAGTGTTGTTTATCGCTGGTCTGCTGGAAGTTGTGTGGGCCGTCGGACTGAAATATACCCACGGTTTTAGCCGTCTGGTGCCAAGCGTGATTACCATTGTTGCGATGGTTGTCAGCATGGCCTTGCTGTCATGGGCGATGAAAAGCCTGCCCGTAGGGACAGCCTATGCGGTGTGGACGGGAATTGGCGCCGTTGGTGCGGCGATAACCGGCATTCTGCTATTAGGTGAATCCGCCAGCCCGATGCGCATTGCCAGCCTGGCGTGTATTGTCATTGGCATTATTGGCTTGAAAATCAGCGCCCATTAATAGTGTTGATTGACCCATAGCAATTTACTCACGTCGAAGTCCTGCTGGGTAGCGATATCCAGCATTTGCTGTTTCACTTCCGGTGGGATTTTCGGCGTGCGTGCCAGTAGCCAGAGATAATCGCGGTCTGGGCCGCAAACCAGCGCGTAACGGTAATCTTTGTCCAGCGCAATCACGTTATAGCCGCCATAGAAGGGGCCAAAAAATGAGACCTTCAGCGCGGCGCGTGTGGGTTCACCTGTAAAGTAAGCCACGCCATCAGTTTTTTGCCATATGCCCCGATCGGGGTTATATCCTTTATTGACTACATCCAGTCCACCGTCTTCGCGCAGGCTGTAAGTTGCGGTGACTTTCTCTAAGCCACGCTCAAAATTATGGTCAAAGCGAGCAATCTCATACCAGGTCCCCAGATATCGCTGTGTGGCGAATGGGCTCACAACAGTCACGCCTTGTGGAGGCGTGGGCGTGCTACAGGCAACAAGCAGAAATGAAGCGGCAACAACTGCAATGACGGGAAGCAGACGCATAATATTTTCCTTGCCAGCTTTTAAGCTAAGTGTAGATTTCGGCAGGAAAAGTGCGGAAGAATTTTCTTGAGAAGAGAGCCCGGTAACATAATGCTACCGGGCTTGCCGGAGTCGAGGTGAACGCGGAGTCGACTCTCGGTTTTAAATGAATATGATACCGACCAGAGTCACGACGGTCAGAATCGCCGCCAGGCCGTAAAATACCCACTTACCGTTGGGAACGTGAATTTTTAAATCATGCATCGCATGATGAATACGGTGGAGTCCGCACCACAGCGGCAGAACAATCATCAAGAAGATGAATGCGCGACCAATAAAGCTGTGGGCAAAGCCCAGTACGCGTTCATAACTGAAGGTGTCACCGGGTGCGAGGCCCAGCGGCAGTAAAATACCGACCAGCAGTATCATTACTGGTGCGATAATCGCACTCCACATGCCGCCTGCGCCAAACAGTCCCCAGAATACCGGTTCATCGGAACGTTTTGGATTAGGGTTAATCATGCCAGTCTCCTTACCAGAACAGGGCGATAAACAGAATCACCACGCTGACCACTGCGGTCACCACCCAAAGCCCTTTGATAACCGGCTCTGGCCCCATTTTTTCGCCCTTCAGGATAATATTGGCGGCTTTCGGCGCCAATTCAAACCAGGTTTTGGTATGCAGCAATGCGGCCGCCAGCGTAATCAAGTTCAGGATCACCACTATCGGGTTTTGTAGAAAACCGATGTAGCCCGCCCAGCTCTCTGCGCCATGCTTCAGTGCGAATAGCCCGTAAATCAGCACAATGCTGAACCAGACCGTGGGTACTGCTGTTCCTTCACGCAGCATATAGAAGCGATAAAACGGCAGCTTTTTCCACCAGGTGGACGGCATTGGCCGCACGTAGGGTTTGCGTTTAGTCGTCATACTGCACTCCTTAGCGTGGTTTCAGGGTGGCGATAAGAAAGTCTTTCGAGCTTTCTACTTTACCCTGCTGTATCGCGGCCGCCGGGTCGACGTGTTTAGGGCAGACTTCGGAGCAGTAGCCCACGAAGGTACATGTCCAGACGCCATTTTGACCGTTAAGCTGCGCCATACGTTCCTTTTTACCGTGGTCTCGGCTGTCTTCGTTATAACGATGGGCGAGGGTGATCGCCGCCGGGCCGATAAACTCCGGATTCAGACCAAACTGCGGGCAGGCGGCATAGCACAGACCGCAGTTGATGCAGCCGGAGAACTGATGATACTTCGCCATTTGCGCCGGGGTTTGCTTGTTGGGCCCCTGGTCAGTTGTGCGCGGGTTACCAATGATGTACGGCTTAATCGCTTCCAGGCTTTCAATAAAGTGGGTCATGTCGACCACCAGATCGCGCTCAACCGGGAAATTGCCCAGCGCCTCAACCTTAATGCCTTTGGTATATTCACGCAGGAAGGTTTTGCAGGCCAGCTTTGGCACTTTGTTCACCATCATGCCGCAGGAGCCGCAAATCGCCATGCGGCAGGACCAGCGGTAGCTCAGGTCAGGCGCAAGGTTATCTTTGATGTAGCCCAGGGCATCAAGTAGCGAGGTTTGCTCATCGTAGGGAACTTCATAGAAAGCGCTATGGGGTGCAATGTCCACTTCCGGGTTGTAGCGCACCACTTCGACTTTCATATTTTTCATATCAGCCATTCGTCGTCTCCTTCTTCTCGGCTGCTTCCGCTTCAGCACCGTACACACGTTTTGCTGGTGGTAGAGTGGTGATTTTTACGTCACCATACTCCAGGCGCGTGGTGCCATCAGCATCGCGAAAAGCGAGCGTGTGTTTAAGGAAATTGACATCGTCACGCTCGGTACAGCCTTCATCCAGACGCTGATGCGCGCCGCGGGACTCTTTACGAGCGATGGCTGAGTGCGCCATGCATTCAGCGACGTTCAGGCCATGACCCAACTCAATGGTATAAAGCAGGTCGGTATTGAACACGCTGGAGGTGTCGGTGACGCGTACACGCTTGAAGCGTTCCTGCAGTTCGGCCAGCTTATCGATGGTTTTCTGCATTAGCTCTGGCGTACGGTAGATGCCGCAGCCTTCCTCCATCGACAGACCCATTTCGTCACGGATCTTCGCCCAGTTCTCGTTACCTTCCTGATTCACAAGATCTTTCAGGCGTTTTTCGATATCGACGACCTGCGCGTCCAGCGCCGCGCTATTGGCTTCTCCGGCTTCAGCGGCGCGCTTGATGGCCTGCTCACCTGCCATACGGCCAAAGACCACCAGCTCTGCCAGCGAGTTGGAGCCCAGACGGTTCGCACCGTGCAGGCCCACAGAAGAACACTCGCCGACGGCGAACAGTCCTTTGATTCGGGTCTCACACTGCTGATCGGTTTCGATGCCGCCCATGGTGTAGTGTGCAGTTGGGCGCACTGGAATCGGCTCTTTCACCGGGTCTACGCCGACGTAGGCTTTCGACAGTTCACAAATGAACGGTAATCGTTCAAGCAGCTTTTTCTCACCCAAATGGCGCAGATCAAGATAAACCACATCGCCACGCGAGGTTGGAATGGTGTTGCCTTTACGCCATTCGTGCCAGAAAGCCTGGGAGACTTTGTCGCGTGGACCAAGCTCCATGTATTTGTTCTTCGGTTCTCCCAGAGGCGTTTCAGGCCCCATACCGTAATCCTGGAGATAGCGGTATCCGTCCTTGTTGACCAGAATGCCGCCTTCACCGCGACAGCCTTCGGTCATCAGGATGCCGGAACCCGGCAGGCCGGTCGGATGATATTGCACGAACTCCATGTCACGCAGCGGTACGCCGTGGCTTAGCGCCATACCCATACCATCGCCAGTGACGATACCACCGTTGGTATTGTAGCGATAAACGCGTCCTGCACCGCCGGTCGCCAGCACTACTGCGTTGGCGCGGATCTGCACCAGCGTGCCTTCCATCATATTCATCGCGACCAAACCACGCGCCTGACCATCATCGACCAGAATATCGAGGACGAAATGTTCATCGAAGCGTTGAATTTGCGGGAACTGAAGGGAAGTCTGGAACAAGGTGTGCAGTATATGGAAACCGGTTTTATCAGCAGCGAACCAGGTGCGTTCAATTTTCATGCCGCCGAAGCGTCGGACGTTGACGCTGCCGTCCGGGCGACGGCTCCAGGGGCATCCCCACTGTTCGAGCTGGGTCATTTCCTTCGGGCATTGGTGGACGAAGTAGTCAACGACATCCTGTTCGCACAACCAGTCGCCACCGGCAACGGTGTCGTGAAAATGGTACTCAAAGCTATCATGATCCTGCGCGACGGCAGCGGAACCCCCTTCAGCGGCCACGGTGTGGCTGCGCATAGGATAGACTTTAGAAATTAGAGCGATTTTAGCATTTGGATTAGCTTGCGCGGCGGCAATTGCGGCGCGAAGACCTGCTCCGCCAGCGCCAATTATGGCAAGATCGGCTTGAAAAGTTTGCACGACATTCCTCCAGTTTTTGTTTATTTCGCCGCCGGGCTGGCGAAAATGTATCACTGCTCCTTTATGGGTAAGGAGTATAGCCGTAGGGTCAACAGGGAAAATTGACGTGTTCGATTTTTTTATCGATCTGTGCGGCGGTTTATTCATTTCTTTTATGCATTTCGGTTAACAATAAATATAAAGATATGTAGTGGATTCGCGAATTCGCACAAAATTTGTTTCACCTGCCAGTTACGAGTAGACTTCGTGCCCTTGTTTCAAATCGGAGAAAGTACCATGAGCGAAACGGCAACCTGGCAGCCGAGCGCGTCCATTCCAAATCTGTTAAAACGTGCAGCGGTGATGACGGCAATTCGTCGTTTCTTTACCGACCGCGGCGTGTTGGAGGTGGAGACGCCCTGCATGAGTCAGGCGACGGTGACGGATATCCATATGGTCCCGTTTGAAACGCGTTTCGTAGGACCGGGGCATTCTCAGGGACTGAACCTGTATCTGATGACCAGCCCGGAATACCACATGAAGCGACTGCTGGCGGCCGGCTGCGGCCCGGTGTTTCAGTTATGCCGTAGCTTTCGCAATGAAGAGATGGGGCGTCACCATAATCCTGAATTCACGATGTTGGAGTGGTATCGTCCATGCTATGACATGTACCGGTTGATTAACGAAGTCGACGATCTGTTGCAGCAGGTGCTGGACTGCCAGCCGGCGGAGAGCCTTTCTTATCAACAAGCTTTCCAGCGTCACCTGGAAATCGACCCACTGTCGGCGGATAAAACGCAACTGCGCGAAGTGGCGGCGAAGCTGGATCTGAGCAATATTGCCGATACAGAAGAAGACAGAGACACGCTGCTCCAACTGCTCTTTGTGATGGGCGTTGAGCCGCATATTGGTAAAGATCGTCCGACCTTTATCTATCACTTTCCGGCAAGCCAGGCCTCGTTGGCGCAAATTAGCACCGAAGATCACCGCGTGGCGGAGCGTTTCGAGGTCTATTACAAGGGCATAGAGCTGGCAAACGGTTTTCACGAACTGACGGACGCGCGCGAACAACAACAGCGTTTTGAGCAGGATAACCGTAAGCGTGCGGCTCGTGGCTTGCCACTGCAGCCGATCGATCGCAACCTGCTGGCTGCCCTGGAGGCAGGACTGCCAGATTGCTCAGGCGTCGCGCTGGGCGTTGACCGCGTAGTGATGTTGGCGCTGGGTGCTGAAAGCATCGGCGACGTTATCTCTTTTACTGTCGACCGCGCCTGATTATCCCCTGCGCTTCCCTTTTCGCCATGAAGAGGGAAGCCGCCATTTAGCCCTTATACCCACAATAATGATTTGGTCTTTTGCTACTATCCGCGCTCAATTTTTTGTGGCCTGGCGTTCCTGCCTGTGATGCCCGCATTTGGATAGATTTATGCACCAGCAAATTAAGAAGATGAGCCTGATTGGGCTGATATTAATGATCTTCACCTCCGTATTCGGTTTCGCAAATAGTCCTTCCGCGTTCTACCTAATGGGCTATAGCGCGATGCCGTTTTACCTTTTCTCCGCATTATTTTTCTTTATTCCTTTCGCGCTGATGATGGCCGAGATGGGGTCGACATATCGCAAAGAAGAGGGCGGGATTTATTCATGGATGAACCATAGCGTCGGGCCGCGTTTTGCGTTTATCGGCACCTTCATGTGGTTTTCCTCTTATGTGGTCTGGATGGTTAGCACGGCGGCTAAAATCTGGGTGCCGTTTTCCACTTTCTTATTCGGCGCGGATAAAACGCAGTCCTGGACCATTGCCGGGCTTACTTCCACGCAAACGGTCGGTATTCTTGCCGCGTGCTGGATGCTGTTGGTGACTTTTGTCGCGGTAAAGGGAATTAATAAAATCGCTAAAATTACCGCCGTCGGCGGGATTGCGGTGATGGGCCTGAATTTGGTGTTGTTGCTGGTGAGCGCGGCTATTTTGCTACTTAACGGCGGCCATTTTGCCCAGCCGCTGGATTTTACGGTGTCGCCAAATCCGGGATATCAATCCGGGCTGGCGATGTTGTCGTTCGTGGTTTTTGCCATATTCGCCTACGGCGGTATTGAGGCGGTTGGCGGTCTGGTGGATAAAACCGAGAAGCCGGAAAAGAATTTTGCCAAAGGGATTATTATTGCCGCGATTGTTATTTCTATCGGCTATTCGCTGGCGATTGTGCTGTGGGGCGTAAGCGCCAACTGGCAGCAGGTGCTGAGCAACCGTTCGACTAACCTTGGTAATATCACCTACGTGTTGATGACCAGCCTTGGCGCGACGCTGGGCAATGCGATGCATTTGCCGCCTGCCACCGCTGCGGCGACCGGCTTGTGGTTTGCCAGAATTACCGGCCTGTCGATGTTCCTCGCCTATACCGGCGCTTTCTTTACCCTGAGCTACTCACCGCTGAAAGCGATTATTCAGGGCACGCCAAAAGCGCTTTGGCCCTCATCGATGACGTGGATTAACGCTAACGGGATGCCTGCTAATGCCATGTGGTGGCAGTGCCTGCTGGTGAGCGTGTTTATTCTGCTGGTTTCCTTCGGTGGTGATACAGCATCGGCGTTTTATAACAAACTGACGCTGATGGCGAACGTCTCAATGACCCTGCCGTACCTGTTTTTAACGCTGGCGTTTCCGTTCTTTAAAGCTAAACAAAATCTCGAACGCCCCTTTGTGATTTTCAAAAATCGGCTATCGACGCTGCTGGCGACTGCTGTTGTCGTGCTGGTGGTGGCTTTTGCGAATATCTTTACCGTGATTCAACCGGTGATGGACGCAGGGGACTGGAGCAGCGCGCTGTGGATGGTGGGCGGGCCGATTTTCTTCTCGCTGCTGGCGTTGGGGATTTATGAGAACTACCGCCGACGCACGGCGGTATCGTTGGTGGTTTCTGAAGGCTAAAGCGCTGGCCTTGCCCGCTGCCGGGCAAGGCCATTCTTACAGACCGCCAGGCGCGCGGCTGGATTTCCCTGCTGATGTCAGCGCTCTGCTGCTCTTTCTGCCATCGATACTTTCCAGACGCATCTGGAACGGTGGGAACGGCATGTCGATACCATGTTCGCGGAAGCCCGCCAGAATTAGCTGGTGCATCTCGTGGCGCAACGGCATGCGGTGGCCCATTTCAGCGGCGAAAATACGCAGCTCGAAAATCTGGATCCCCTGCTGTAGGTCAACAAGGAAGGCTTCCGGTGCTGGGGTGTCGATGACTAACGAGCAGCGGTGCGCAGCGGTCAATAGGATCTGCGCGACCTCTTCAGTATTAGCGTCCACCGGCGCGGGAACGGTTAACACCACGCGAGTGACCGAATCCGACAGCGACCAGTTGATGAACTGTTCGGTAATGAACGCCTTGTTCGGCACAATAATCTCTTTGCGGTCCCAGTCGCTGATAGTGGTGGCACGGGTATTAATGCGCGTCACGCTCCCTGTGAGATCGCGGATAGTCACCGTATCGCCAATACGTATCGGTTTTTCGAACAGGATAATCAGGCCGGAGATAAAGTTGGCGAAAATCTCTTGTAAGCCAAAACCGAGGCCGACACCGAGGGCGGCGATGAGCCACTGTAGTTTCGACCACTCAATCCCAATCATCGAGAAGCCGACCAGGCCGCCAATCAGCATCAGCAGATACTTGGTAATAGTGGTGATGGCGTAACCGGTGCCCGGTGTCAGTTCCAGGTGCTGAAGAATTGCCAGCTCCAGCAATGCGGGCAGGTTACGCACCAGCTGCGTGGTGATAATCAGCACCAGGATGGCAATAAGCACCGCACCGAGGGTAATCGGCTCCAGGCTCTCAACACCCTGTACTGTAGAGGTGACGTCCCACAGAGAGATGTTTTCCAGGAAACCGAATGCGGAGTGGATTTCTGACCACAGCACGATGACCGACACCAGTGCGATCAGCATCAGCAGGGAGCGCACCAGGCGTAAAGACTGGGTACTGATGGCGTCGAGATCGATTTCGCTGACCTCGGCTTCCATTGAGCCTTCCGGGCTGCTGGTGTGCTGCACTTCTTCTTCGCCACGGGCTCGTTGGGCGAGGATCTCCGCCCGTCGATGCTTCGCGCGATCAAACGCCAGGCGGCGGCGCTGAATCAGCATCCAGCGGCGGATGATGTGATAAACCACCAACAACAGGAACCAAATGGCGACCGAAGTTTCCAGCCTGGCGAGTAGCGCCTGTGAGGTAGCGAGATAGCCAACCGCAGCCGCCAGCATCGCGATCAGCGGCGCGCCGAGCAGCATATTCCATAGCAGCCGGTTCACCATATTGTCGCCGCTGCCTTCTTTATCGAGATACAGCGGTATTCCGGCGCGTTTCAGGCTCAGGGTGACCATCGCCAGCGCACCGCAAATCAGCATAAAGCAGAGGCGGCCGAGAGAGGCGGAAAACTCGCGATCGTTGAGGTTATCAAAGGTGATGAGCGCCATAATCAGCGGCACAATCAATCCGATGCTCATCAGGTAGTAGCGCATTGCTTTGCTGACGCGGCTACGCGGCCAGCCGAAGTGGGCGATGAACAGGCCGTTTGGACGGGCGAAGGTGGCGCAAATCATCACCACCCACAGCAACGGTACCGTAGCGGTGACGCTATCGCCAATAGCTACCGCCAGCGGGAAAGGCCAGGCCGCCTGCAGGCCGTAGCCCAGCGTCATCCACAATACCGGCAGCGGCGAGGCCACCAGTATCGACCAGAAAACCGTGCGCAGCGTGAGCCAGAAGTGGTCCTGTGTGACCTTGCCGACCCGTGCGCTGGAACGCTCAAGGAAGCTAGTGAAGTGACGGCGTGAGCTGATACTGAACCCGACCAGGATGAGCGCGCCGAACAGCGGCAGTATCGTCTCTTTGCTGGTCAGCATCATCATGCTGGCTTTGCCGAGCTGGCTCATGGTGTCGAGTGAGATCAGGCGGCGTAAATCCTGAACTATCTCCAGCGGCCATGAAAAACCAATTGGGCTGACGTCGGAGGTCCAGAACAGATAGCGATGGGTGGCTTCGTTTATCTCTTTAAGCGCATCCTCTAGCTGACCGTTAGCCACTTTCAGCTTGGTCAGTTCGAGCATGAGCGTATCGCCACCGCGCAGCAATGAGTTAAGCAGCTCAGTTTGCGTACGCATCTGGGCTTGCAGAATGCGGTTTTGCTCGTTGGTTAGCGGTTCACCGTCCACCTGACGAATCTGCTTCAGCTGCGGCTGTTTACCGAGCTGATCTTCATAGCGTAAGCGCTGCACGCGCAGCTGCGCCATTTCCGTATCTAACTGTTGCGGGCGCGGTATTTCCGGCAGGCGTGCAACCTGGGCACGCAAAGCTTCACCGAGCAAATTAGAAGAACCCAGCCATTGAGACTGCTCGCGCAGGGTGTTCAACGCCTGGCGCACCTGCAGGGTTTGATTGGTGGCCTGACGCTGCTGCGAGGCGATCAGATCCATGCGCTGGGCCTGCTGATTCAACGCCTGCGAAAGCTCGCGGTTAACCTTGAATTGGGTCACGATATCTGGCGGCAGGTTTTCGCTGTTTTCCGCCAGCAGTTCGGTGCTTTCCAGCGCTTTTTCCGCTTCGCGCTGTCGTTGGTTGTTAAGCTGGTTGCGTAGCGCCTGTAGCCAGGCGTCGAGCTGTTCACTCTGTTTCTGCGCCAGCTCGGAGCGCATGCGCGAAAGCTCCTGGCGGTTATTCGCGGAAAGCTGCGCCAGATCCAGTTCATCAACCAGCGCTTTCAGACGCGCGGATTCCGCTTGTAGGCCGAGATTCTGCGCCTGCGCCAGCGGTGTATTGCTGTTTTGCGCACCAACCCGACGTTCAACATCGTTTAACTGACGGCGGGCGTCGGTCTGCTGCTGCGGTAACTGGTTGAGTGAATCGGCGATATCACGGGCGCGATCCTGCTCCTGCTGCGCCTTACGACTGGCTTCCAGTAGCTGACTGCTGACCTGGAGAATCTCCTGGTTCAGGGCATCAGAGGAGAGAGTGGTTGAAACCTCGCGCGGCTCATCGCTCAGATTATTGAGCTGCGCGCGCAGGTTTTGCGACAGCTTGGGGAAGTTATCGATAACGTCCTGGTACTGACGAGCGCGCTCAAGGGAGGCATTACGTTCCTCAAGCGCGTTCAGGGCAGATTGCAGAACCTCAACGGTTTCAGGCTGGGCGGGTTTTGCCGCCTTCGCCTGATCCAGTTCCTGCGCTATCTGTTTTGCATCCGGGGCGGTTGCTGCGTACGCCCCAAAACTGAGGCTCAAGGCCAACAGGAAAGTGTATATCAGGCGCACGGTGTAACCTTTTTCTCTCAGGAATTAACCTTCGTCTTGTTTATCGCTAACCAGCGGGCTGGCTGCGTGTTCGGCGCGGACTTCTTCTTCCGACGGCGGTGCAGGCTCAACGGGAGTGACGGCTTCAGGCGCGATAGCCAGCGGCTGGCCAATTTTGGTCACCGACAGGTTTTGTAATTGCTCAACCAGCTTCACCTGGCCTGGAGCAAACAGGTTAATCACCGTGGAGCCAAGCTTGAAGCGACCCATCTCCTGGCCTTTAAGCAGTGCGATAGATCCTTCGTTGTCACCGGCAGGCCAGGTCCAGCGTTTGATGATACCTTCGCGGGGCGGAGTCACGGTCCCGGACCAGACGGTTTCGATACTGCCGACGATAGTGGCACCCACCAGAATTTGCGCCATTGGGCCAAACTCAGTGTCAAACAGACAGATGACGCGCTCGTTGCGGGCAAAAAGATTTGGCACGTTTTGCGCGGTCAGATGGTTCACCGAGAACAGATCGCCTGGCACATAGATCATCTCGCGCAGAATACCGTTACACGGCATGTGAACGCGGTGGTAGTCGCGCGGTGAAAGATAAGTGGTGACAAAGCTCCCGTTACGGAACAGGGCAGCCATCTGATAGTTACCGGCCAACAGAGCTTCAAGGCTGTAGTTGTGGTCTTTGGCCTGCAGAATTTTATCTTCTTCAATGGCGCCCAACTGGCTGATTACGCCATCAGCAGGCATCACCAGCACGCTCGGGTCGGTGTTTAATGGGCGCACGTCATCGCGCAGCGGGCGAACGAAGAAGTCGTTAAAGGTGCGGTAGCTGGCGGTATCCGACTTTTGCGCCTCTTTCATATCGACCTTGTAGTATTTCACGAACAGATCGATGACCAGTTTTGTCAGCCAACCTGCCCGCTTGCGTGCACCCCAGCCTGCGAGGCGGGTGAGCCACAGTTTAGGCAGAATGTATTGCAGTGAAAGTTTAAGATCGTTTAACAAGGTAGCCTCCAGGCCATTATTTGTCGTTCCTGACCACCCGTATTAGCGAGGGTCTGAAAAAAGGGGGCGATTCTAACGATGCTCAGCTTAAATGTCAGTCATCGGTTGATGAAAAGCTTTTACGCGTTTTTACCTGTACCTGCGCCATGCTTTCCAGAATGCGGTGATAGTTTTCAAACCGGCTCTCTGCAATTGCGCCATTCTCCACTGCTTCGCGAATTGCGCAGCCTGGGTCGGTATCGTGTTTGCAGTCGCGATATTTGCAGCGGCCTAAATAGTCATGGAATTCGACAAAGCCGTGGGTAATTTGTTCCGCGTCGAGATGCCACAGGCCGAACTCACGTACGCCCGGGGAGTCAATCACATCGCCGCCGTGCGGGAAGTGGTAAAGGCGCGCGGCAGTGGTGGTGTGCTGGCCCAGCCCTGAGTTGTCAGAGACGTCATTAGTGAGGATTTCTTCCTGCAGGCCCAGGAGAGCATTCAGTAAACTGGATTTACCCACCCCGGACTGCCCGGCAAAGATGCTGATTCGGTCAGTGAGCGCTTCTTCAAGCGGCTTCAGACCATCCTGAGTACGGCTGGAGACCATCAGTACGCGGTAACCTATCTTGCGGTAAACATCCATTTGCTCGTTGACGAAGGCCATGGCGTCTTCATCCAGCAGATCGGTCTTATTGAGCACAATCAGCGGCTCAACGTTCAGCGTTTCGCAGGCGACGAGATAACGGTCGATAATATTCGGTGATAGCTCAGGCAAAATTGCTGAAACAATGACAATCTGATCGATATTGGCGGCGATGGGTTTCACACCGTCGTAGAAATCCGGGCGCGTCAGCACTGAGGTTCGTTCATGCACCGCTTCAACGATACCTTTAACGTTAACCCCTGCAGCTGCGCTTTTGCCCGGACGCCAGACGACGCGATCGCCAGTGACCAGCGAACGGATGGTGCGACGAATATTGCAGCGATGGACGCTACCGTCGGCGGATTCGACATCGGCATGCATACCAAAGCGGCTAATGACGATACCTTCGGATTTCTCGCCGAACAGATTGTCATCAAAATCGGCCTTCTCCGAAGTCGTTTTCAGGCGGCGCTGGTGGTTGGCCTTCACGCGGCGCTCTTGGCCTTTGGAGAGTTTATTTTTACTCAATCGAACTGGCTCCTGGTCGCCCTGTGTGGGCAAAACCTCTATGATACACGCTATTTTAGATCAATATAGTTACGTAAGAAGGGTGGAAAATAACATGAGTGCAGATGAAAACAACCTGATTTGGATCGATCTTGAAATGACGGGACTGGATCCGGAGCGCGATCGCATCATTGAAATCGCCACCCTGGTGACCGACGCGAACCTGAACATCCTGGCGGAAGGGCCGACGATCGCAGTGCACCAGTCTGATGCGCAGCTGGCGCTGATGGATGAGTGGAACGTACGCACCCATACCGGTAGCGGGCTGGTGGAGCGAGTGAAAGCGAGCACTGAGGGCGATCGTGAAGCGGAGCTGGCGACTATCGAATTCCTCAAACAGTGGGTGCCTGCGGGTAAATCACCGATTTGCGGTAACAGCATCGGCCAGGATCGTCGCTTTTTATTTAAATATATGCCGGAACTGGAAGCTTACTTCCACTATCGTTATCTGGACGTCAGCACGCTAAAAGAGCTGGCGCGTCGCTGGAAGCCGGAAATTCTTGACGGCTTTAAGAAGCAAGGGACCCATCAGGCGATGGACGATATTCGTGAGTCGGTGGCGGAACTGGCTTACTACCGCGAGCACTTCATTCAGCTCTGATATACCCGTCATACTTCAAGTTGCATGTGCGTTGGCCTCGTTCGTTCACCCCAGTCACTTACCAAAATAAGCTCCTGGGGATGAATCAGGGACATCCATGTCCCTGACCGAAGACAAC
This sequence comes from Klebsiella sp. RHBSTW-00484, assembly GCF_013705725.1. Taxonomy (NCBI): domain Bacteria; kingdom Pseudomonadati; phylum Pseudomonadota; class Gammaproteobacteria; order Enterobacterales; family Enterobacteriaceae; genus Klebsiella; species Klebsiella sp. RHBSTW-00484. The sequence continues at coordinate 5,619,071 of NZ_CP055481.1, read as the reverse complement.
CTCCGGTTGTTCAAATTCGTTCCTGACGAATTTGTCGCTCACTTGCCGCGTTACTCGGCCTGCGGCCTCGCCCCTTACGGGGCCAGCGCAAGCGCTGTTCAAAACGGTTAACCGTTTTGTCCTGCAACTCGAATTATTTAGGGTATATCTGTGCCGGGGCCAGAAGCGCCCCGGCAATACTTTCTGCTATTTAAACCACTTCTGCTCCATTTCCAGGAATTCTGGCGACCCTTTGACGACGTCCAGTGCGGCATTGAGGTTATTCAGCAGCTCCGGGTCATCTTTGCGCACTGCAATGGCGAACTGCTTGCCGTAGTAGGCGGGATCCGTTGCGCGTTCATCCATGATGCCGTAATCAGGGTTACCCTGCTGCCATTTAGTCAGCGTTTCCTGGTCGCCGATTACTCCGCTAATAGCGCCTTCTTTCAGCGCGTTTAAGGCGCTTTCGTCGCTTTCATAAGGAACGGCGTGCACCGCTTTTTGCTTATCCCGTAGATAGTGCTGGTGAATTGTACCTTTCACGACGCCGAGCTTTTTATCTTTTAGATCGGCAAAGGTGTGGTCCGCATCTTTGGCTGTCACCACGACGCCAGAGAGCTCTTGTCGATAGGGATGAGTAAAAGCGACCTGTTTTTCTCTCATCGGAATCACTTCTACGCCAGCGATAACGGCGTCGAACTTTTTAAATCGCAACGCCGGGATGAGCGTATCGAAGCTTTGGGGGGTAAATTTGCATTCGACTTGCATCTGCTTGCATAGCGCATTAGCAAGGTCGATATCAAAACCCGCGGGCTGATTTTTACTGTTGACGGTTTCATACGGCGCATTGGCCGTGGTTGTCCCAAAATGTAGCGTTGTTGCCGATGCTGTTCCTGCGGCAAGCGTAGTCAGCAGCAGGACGGTAAGCGCTTTTTTCATTTTATTTCCCTGGTTGTCATCGTTGTTGACCGTCAGCGGGCGATGTCTGCCCATAAACGTGAACGATTTTGCGCCTTTAGCCGGGCTGGAAAAAGCTATTTTGCCGCGTGTGATGGTTATTTAGGCAATTTAAGAGTATGTCTGGTGATAAAGTGGTCACTTGAACCAAAAACAAAAAAAATTGCTCTCAGGGGGGTTGCAGGTAAATCGAATTCTCGTATAATGCGCCTCCCGTGACGAAGCAGAAATGCAAATCACGACGCTATAGAAATATGGCCAGAAGTATGCGGGAATAGCTCAGTTGGTAGAGCACGACCTTGCCAAGGTCGGGGTCGCGAGTTCGAGTCTCGTTTCCCGCTCCAAAATTTGAAAAGTACCATCCTAATCACAGGATTTCGAGTTGCGGCAAGGCAGTTAATGCAGAAGCGGCTTGAAAGACAAAGATTAAGCGGGAATAGCTCAGTTGGTAGAGCACGACCTTGCCAAGGTCGGGGTCGCGAGTTCGAGTCTCGTTTCCCGCTCCAAAATTTGAAAGTCACCACACCCAAGCGGGAATAGCTCAGTTGGTAGAGCACGACCTTGCCAAGGTCGGGGTCGCGAGTTCGAGTCTCGTTTCCCGCTCCAAAATTTCTTCCGATACTCATTTTATCCACAGCGCAAAATCGCGCCGGGGATGATTTTCGTTGTACTCAGGAAAATACTGTGAACAGAGTTATCCACAGGTTAATCTTTTGCCATTAGTCGGAAAAATACTTCGCTATATAAATAGTATCTTCTTATTTTGTTGAAATATAAGAATAAAATTTCATTTCAAAGTGTTAATTCGATCTCTTGACGAACGACTGCGCGTTGAAACGCAATGTGTTTTTATTTTTATTCACACCCTGTGAATGAATCAGGCATCTCGTGGTAACCCTTTCTCAACTACCCTGACCAGCCGTAGTTTCTTCGGCAACTGTACCTCAACCACGTTGCTATTTCGCTTCTCAATTTGCTGCGCAATCGCCCAAGCAATGTGCTCATCGAGAAGTGGGTACTCACCTCGGCGACTTTCCAGAGCCTTCAGATTGGCTTCATTCCAGGGGGCATTGCCCAATGCGACGGCGATATTACGCAGCCAGCGCAGATGACCAATACGCCGAATGGCCGATCCTTCCGTCACTTTCAAAAAATAAGGTTCACTCCAGGTGAATAGTTCCAGTAACGCCGGGGCATGCAACGCTTTACGCGGGCTGAAGTCTTCTTCATCGGTTAGCTGTGCGAAGCGATTCCACGGACAAATTAGCTGGCAGTCATCGCAGCCGTAGATGCGGTTTCCAATAAGTGGACGAAACTCTTCCGGGATTGCGCCTTCCAGTTCTATGGTTAGGTAGGAGATACAGCGGCGGGCATCCACGGTATAAGGCTCAACGATCGCACCGGTTGGGCAGATAGTCATACAGGCGACGCAGCGACCGCACTTTTCTTCGACGGAGTGGTCGACAGGTAAAGGGAGGTCGACGAGCAGTTCGCCGAGGAAAAAGAACGATCCGGCGTCGCGACTGAGGATAAGTGAGTGCTTACCTGTCCAGCCAAGTCCGGCTTTTTCAGCTAAAGGACGTTCAAGAATCGGCGCGGAATCGACAAACGGTCTAAAATTGAGCGAAGTACACTGTCCCTGAATCATCTCACCGAGTTTTTTCAGGCGGTTACGTAACAGCTTATGATAATCCCGTCCGAGGGCATAACGGCTAACGTAACCCAGGGAGGGATCTTTCAGGGTGCGGGCGAAAGCGGCGTTAGCAGGCAGATAGTTCATCCGTACGCTAATCACGCGTAACGTACCGGGCTGGAGTTCATGAGGGCGCGCGCGCATCATGCCATGGCGCGCCATCCATTCCATTTCGCCATGGTATTGTTTATCCAGCCAGGCCTGTAGTTTAGGTTCGCTGGCGCTGAGATCGGTATCGGTGATGCCAACCTGCTGGAACCCTAATTCTTTGCCCCATTGTTTGATTTGTTGCGCTAACTGATTGAGATCGAGGGGCTGTGACATGATGGACCATCTGATGACGAAAAACGCTGACAGTATACCACACATCATCTGGCCTGCGGATGCGCTACGGCGGGCGGAAAAAGAAGCGGCAGATAGTTTAGGGCTCACTCTGTTTGAATTGATGCGTCGCGCGGGTGAAGCGGCTTTCCAACTCGCTCGTGCACAATATCCTGATAGTCAGCACTGGCTGATTCTTTGCGGTCACGGTAATAACGGCGGTGATGGCTATGTGGTGGCTCGCCTGGCGCAGGCGCAAGGGATTCAAGTAACGCTGCTGGCGCTAGAGAGCGAGAAACCGTTGCCGGAAGAGGCTAGCGCCGCGCGCGAAGAGTGGCTCAGTGCGGGCGGTATGATTCATGCAGCTAACATTCCCTGGCCGGAAAATATCACTTTAATTATTGATGCCCTGCTGGGTACCGGGTTGCATAGCGCTCCACGACGAGACATCGCGGAGATTATCGACCATACGAACGCACATCCGGCCCCGGTTATGGCGCTGGATATTCCATCCGGGCTAAACGCACAGACCGGCGCGACGCCGGGAGCCGTTATCAACGCCGCGCACACCATCACCTTTATCGCACTTAAACCCGGGGTGTTGACCGGTAAGGCCCGCGATGTCGTCGGCCGCTTGCATCACCACGCGCTCGGTCTGGAGGGTTGGTTAGCTGGTCAGGCTATCGTACTGCGCCGCTTTGATGCCTCGCAACTCGCCGACTGGCTACCGCCGCGACGCCCCACATCACATAAAGGTGATCACGGTAAGCTGGTGATTATCGGCGGTGAGCCGGGTACTGCGGGGGCCATCCGTATGACCGGCGAGGCGGCGCTGCGTGCGGGGGCGGGGTTAGTGCGAGTGTTAACTTACAAAGACAACATCGTCCCCATTCTGACCGCCAGACCAGAGTTGATGGTCCACGAGTTGACGGCTCAGTCGCTGGAGGAAAGCTTGCAATGGGCCGATGTGGTGGCAATCGGGCCAGGACTGGGCCAGAGCGAGTGGGGTAAAAAAGCGCTGCGTCAGGCGGAGAACTTTCGTAAACCGATGGTCTGGGATGCGGATGCGCTGAACCTGCTGGCAATCAATCCCGATAAACGTCACAATCGCGTGCTAACGCCGCATCCCGGCGAAGCCGCCCGTTTGCTGAACACGAGTGTGGCAGAAATTGAAAGTGATCGCTTACATTCTGCACAACGTCTGGTAAAACGTTATGGTGGTGTCGTAGTGCTGAAAGGCGCGGGTACGATAGTCGCGAACGAATCAGGCGAGATGGGCATTATCGACGCGGGTAATGCCGGCATGGCCAGCGGTGGAATGGGCGATGTGCTGACCGGTATTATTGCCGCATTGTTAGGCCAGCGCCTGACGCCGTATGATGCCGCCTGCGCTGGATGCGTTGCTCATGGCGAAGCCGCCGATCGTCTGGCCGCCAGAAATGGCACTCGCGGAATGCTGGCGACCGATCTTTTTTCCACGCTCAGGCGTGTTGTTAACCCGGATGTGATTGACGTAGACCATGATTAACCGAGTGATTTCTTTACCCGACGAGCAGGCGACTTTAAACCTTGGCGACCGCATAGCGCAGGCGTGTACTGGCGCCACGGTTATCTATTTGTATGGTGATTTAGGTGCGGGTAAAACCACCTTTAGCCGCGGCTTTCTTCATGCGCTTGGCCATCGTGGTAATGTCAAAAGCCCAACCTATACGCTGGTCGAACCCTATAGTCTCGATAATCTGATGGTCTATCACTTTGACCTGTATCGCCTTGCGGATCCTGAGGAGCTCGAATTTATGGGGATTCGCGATTATTTTACTGATGATGCCATCTGCCTGGTGGAATGGCCGCAACAAGGCACAGGTGTACTGCCTGACCCGGATGTTGAAATTCACCTTGAATACCAGGCTCAAGGGCGGGAGGCACGCGTAGCGGCGGTCTCCACATTGGGTGAGTCTCTATTGGCGCGTTTGGCTAATTAGCCTGAAGGACGACGGGATGATGTATCGCATAACCAGTTGGCTGGCCGCTGCACTGATGCTGTTTAGCATTCAGGCCACCGCGGCAAGTTTATCCGACATCCAGGTCTCAAATGGAGATCAGCAGGCCCGCATTACCATTAGTTTTATCGGCGATCCTGAATATTCGTTTAGCCCACAGGGCAAGCGAACCGTGGCGCTGGATATAAAACAGACTGGCGTGCTCCAGGGGCTACCGCTGCAGTTTAGCGGCAATAATCTGGTGAAAAGCATCCGTTCCGGGTCGCCGCAGGACGTGCAGTCGCTGCGTCTGCTGGTGGATCTGACCGCCGATGGGAAAACTCGTGCGGTGAAGCAGCAGAATGGCTCTAACTATACCGTGGTGTTTACCATCAATGCTGATGCGCCTCCACCACCACCTCCGCCGCCGCCGGTGGTAGTGAAACAGGTTGAGAAACCCATTGTGCAACCTTCTCGTCCAAGCGAACCGGCGCGTAATCCGTTTAAAGCCGATAACGATCGGCTGACTGCGGTGACTAGCACAAGCACAAGTACCATCACGCGTCCCGCGACTCGCACCGTATCGACCGACGATAAAGTGATTATCGCCATTGATGCCGGTCACGGCGGTCAGGACCCGGGGGCAATTGGTCCGAATGGCACAAAAGAGAAGAATGTGACCATTGCTATCGCCCGTAAGCTTCGCACGTTGCTGAATGCCGATCCGCAGTTCAAGCCGGTACTGACGCGCGACGGCGATTATTTCATTTCCGTTATGGGACGTTCAGACGTAGCGCGTAAGCAAAATGCTAACTTCCTCGTATCGATTCATGCTGACGCTGCGCCAAACCGTGATGCAACCGGGGCCTCGGTGTGGGTACTTTCCAACCGTCGCGCCAACAGTGAAATGGCCGGATGGCTCGAACAGCATGAGAAGCAGTCTGAGTTGCTGGGTGGCGCGGGCGATGTGCTGGCGAATAGTCAGTCGGACCCTTACCTGAGCCAGGCGGTGCTGGATTTACAGTTCGGCCATTCTCAGCGCGTCGGGTATGATGTGGCGACTAATGTGTTGAGCCAGCTACAGCGAATCGGCGACTTGCATAAACGTCGGCCTGAGCATGCCAGCCTGGGCGTTCTGCGCTCGCCGGATATCCCGTCAATCCTTGTCGAAACCGGGTTTATCAGCAATACCGGCGAAGAGAGATTGCTGGGTAGTGATGCTTTTCAGCAGCAGGTCGCCGAGGCGATTTATAACGGTCTGCGTAACTACTTTATGCAGCATCCGCTGCAATCAGCGCCGCGCGGGACTGCGGCGCAGACTGCCAGCGCGGGGTCATCAGACGGAACGTTGTTAAATTAAGGAGACGGCTATGCCGATTCAGGTTCTACCGCCGCAGCTCGCCAACCAGATTGCCGCTGGTGAAGTGGTGGAACGTCCGGCGTCTGTCGTCAAAGAGTTAGTTGAAAATAGCCTCGATGCAGGGGCTACGCGTATCGATATTGATATTGAGCGCGGCGGCGCGAAGTTGATCCGCATCCGCGACAACGGCTGCGGGATTAAAAAAGACGAACTGGCGTTGGCGCTGGCGCGTCATGCCACCAGTAAAATCGCCTCGCTTGATGATCTGGAAGCGATAATCAGCCTCGGATTTCGTGGTGAAGCCTTAGCCAGTATCAGTTCTGTCGCCCGCCTGACGCTAACCTCGCGTACTGAGGAGCAGCAAGAAGCCTGGCAGGCCTACGCAGAAGGGCGCGATCAGAACGTTACCGTCAAACCGGCGGCGCACCCGGTGGGAACAACGCTGGAAGTACTGGATCTGTTTTATAACACCCCCGCTCGCCGCAAATTCATGCGTACCGAAAAAACCGAGTTTAATCATATCGACGAGATCGTGCGGCGCATCGCGCTGGCGCGTTTCGACGTCACGATTAACCTCAGCCACAACGGTAAAGCGGTGCGACAGTATCGCGCCGTGTCACAGGATGGTCAGCGTGAACGGCGGCTGGGGGCGATTTGCGGTACGCCGTTTCTTGAACATGCCCTGGCTATCGAGTGGCAGCACGGCGATCTTACCCTTAGCGGCTGGGTGGCCGATCCTCTGCATACGAATCCAGCGCTGGCAGAAATTCAGTATTGCTACGTCAACGGACGGATGATGCGTGACCGCCTGATTAATCATGCAATTCGTCAGGCTTGTGAAGATAAGCTGGGGGCCAATCAGCAGCCCGCTTTTGTGCTTTACCTGGAAATCGATCCGCACCAGGTGGATGTGAATGTTCATCCGGCGAAGCATGAAGTTCGTTTTCATCAGTCGCGGCTGGTTCATGATTTTATTTATCAAGGCGTGCTGAGCGTGCTTCAGCAGCAGCTGAGTGCGCCATTGGCAGAAGAGGGCGATGAACCTGCGCCTCGCCAGGTGCCGGAGAATCGCATTGCGGCAGGCGGCAACCATTTCGCCCAGCCGGCGGTTGCGCGTGAAGCGGCGCCTCCCCGATATCATGATGAGACTGCTGCGCCGCGCGTTAATGCGGGAGGGTTGCGAGAATCCGCCGCTTCGGGTTCCGCTAGTGGAGCAAGTTGGCCCCATGCGCAGCCAGGCTATCAAAAACAGCAGGGTGCGCTGTATCGCCAACTGCTGGATACTCCGGTCCCGGAGCGAAAGCCAGTATCACCCACACCAGTGACAGAAGGATTGGCTGGACACAGCCAAAGCTTTGGTCGCGTGTTGACGATTGTTGATGGCGACTGCGCGCTGCTTGAGCGCGATGGCAAGTTAGCGTTATTGGCACTGCCGGTTGCAGAACGCTGGCTGCGTCAGGCGCAACTGACGCCCAGCGTAGAAGCGGTTTGCGCCCAGCCGCTGCTTATCCCGCTGCGGCTAAAAGTGTCTGAAGGGGAAAAAGTCGCGCTGGATAACGCGCAATCGGCGCTGACGCAGGTCGGTATTGAGCTGCAATCTGATGCGCAGCACGTGACTATTCGGGCGGTGCCTTTACCCTTAAGACAACAAAATTTACAAATCTTGATTCCTGAACTGATAGGCTACCTGGCGCAGCAAAAAACATTCGACGTCAACAATATTGCCCAGTGGATAGCGCGCAATCTGGCGAGTGAGCACGGGCAGTGGAATATGGCTCAGGCGATTGCTGTCCTGGCGGATATAGAACGTTTGTGCCCGCAGCTGGTTAAAGCGCCGCCGGGTGGTCTGTTACAACCTGTTGATTTACATTCGGCGATGAATGCCCTGAAAGATGAGTGATGTAACCGAGGCGAGCCTGCCTAAGGTAATATTTTTAATGGGCCCGACGGCCTCCGGTAAAACCGCGTTGGCTATCGCTTTACGTAAAGTTTTGCCCATAGAGTTGATTAGCGTTGATTCAGCCCTCATCTATCGAGGAATGGATATCGGTACGGCTAAGCCGGATGCGGAAGAGCTAAGCGCTGCGCCGCATCGACTGCTGGATATTCTTGATCCGGCTGAAGCTTATTCTGCGGCAGATTTTCGTCGCGATGCGTTGGCAGAGATGGCTAATATTGTCGCTGCCGGGCGTATTCCGCTGCTGGTCGGCGGAACAATGTTGTATTTCAAAGCGTTGTTGGAAGGATTATCGCCGTTACCTTCGGCGGATCCTGCAGTCAGAGCCAGAATTGAGCAACAAGCCGCAGAGCAAGGGTGGAACGCGTTACACCAGCAATTACAGGAGATTGATCCGGTTGCCGCGGCGCGTATTCATCCAAATGATCCGCAAAGACTTTCCCGAGCACTGGAAGTTTTTTTCATTTCGGGTAAAACTTTAACGGAACTGACGCAAACGTCAGGTGACGCTCTGCCGTATAAGGTGCATCAGTTCGCCATCGCCCCGGCGAGCCGTGAACTGCTCCATCAACGCATAGAACAGCGTTTTCATCAGATGTTGGCTTCGGGTTTTGAAGCAGAAGTACGGGCGTTATTTGCCCGGGGAGATTTGCATACGGATATGCCTTCCATTCGTTGTGTCGGATATCGCCAGATGTGGTCGTACCTTAATGGCGAGATCCCGTATGATGAAATGGTTTATCGAGGTGTTTGCGCCACGAGACAGTTAGCTAAACGTCAGGTCACCTGGCTGCGCGGTTGGGAAGGTGTCCACTGGTTAGATAGTGAACAACCTGAACAGGCGTTCAACAAAGTATTACAGGTAGTTGGTGCTAGCCTGGACTGAACGTGTACAATTGAACGGTTATCGTGCGTAATTTTTTTAAGAATCGTAAGGTTCTGAGTACAAAACAAGCATACATATAAGGAAAAGAGAGAATGGCTAAGGGGCAATCTTTACAAGATCCGTTCCTGAACGCTTTGCGTCGGGAACGCGTTCCGGTTTCTATTTATTTGGTGAATGGTATTAAGCTGCAAGGGCAAATTGAGTCTTTCGATCAGTTCGTGATCCTGTTGAAAAACACGGTCAGCCAGATGGTCTATAAGCACGCAATTTCTACAGTTGTCCCGTCTCGCCCGGTGTCTCACCACAGCAATAATGCTGGCGGCGGCACAAATAACTATCACCACGGTGGTAGCGCGCAAGGCTCTTCTGCGTCGCAGCAAGACAGCGAAGACGCCGAATAAGGCTGATGCTGTTTTTCCACGTCGGGGAGCCAGGTTTTCTGCGTTCCCCGCTGGTATTTTATAAGGGGTTTACGCTTGTTTGACCGTTATGATGCCGGTGAGCAGGCGGTACTGGTACACATCTATTTTTCGCAAGACAAAGATATGGAAGATCTCCAGGAGTTTGAAACTCTGGCCTCTTCCGCCGGTGTCGAAGCAATGCAGGTGATTACCGGTAGCCGTAAAGCACCGCACCCGAAGTATTTTGTTGGTGAAGGTAAAGCAGTCGAAATTGCGGAAGCCGTAAAAGCGACCGGTGCATCGGTCGTGCTGTTCGATCATGCCCTGAGTCCGGCACAGGAACGAAACCTTGAACGCTTATGCGAATGTCGAGTTATCGATCGTACCGGCCTGATTTTAGATATTTTTGCCCAGCGAGCGCGCACCCACGAGGGGAAGCTGCAGGTCGAGCTGGCGCAGTTGCGGCATATGGCGACTCGCCTTGTCCGTGGCTGGACCCACCTTGAAAGGCAGAAGGGCGGGATTGGTTTACGTGGCCCGGGTGAAACCCAGCTCGAAACCGACCGCCGATTGCTGCGTAACCGTATTATGCAGATCCTGTCGCGACTGGAAAAAGTTGAAAAACAACGCGAGCAAGGACGGCGGTCACGCGCCAAAGCCGATATTCCTACCGTGTCGCTGGTAGGTTATACCAACGCCGGTAAATCAACGCTGTTTAACCAGATAACCGAAGCCGAGGTCTATGCCGCGAACCAACTGTTCGCTACCCTGGACCCGACGCTACGCCGCATTGATGTCACTGATGTTGGCGAAACCGTACTGGCGGACACCGTTGGCTTTATTCGTCATCTGCCACATGATTTGGTCGCGGCGTTTAAAGCAACTCTGCAGGAGACACGTCAGGCGACGCTGCTGCTGCACGTCATTGACGCAGCCGATGTCCGTGTGCAGGAAAATATTGATGCAGTGAATACGGTCCTCGCCGAAATCGAGGCCGATGAGATCCCGGTGCTGCTGGTTATGAACAAAATCGACATGTTGGACGATTTTGAGCCGCGTATTGACCGGGATGAAGAGAATAAACCGATCCGGGTCTGGCTCTCCGCCCAGACCGGGGTTGGCGTACCACTCCTTTTTCAGGCTTTAACGGAACGGCTTTCCGGTGAAGTAGCTCAGCACACGCTGCGTCTACCACCGCAGGAAGGTCGACTAAGAAGCCGGTTTTATCAGCTTCAGGCGATAGAAAAAGAGTGGATGGAGGATGACGGTAGCGTTGGTCTGCAGGTACGCATGCCGATCGTTGACTGGCGTCGCCTTTGTAAACAAGAGCCAGCGCTGGTCGAATACGTGATTTGACCTTGCAGCTTGCCTGAAGATATTAACCCCTGTGGGGATATCAAAAACAAATATGGAGCATATACATGGCGTGGAATCAGCCCGGTAATAACGGACAGGACCGCGACCCGTGGGGAAGCAGCAATAACCAAGGCGGCAACTCTGGGGGAAATGGCAACAAAGGTGGTCGCGAGCAGGGACCTCCCGATCTGGATGATATCTTCCGTAAGCTAAGTAAAAAACTCGGCGGTCTGGGTGGCGGAAAAGGTGGGCTGGGAGGCGGTAGCGGCTCTCAGGGACCTCGTGGCCCAATGGGCGGACGTGTCGTTGGCATCGTTGCCGCCGCTGCGGTGATTATCTGGGCAGCCAGCGGTTTCTATACCATTAAGGAAGCTGAACGTGGTGTGGTCACACGCTTTGGTAAATTCAGCCATCTGGTTGAGCCTGGCCTTAACTGGAAACCCACTTTCGTTGATAACGTTCAGGCGGTTAACGTTGAATCAGTACGTGAACTGGCGGCTTCTGGCGTCATGTTGACCTCTGATGAAAACGTGGTGCGCGTCGAGATGAACGTGCAGTATCGCGTGACCGATCCGGAACGTTACCTGTTTAGCGTTACCAGCGCAGATGATAGCCTGCGTCAGGCCACCGACAGCGCTCTGCGTGGTGTTATCGGTAAATACACCATGGATCGTATCCTGACGGAAGGCCGTACCGTGATTCGTAGCGATACCCAGCGCGAACTGGAAGAGACGATTCGTCCGTACAACATGGGGATTACTCTGCTGGACGTTAACTTCCAGACGGCGCGTCCGCCGGAAGAAGTGAAAGCCGCGTTTGACGATGCGATTGCCGCGCGTGAAAACGAACAACAGTACATTCGTGAAGCTGAAGCATACACCAACGAAGTTCAGCCGCGAGCGAATGGTCAGGCACAGCGTATCCTTGAAGAAGCGCGTGCGTATAAAACTCAGACCGTTCTCGAAGCCCAGGGTGAGGTTGCTCGCTTTGCGAAGATCCTGCCTGAATATAAAGCAGCTCCGGAAATTACCCGCGAGCGTCTGTATATCGAAACCATGGAAAAAGTGCTGAGTCATACTCGCAAAGTGCTGGTTAACGATAAGGGGAGCAACCTGATGGTTCTGCCTCTGGATCAGATGCTGAAAGGTGCTGGCGCACCAGCGGCAAAGAGTGATAGCAGTGGCGCAAGCGATCTGCTGCGTCTGCCGCCTGCATCCAGCTCAAGCAGCGCCGGTAACGCTCAGACCTCTACGGGAGGCAACATTATGGACCAACGCCGCGCCAACGCGCAGCGTAACGACTACCAGCGTCAGGGGGAATAACGATGCGTAAATCTGTTATCGCGATAATTGTCATCGTGCTGGTGGTGCTCTACATGTCCGTCTTTGTTGTTAAAGAAGGCGAGCGCGGTATTAGCCTGCGCTTTGGTAAAGTTCTGCGCGACGATGAAAACAAACCACTGGTCTATGAGCCGGGCCTGCACTTTAAGATCCCGTTCATTGAATCAGTGAAAATGCTGGATGCGCGTATCCAGACCATGGATAACCAGGCCGATCGCTTTGTGACCAAAGAGAAGAAAGACCTGATCGTTGATTCGTACATCAAGTGGCGCATCAGCGACTTCAGTCGTTACTATCTGGCAACTGGCGGCGGCGACGTCTCCCAGGCCGAGGTTCTGCTGAAGCGTAAATTCTCTGACCGTCTGCGTTCTGAAATTGGGCGTCTGGATGTGAAAGACATCGTAACGGACTCCCGTGGTCGTTTGACTCTGGAAGTGCGTGATGCGCTGAACTCTGGTTCTGCAGGCACAGAAGATGAAGTCAGCACCCCGGCTGCTGATGATGCGATTGCCAAAGCGGCAGAGCGTGTTGAAGCAGAAACTAACGGTAAGGTGAAAGTGATCAACCCGAATAGTATGGCGGCACTGGGTATTGAAGTTGTCGACGTACGAATCAAACAGATCAACCTTCCTGCTGAAGTCTCTGAAGCGATCTACAACCGTATGCGCGCTGAACGTGAAGCCGTAGCTCGTCGTCACCGTTCGCAGGGTCAGGAAGAAGCTGAAAAACTGCGCGCGACTGCGGACTATGAAGTCACCAAAACGTTGGCCGAGTCTGAGCGTCAGGGACGTATCATGCGTGGTGAGGGTGATGCTGAAGCAGCGAAGCTGTTTGCTGATGCCTTCAGCCAGGATCCGGGTTTCTATGCCTTTATCCGTAGCCTGCGTGCTTACGAGAATAGCTTCCAGAGCAATCAGGATGTGATGGTTCTCAGCCCGGATAGTGATTTCTTCCGCTATATGAAATCACCTGCGGCGACCACCCACTGATAAGTGATTCTGTAAGCAAAAAGGCGCCTGTTAAGGCGCCTTTTTTACAACTGAGCGTGGATTTAGTTGCCCAGCAGTTTATTTAGCAGGCCACCGATCACAGGTACGCTTGCCAGAGTGCTTTCAATCGTTCCACCGATAGTTGAACCAATCGTTTTACCGATCGTTTCGCCCAGCCCCGGAGCGATAGTTGAAAGGTTTACCGTACCCAGAATAGGTAAATCAATGCTCAGATTACTACCTAGCGACCATACCGCAGAACCTGCCTTACTGCCAAGGGATGCCAGACCATCTTGCAGCCAGCCAGCACCGCTTACGGCATCAATTTCAATTGCTGTTAATTCTCTCATAATAATCATCCTAATTATTTTTTGCTCGTATCCAAAGTTGATACGCACGGGCATACTTGCAATTTTAAAAATAACCTGCAATACAATGGGTTATGAATTTTGTTTCATAAAATCAGTTCATAATAAAGAGGAAATACCGGACAATATGAAGTGAGAGTAAACACAACATTGATAAACCACTGGTACTCCACAGCGCGATATTTATATAAAGGTGAATAATGAACTCAACAATCTGGTTGGCACTGGCGCTGGTTTTAGTACTTGAAGGACTCGGGCCATTACTTTACCCACGGGCATGGCGGCGAATGGTCGCCACGATGAGCCAGTTGCCGGATAATTTATTGCGCCGTTTTGGCGGTGGTCTTGTGGTTGCCGGTATCGTGATCTACTACATGTTGAGGAAAACGATTGGCTGATTAACAAGTAGCCTAATTTACCGTATCTTGAGTGCAAAAAGTGCTGTAACTCTGAAAAAGCGATGGTAGAATCCATTTTTAAGCAAACGGTGATTTTGAAAAATGGGTAACAACGTCGTCGTACTGGGCACCCAATGGGGTGACGAAGGTAAAGGGAAGATCGTCGATCTCCTGACTGAACGGGCTAAATATGTTGTGCGCTACCAGGGTGGTCACAACGCAGGCCATACTCTCGTAATCAACGGTGAAAAAACCGTCCTCCATCTCATTCCATCAGGCATTCTTCGTGAAAATGTTACCAGCATTATCGGTAACGGCGTCGTGCTGTCTCCTGCTGCACTGATGAAAGAGATGAAAGGACTGGAAGACCGTGGTATCCCTGTCCGTGAGCGTCTGCTGCTGTCTGAAGCCTGCCCGCTTATCCTCGATTATCATGTTGCGCTGGATGTTGCGCGTGAGAAAGCGCGTGGCGCGAAAGCTATCGGTACTACCGGTCGCGGTATCGGCCCGGCTTATGAAGATAAAGTAGCTCGCCGCGGTCTGCGCGTTGGTGACCTGTTTGATAAAGCAACCTTCGCTGACAAACTGAAAGAAGTGATGGAATATCACAACTTCCAGTTGGTGAATTTCTACAAAGTTGAAGCGGTTGACTACCAGAAAGTTCTGGATGATGTGATGGCGATTGCCGACATCCTGACAGCCATGGTTGTTGATGTCTCCGATCTTCTGGATCAGGCGCGTCAACGTGGCGATTTTGTGATGTTCGAAGGTGCGCAGGGTACGCTGCTGGATATTGACCACGGTACCTACCCGTACGTAACCTCTTCCAACACCACCGCAGGTGGCGTGGCCACCGGTTCCGGTCTGGGCCCACGTTATGTTGATTACGTTCTGGGTATCATCAAAGCCTATTCTACTCGTGTAGGTGCGGGTCCATTCCCGACTGAACTGTTTGATGACATCGGCGAGTTCCTGTGCAAGCAGGGTAACGAGTTTGGCGCCACTACCGGCCGTCGTCGTCGTACCGGTTGGCTTGACGCCGTCGCGGTGCGCCGTGCGGTGCAGATTAACTCCCTGTCTGGCTTCTGCCTGACTAAACTGGACGTCCTGGACGGCCTGAAAGAAGTTAAAATCTGCGTAGCCTACCGTATGCCGGATGGCCGTGAAGTGACCACCACTCCGCTGGCTGCTGACAACTGGGAAGGTATTGAACCAATTTATGAAACAATGCCAGGTTGGTCTGAAACCACCTTCGGCGTGAAAGAGCGCAGCGGCCTGCCGCAGGCAGCGCTGAACTATATCGCGCGCATTGAAGAACTCACCGGCGTACCGGTTGATATCATCTCTACCGGTCCTGACCGTACCGAGACGATGATTCTGCGCGACCCGTTTGACGCATAATTATCCCCAGGGGCGCCGTTCAGGCGCCTCTTGTTTTTGCTGTTCGCCCGCCCCATTTAAATAAATTAGCGGCCTGAGCGTTGGCTGGTTTATCATCAATAGTAATTACGTCTATCGACACACCCTGTTTTTCTTTTCCCTGAGGTTGATTGTGCAGTTAACGAGTTTCACTGATTACGGATTACGTGCGCTGATATATATGGCCTCGTTGCCGGATGGAAGGATGACCAGTATCTCCGAAGTCACGGAGGTTTACGGTGTCTCTCGTAATCATATGGTAAAAATAATCAATCAGTTAAGTCGTGTCGGCTACGTCACGGCAGTACGGGGAAAGAACGGCGGAATTCGCCTTGGCAAACCGGCAAACACGATTCGAGTCGGCGATGTTGTCCGCGATTTGGAGCCGTTATCGTTGGTCAATTGCAGCAGCGAATTTTGCCATATTACACCCGCCTGCCGCCTGAAGCAGGCGCTTGCAGAAGCCACACAAAGTTTTCTTAAGGAACTAGATAACTACACGTTGGCCGATTTGGTTGAAAAGAATCAACCACTTTATAAATTATTACTGGTGGAGTGACGTAAACTTCACTGGAGATGACAACGGAGGAACCGACATGTCACAAGATCCTTTCCTGGACCGCGAAACTGAAAAGTACGCCAATCCAATCCCAAGCCGGGAATTCATCCTCGATCATTTAGCAAAACGCGAAAAACCGGCCAGCCGTGATGAGCTGGCAATAGAGCTGAATATCGAAGGCGAAGAACAACAAGAAGCATTGCGCCGTCGACTGCGCGCAATGGAACGTGATGGTCAACTGGTCTTCACTCGTCGCCAGTGCTATGCGCTGCCTGAGCGTCTCGATCTGCTGAAAGGCATAGTTATCGGTCATCGCGATGGCTATGGCTTCCTGCGCGTCGAAGGCCGTAAAGATGATCTTTATTTATCATCTGAACAGATGAAAACCTGTATTCATGGCGATCAGGTGCTGGCACAGCCTCTGGGTGCGGACCGTAAAGGCCGCCGGGAGGCTCGTATCGTTCGTGTCCTGGTACCAAAAACCGGGCAGATCGTCGGCCGCTACTTTACCGAGGCGGGTGTGGGCTTTGTCGTTCCCGATGACAGCCGCTTAAGTTTCGACATCCTGATTCCGCCGGAAGCAGTGATGGGCGCGCGCATGGGGTTTGTGGTCGTGGTTGAGCTCACTCAGCGCCCAACCCGCCGCACCAAAGCGGTGGGGAAAATCGTCGAAGTGCTGGGCGATAACATGGGAACCGGAATGGCGGTCGATATGGCCCTGCGTACCCATGAGATCCCCCATGTCTGGCCGCCAGAGGTGGAAAAACAGGTTTCAAGTCTGAAAGAACAGGTGCCGGAAGAGGCGAAGGCTGGACGTGTTGATTTACGTAATCTGCCGTTGGTCACCATTGATGGCGAAGATGCTCGCGACTTTGATGACGCCGTATACTGCGAGAAGAAACGCGGCGGCGGCTGGCGTCTGTGGGTGGCCATTGCTGATGTGAGCTACTACGTGCGTCCTGGTACGCCGCTGGATGGTGAAGCACGCAGCCGTGGTACCTCGGTCTACTTCCCATCTCAGGTCGTCCCGATGCTGCCGGAAGTGCTTTCCAACGGTCTGTGCTCGCTGAATCCTCAGGTCGACAGGCTCTGTATGGTTTGCGAGATGACGATTTCATCAAAAGGCCGTCTGACCGGCTTCAAATTCTACGAAGCGGTGATGAGTTCCCATGCTCGCCTGACCTACACCAAGGTCTGGCATATGCTGCAGGGCGATCAGGACCTGCGTGAGCAGTATGCGCCGCTGGTTAAGCATATTGAAGAGCTCCATAACCTCTACAAGGTGCTGGATGTTGCTCGTGAAGAGCGCGGCGGCATCTCATTTGAAAGTGAAGAAGCTAAATTCATCTTCAATGCTGAACGCCGCATTGAGCGTATCGAGCAAACTCAGCGTAACGACGCGCATAAGCTGATTGAAGAGTGCATGATTCTGGCGAACATTTCCGCTGCGCGCTTTGTGGAGAAAGCTGAAGAACCGGCGCTGTTCCGTATTCACGATAAGCCGAGTACGGAGGCGATCACCGCATTCCGTTCAGTTCTTGCAGAGCTTGGACTTGAACTGCCTGGTGGTAATAAGCCGGAGCCGCGTGATTATGCCGAACTGCTGACGTCGATCGCCGATCGACCAGATGCGGAAATGCTGCAAACCATGCTGCTGCGGTCGATGAAACAGGCAGTGTACGACCCGGAAAATCGCGGTCACTTTGGCCTCGCGCTGCAATCTTACGCTCACTTCACTTCGCCGATTCGTCGCTACCCGGATCTGTCGCTGCATCGCGCTATCAAGTATCTGCTGGCGAAAGAGCAGGGGCATAAAGGCAACAGCACTGAGACCGGTGGTTGGCACTACAGCATGGACGAGATGCTGCAACTGGGTGCTCACTGTTCAATGACTGAACGCCGTGCTGACGAAGCCACCCGCGATGTGTCGGACTGGCTGAAGTGTGATTTCATGTTGGATCAGGTAGGTAACGTCTTTAAAGGCGTGATCGCCAGCGTGACCGGTTTTGGTTTCTTCGTGCGTCTGGATGAGCTGTTTATTGATGGTCTGGTGCACGTCTCTTCGCTCGATAATGACTACTATCGTTTCGACCAGGTGGGTCAGCGGCTGATCGGCGAGTCCGGTGGTCAGACTTATCGTCTGGGCGATCGCGTAGAAGTGCGTGTTGAGGCGGTCAATATGGACGAACGTAAGATTGACTTCTCGCTTATCTCCAGCGAGCGCGCTCCGCGCAACGTGGGTAAAACTGAGCGTGAGAAGGCGAAAAAGGGTGCCGCAGGCAAATCCTCCGGGCGTCGTCGTCAGGCAGGAAAGCAAGTGAACTTTGAGCCAGATAGCGCATTCCGCAAAGAGAAAGGCAAATCTCAACCGAAGGCTGCTCAGCCAAAAGGCGAGAAAAAAGCGAAGAAACCGTCGGTGAAAACCCAAAAAATCGCTGCGGCGACCAAAGCCAAGCGCGCGGCGAAAAAGAAAATCGCTGAGTGATTGGATTCCCTTCATCCTGATTCCGTCTAATGTAGCGGAGAACGTCTGGGTGAAGGGAACGGCTAACAGAACCTAAAACGAGTACATAAATGAGTGAAATGATTTACGGCATCCACGCGGTGCAGGCACTGCTGGAACGCGCTCCTGAGCGTTTTCAGGAAGTCTTTATTCTGAAAGGCCGTGAGGATAAGCGCTTGCTGCCGCTGATCCATGCCCTGGAGGCTCAGGGAGTGGTGATTCAGGTTGCCAACCGCCAGTATCTTGATGAGAAAAGCGAAGGTGCTGTTCATCAGGGGATTATTGCTCGCGTGAAGCCTGGGCGCCAGTATCAGGAGAACGATCTGCCGGATCTGATCGCTTCTCTCGAGCAGCCATTCTTCTTGATCCTCGACGGTGTGACCGATCCACATAACCTCGGCGCCTGCTTACGTAGTGCCGATGCCGCTGGCGTGCACGCGGTGATTGTGCCGAGAGATCGCTCCGCGCAGCTCAATGCGACGGCGAAAAAAGTCGCCTGCGGGGCGGCAGAAAACGTTCCGCTTATCCGCGTTACTAACCTCGCGCGTACCATGCGGCTGCTGCAGGAAGAGAACGTCTGGATCGTGGGTACCGCTGGCGAAGCCGACCACACTCTGTTCCAGAGCAAGATGACCGGTCCGATGGCGCTGGTAATGGGAGCGGAAGGCGAAGGTATGCGTCGCCTGACCCGCGAACATTGCGATGAGTTAATCAGTATTCCAATGGCTGGCAGCGTTTCGTCGCTGAACGTGTCCGTCGCGACCGGGATTTGTCTGTTTGAAGCGGTGCGCCAGCGCAGTTAATCTCTTTTCCCCGGGTAAGTCATTCTTTGGAGTGGCTTATCCCCTTATTATCAGTTCATTCTCTCGCTCTATCTGGTTGGCAATTTCTCGAGCTCTCTCTACATAGTTTAACAACTGGTTCAAAGGTAATTCATCACCCGATTCTTCATCTGTTTGCTCGATGAATTTAATCTGTGCGCCACTATTCTGTAATGTTTTTATTAGGTTTAGAAAGTCACCAATCGGACTCTGTTCTTCCAGTATGTCATCGCAGATTTTGTCTTCATCAAATGAAGTGACATAACCTGAAGTGTTCAGGTTATGTTTGATTGCGTTAATGGCGAGATGGGGAAGATGGCGACGAATAAGCGGAATATAGTTCAGTGCGTTTTCCCGGTCTTCAATAATTAAATGAATCATGAAATTCCCTTTCTGATTGTGAGAACACTTTATAACAGAGTTCTATGACGGAAAGTGCGCCGTTGTCCATACTTATGGATAGAGCCATTGAAGGAGGGAAACACAATGCACTGGCAAACTCACACCGTATTCAATCAGCCCACTCCACTTTGTAACAGCAACTTATTCCTGTCAGATACCGCTTTGCGTGAAGCGGTGGTGCGCGAAGGCGCTGGCTGGGACGGTGACCTGCTGGCGAGTATCGGTCAGCAGCTGGGAACCGCAGAGTCTTTGGAGCTTGGGCGCCTGGCAAACAGCAATCCGCCGGAGCTTCTGCGTTACGACGCAACAGGTTCGCGCCTTGATGATGTGCGCTTCCATCCCGCATGGCATCTGCTGATGCAGGGGTTGTGCGCTAACCAGGTACATAATCTTGCCTGGCAGAAAGAGGCTCGTGATGGTTCCTTCGTTGCCCGCGCAGCTCGCTTTATGCTGCATGCGCAGGTGGAAGCAGGAACCTTATGCCCCATCACCATGACCTTCGCCGCCACTCCGCTATTGCAGCGTTCGCTGCCGACACTATTTAGCGACTGGTTATCGCCATTATTGAGCGATCGTTACGATCCACATCTTGTGCCGGGTAACCAGAAACGCGGGCTGCTTATTGGGATGGGAATGACTGAAAAGCAGGGTGGGTCTGATGTATTGAGCAATACCACCCGGGCGGAAAAAACGGCCGGAGGCTTTTATCATCTGATTGGGCACAAATGGTTTTTCTCAGTACCGCAAAGCGATGCCCATCTGATATTAGCCCAGGCACCAGAGGGTCTTTCCTGCTTTTTTGTCCCGCGCCTGTTGCCCGACGGACAGCGTAACGGTATTCGTCTGGAAAGGCTGAAAGACAAATTAGGTAACCGTGCGAATGCCAGTAGTGAAGTTGAGTTTTTTGATGCCTGCGGTTGGCTGGTCGGGGAAGAGGGAGATGGCGTCCGGCAAATCCTCAAAATGGGCGGCATGACCCGCTTCGATTGCGCGCTGGGCAGTCACGCGTTGATGCGCCGGGCTTACTCAGTCGCGCTGTACCATGCGCTGCAACGTCAGGCATTTGGAAAAAATCTGGTTGATCAGCCAATGATGCGCCAGGTTCTGGGGCAAATGGCATTGCGGCTTGAGGGGCAAACCGCCTTTTTGTTCCGCCTCGCGCGTGCATGGGATAGGCGTGACGATGTGCAGGACGCGCTGTGGGCAAGGCTATTCACTCCAGCGGCGAAGTTTGTGGTCTGCAAATCCGGGATTCCGTTTGTCGCGGAGGCGATGGAGGTCTTGGGTGGGGCTGGCTACTGTGAAGAGAGTGAACTACCGCGCTTATATCGCGAAATGCCGGTCAATAGCATCTGGGAAGGCTCGGGCAATATCATGTGTCTGGACGTGATGCGCGTTCTGACGAAGCAACCGGCGGCGCTGGAACTTCTGGCGGTGGAATGTGCGGAAGTGAAAGGGCAAAATCGTCATTTCGATCGCTCATGGCGGCAATTGCAACAGTGGTTACGGCGACCAGCGGAAGGACAGGCCAGGGAGATAACCCAACTGGTCTATATGCTGGGCGTGGGCGCGCAGGTATTGCGCTATGCTTCACCACCGACGGCTGAAGCCTGGTGTCGTATGATGCTCGACGCGCGCGGCGGATTGTTGCTTAGCGAGCCGATGCTAAGTGAAGTATTGAGCCGGGCGACCGGCGGAGCCTTCTAGGGATGGAGCAGGGCGGTAAATTGTTTGTCGCTGCCCTGAAACACATTCAAATCCACAAAGGCGTCTATTCCAGCAAGACGACCACGATTAGCGAACTGCCAGAAGACCCATTGGCGCGAACTTTCCAGCCTGGGCTGGCGCCAGATATCACGGATCCACAACGGATTATCGCTAAATTCATTCTGTAGGTGGTCGTCATAAAATTCGCGGGTGGCATAAAGAATGACTTTTTGCTGATAAACCGTCTCCAGCATGGCGGTCATGGCCCGCACTTCAGCAACGATTTGTTGGTGGCTCTGAGGCATACAGTTACCCCCGTATTCCAGATCCAGCACCGGCGGCAGCGCGTGAGGGCTGACGGGGACAGTGGCGATAAAGTTGCCCGCCTGCGCAATACCGGATTTACAAAAAGTAAAGAAATGGTAGGCGCCGGTGATAATGCCTTGCTTGCGGGCGTTACGCCAGTTGGCATCAAAAGCGCTATCTTTAAAGCTCTCGCCTTCCGTTGCTTTGATAAAGGCGAATTGAATGTTTTGTTTTTTGAGCTGCGCCCAGTCAATGGCTTGCTGGTGATGGGAAACATCAATTCCCTGGATTGGGAACGTTTGACGAGAAGGGTAATTAAAGCGGAGCCAGCCTTCATAGAAGGCAATTCTGGTCAGTCCGGCGAATAGCGTTAACGCCAGCAGCAACCAAATGATCTTTCGTCCCTGGGTAAACATGACTTCCTGCCATGAGAAATGAAACACGAACGCATGCTAGCACATTCAGGCATAAAGAATGGCCTGCACCCGCCAGTTATCCGGTTGTTGCTCTTCATACATCTGGACGATGCGATACCAGGATGCACCTTGCTCATCGGCCTGTACGGCGATGGCATGTTCAACATCCTGCTGGCTACCGGAGATGTTGTTAACGCAAATCAGGCCAATTTCATTGAGGCCTGTTACGCAATCCGCACTGGCAAATTCCGCTGACTGCGCGGAGGTATTGGCCGTTGCCGAGGTCAGCATTAGGCTGGGTAGGGTAAAAGATCGTTTCATCGTCAGCTCCATTTTACGTAGTCCTGAGGGCAGTCCGTTGCTAACGTCCTGCCAGGTTACAGCTGGCCGAACGTTATTATGCACAGGAAAACGTGAATGGGCGCAAAGCAGTGTAAAGCTCGTTTAAAGATTAACCGCTATTTACGGTAGAGAATCGCTTGCGAATACCACTGGCCGGGAACCATCGTGTCATCAATCATGATGATGACGTAGTAATCCGCTTTCGCCTTCTCTGCTTTGACCTTTAACGCAGCTTCTACATCCATCGGTGAGCCGTACATTAATACGCTCACCGTGCCCATCTTTTGTAGACCCGTCGTTTGGTTACGCTGGATCTCTTGCGGATGGTCGGTTGCGGGCGGTGGTGCTTCTGGCGTTCCTTGTAAGGCACTACAGCCAGTCAAGACGATAGCCAGTAACCATGGTGTAAACCTACGCATAACCATATCTCGTTTCCTGATAGTCATAGTGTAGTGGTAGCCTGAATGTCATTTCCGGGGAATGTTCCCAAATTGTTATCTCGGACGCGATTTTCGAATGAAAATATTCTGAAAGCGTAACCGGGTTCTCAACATTATGAATCATGCGCGAACGAGTTTCGTGCTCAATAACACTACATCACTATAGAGAAAGGAGACGATAAATGATTGCACTAGAAATGCGTAGCCTCGCGGGCGGGGAGATTCTGCATGCATATCCACAGAACGCGGCCGATAAACCGTTGCCGTGTATCGTCTTTTATCATGGTTTCACGTCTTCTAAGCTGGTGTACAGCTATTTTGCTGTCGCGTTAGCAGAAGCCGGGTTTCGGGTGATAATGCCAGATGCTGCAGAACACGGTGCGCGCTATCTCGGCGATGAACAAGGCAGGATGCAGCGGTTTTGGCCGATCCTGATGCAGAATTTTGTTGAGTTCCCGGCGCTGCGGGAGGCGATTCGCGAGCAAGGGTGGCTTGCTGACGATAGACTGGCGGTCGCCGGGGCATCAATGGGCGGAATGACGGCGCTGGGCATTATGACCCATCACCCAGAGTTGAAAAGCGTGGCCTGCCTGATGGGGTCTGGCTATTTCAGTTCGCTTTCGCAGAACCTATTCCCGTCGCCCGATTTTTACGTAAAACAACTGGCCGAGTGGGACGTTAGCGAGCAGCTAGATACACTTGCCAGCCGACCGCTGTTGCTTTGGCACGGTGACGAAGATGATGTGGTACCGCCAGGCGAAACGTTCCGCCTTCAGCGCTCATTGCAGCAAAACAACCAGGCCGACAATTTGACTTGTATCTGGCAGAAAGGCGTCCGTCACCGCATTACGCCTGAGGCATTAGCGGCGACGGTGGCGTTCTTTCAGCGTCATCTTTAAACGCGAATCACCTGAACGCCCTGATCTTCAAGCTGCTTGAGGATCGCTTCATCCGCCTGCCTGCCGGTAATCACCAGGTCGATTTGCGCGGCCTGGCTGAATAACATTCCGGCACGCTCGCCAACTTTGCTGCTATCGACCAGCACCGCGAGTTTACCGACGACGTTAAGCATTTTTTGCTCCGCCATTGCCGTCAGCATATCGGTTTTGTAGAGCCCTTCGGCGGTCAGCCCTTTGCCGCTGGTAAACATCCAGTGCCCGGCATACAGGCTATTATCGCTACCTTGTGGGCTCAGAGTGATAGAGTGGCTGCGGTTATACTGCCCGCCCATAATGATGACGCTGTCATGTTCTTGATCGATCAGATAGTTGGCCAGAGGCAGGTAGTTAGTGATGATTTGTACCGGCTTTCCGCACAGTTCCTGGCCCAGCAGGAATGCGGTAGAGCCGCAGTTGATAACGATGCTTTCGCCAGGGTTAACCAACTGCGAAGCCGCGCGCGCAATGCGCACTTTCTCATCGTGGTTTTGCGCCTGGTGAATATTCATAGGCGACCAGCGCGGGCGCTGCTCACTGATAGCTTCCGCACCGTTGCGAACTTTTTTCAGCTTGCCGCTTTCGTCGAGTTTATTGATATCGCGTCGTGCCGTCGCTGGCGAAATTCCTAGCCGGGAAATCACCTGCTCCACGGTGACAAATCCCGTTTGTGCCAGCAAATCCAGTAAAATTTGATGTCTTTGCGCTTCCGTCATGAGCAAATCCGATTAAAAGTGATAAGCAAAGATGATATTTGAAATCAGGTGAAAATACTAATGCCGACGGGGATAATTTCCGGCGGGCGGTCAACGATTACCGCTCGCCGGAGAAGTGTTACAGGAAGGACTTAAACGGCAGGTCCGGTTCCATGGTGAAGCAGTCGTCGAATCCGCGTGGATAGTGGTACTCGAAATTATCCTTATCCAGCGGCCAGGTGAATTTCCCGCCAACCTGCCAGATGAAAGGCTTAAAGCCATATTTCAGACGGTCTTTCTTCATTTCCCACAAGACGCGGATTTCCTGCGGGTCAGCCTGGAAGTTTGACCAGATATCGTGATGGAACGGGATGACGACTTTGGTGTTCAGCGACTCAGCCATGCGCAGGATATCAGCGCTGGTCATTTTGTCGGTAATACCGCGTGGGTTCTCACCATAGGAACCCAGCGCGACGTCAATTTGATGTTCGTTTCCGTGCTTAGCGTAGTAGTTGGAATAGTGTGAATCGCCGCTGTGATACAGGTTGCCACCCGGCGTCTTGAACAGGTAGTTCACCGCGCGTTGATCCATGCCATCTGGCAGTACGCCCGCCGCTTTTTGATCCGCTGGCAGGGTAATCAGTGCGGTACGGTCAAAGGCATCAAGCGCATGGATTTCAACGTCTTTCACTTTGACCACATCGCCCGGTTTCATCACGATGCAGCGCTCTTTCGGCACGCCCCAGCCGATCCACAGATCAACACAAGTTTGCGGGCCGATAAATGGTACGTTATCGGCGCAATTCTGCATCACCGCGGCGGCAACGTTAACGTCGATATGATCGTTGTGATCGTGCGTAGACAGAACGGCGTCAATCTGGCGAATAGCGAACGGATCGAGTACGAACGGGGTGGTGCGCAGATTTGGCTGGAGTTTCTTGACGCCTGCCATGCGCTGCATCTGATGGCCTGTTTTCATCAGCGGATTGCCATGGCTTTGTTTGCCCGTACCGCACCAGAAATCGACACAGATATTGGCCCCGCCTTCTGATTTCAGCCAGATGCCCGTACAACCCAACCACCACATGGCAAAGGTACCAGGTGCAACCTGCTCTTGTTCAATTTCTTCATTCAGCCAGCTACCCCACTCAGGGAAGGTGTTCAGGATCCATGATTCGCGGGTGATGGTTTGTACTTTACTCATTGCGCTTTCCCTCACATGTTGTCAAAAGTAATCACATTGTGATTTGTTTTGAAGAATGCTGCCATCGTTTGTTCAGGAATGCAATCCTGAATTTTACGCTTTGCAGGGATGTAAAAGGGCGACTCAGGTGATGTTAGGCTTTCTTTATTGACCTAGTTATTTATTATTGTGTTGATTTTAATGGGTTAATTTTTGATTTTGATAAATGAGAATTAATTCGTGTACAGATTGAATAATTATTTGCGGCGTGCGTCACATTTAATCAAATATAATCTTGTTGTGATTATTTTTGATTATTAGAGTGATCGCAACAACAAACCCTGGGCGTAATGTACGTTCAGAGCTTTCACCTTCTGGAGCGTGTTATGGAGATTCTCTACAACATCTTTACCGTTTTCTTTAACCAGGTCATGACCAATGCCCCGCTGCTGCTGGGTATCGTGACGTGTCTGGGCTACATCCTGTTACGTAAAAGCGCCAGCGTTATTGTCAAAGGGACGATTAAAACCATTATCGGTTTTATGTTATTGCAGGCGGGTTCCGGCATTTTGACCAGCACCTTCAAGCCGGTCGTCGCGAAGATGTCTGAGGTTTACGGCATCAACGGGGCGATTTCCGATACCTACGCTTCGATGATGGCAACCATTGAGCGTATGGGCGATGCCTATAGCTGGGTCGGCTATGCGGTACTGTTAGCGCTGGCGCTGAATATCTGTTACGTCCTGCTGAGGCGCATTACCGGTATTCGCACCATCATGCTCACCGGACACATCATGTTTCAGCAGGCGGGGCTGATTGCGGTTTCGTTCTACATCTTCGGTTATTCGATGTGGACAACCATTATCTGCACGGCGGTCCTGGTCTCCCTGTATTGGGGGATCACCTCCAACATGATGTACAAACCGACCCAGGAAGTGACCGACGGCTGCGGCTTCTCGATTGGCCACCAGCAGCAGTTCGCTTCGTGGATTGCCTATAAAGTCGCGCCATATCTGGGGAAAAAAGAAGAGAGCGTTGAGGATCTTAAGCTGCCGGGCTGGCTGAACATCTTCCACGACAATATCGTTTCCACGGCCATTGTAATGACGGTTTTCTTCGGCGCGATCCTGCTCTCCTTCGGCATTGACACGGTGCAGGCGATGGCGGGTAAAACCCACTGGACGGTCTATATCCTGCAAACCGGCTTCTCGTTCGCCGTCGCTATTTTCATCATCACTCAGGGCGTGCGTATGTTTGTCGCCGAGCTCTCTGAAGCCTTCAACGGCATCTCTCAGCGCTTGATCCCTGGCGCCGTACTGGCGATTGACTGCGCGGCGATTTATAGCTTTGCACCGAACGCCGTGGTCTGGGGATTTATGTGGGGCACCATCGGTCAACTGATCGCTGTTGGTATTCTGGTGGGCGTCGGTTCTTCCATTCTGATCATTCCAGGCTTTATCCCGATGTTCTTCTCTAACGCTACCATTGGCGTGTTTGCTAACCACTTTGGCGGCTGGCGCGCGGCGCTCAAGATTTGCCTGGTGATGGGCATGATAGAGATCTTCGGCTGCGTTTGGGCTGTGAAGCTGACGGGCATGAGCGCCTGGATGGGCATGGCGGACTGGTCCATCCTGGCGCCACCGATGATGCAAGGCTTCGCCTCCGTCGGCATCGCATTTATGGCCGTTATTATTCTGATTTCACTGGCTTATATGTTCTTCGCAGGACGCACGCTGCGTGCTGAAGAAGATGCGGAAAAACAACTGGCAGATGCTTCTGCTCAATAAGGAGTTTTGACTATGACCGTACGTATCCTGGCTGTATGTGGCAACGGGCAAGGCAGTTCCATGATCATGAAAATGAAAGTGGACCAGTTTTTGACCCAGTCAAATATCGATCACACGGTGAATAGCTGCGCGGTAGGTGAATACAAAAGCGAATTAAGCGGAGCAGACATCATCATCGCCTCCACCCATATCGCCGGGGAGATCACTGTCTCCGGCAACAAATATGTGGTTGGCGTGCGCAACATGCTATCGCCTGCTGACTTTGGTCCGAAGCTGCTGGAAGTGATCAAAGAACATTTCCCGCAGGACGTGAAGTAAGGACGCACCATGAAATTACGCGATTCACTGGCGGAAAATAACTCGATCCTCTTACAGGCCGACGCCAGCACCTGGCGGGAAGCGGTAAAACTGAGCGTTGATCTGTTGGTTAAGGCTGACGTGGTCGAGCCTCGTTACTATCAGGCCATTCTTGATGGGGTTGAACAATTTGGCCCGTACTTTGTGATTGCGCCGGGCCTGGCGATGCCGCACGGGCGCCCGGAAGAGGGCGTGAAGAAAACTGGTTTTGCGTTGGTGACGCTGAAAACGCCGCTGGTCTTTAACCACGAAGATAACGACCCGGTCGATATCCTGATAACGATGGCGGCGGTCGATGCCAACACCCATCAGGAAGTGGGCATCATGCAAATCGTCAACCTGTTTGAAGATGAAGCTAATTTTGACCGTTTACGCGCCTGCCGCACCGCGCAGGAAGTGCTGGATTTAATTGATAACGCCACTGCGGCGGCTGTTTAAAAGGAATATCAAATGTCATTACCTATGTTGCAGGTTGCGCTGGATAACCAATCAATGTCTTCTGCATATGAAACGACGCGCCTGATTGCTGATGAAGTGGACATTATTGAAGTCGGCACCATTCTTTGCGTCGCCGAAGGCGTTCGTGCGGTTCGCGACCTGAAAGCGCTGTATCCGCATAAAATCGTGCTGGCGGATGCCAAAATCGCCGATGCGGGCAAAATTCTCTCCCGTATGTGTTTTGAAGCCAATGCTGACTGGGTGACCGTGATCTGCTGTGCGGATATCAACACCACCAAAGGCGCGCTGGATGTGGCGAAAGAGTTTAACGGCGATGTGCAGATCGAACTGACCGGATACTGGACCTGGGAGCAGGCGCAGGAGTGGCGCGACGCGGGTATCGGGCAGGTTGTGTATCACCGCAGTCGCGATGCACAGGCCGCAGGCGTGGCGTGGGGCGAGGCGGACATCAGCGCCATCAAGCGCCTGTCTGATATGGGCTTTAAGGTTACCGTCACCGGCGGCCTGGCGCTGGAAGATCTGCCGTTGTTCAAAGGCATTCCGATTCACGTCTTTATCGCTGGTCGTAGCATTCGTGATGCCGCTTCGCCGGTTGAAGCCGCGCGTCAGTTTAAACGCTCTATTGCCCAGCTTTGGGGCTAAGGAGCAACTATGCTGTCGAAACAAATTCCGCTCGGCATCTATGAAAAAGCGCTCCCCGCTGGGGAGTGCTGGATGGAGCGGCTGAAGCTTGCGAAAAAGCTGGGTTTTGACTTCGTCGAAATGTCGGTGGATGAAACTGATGCCCGACTGGCGCGTCTCGACTGGAGCCGCGAGCAGCGTCTGGCTTTGGTCAACGCGATTGCTGAAACTGGCGTGCGCGTTCCGTCCATGTGCCTGAGTGCTCATCGTCGCTTTCCGCTTGGCAGTGAAGACGACGCAGTACGTGCGCAGGGGCTGGAGATTATGCGTAAAGCGATCCAGTTCGCCCAGGACGTCGGCATTCGCGTGATCCAACTGGCCGGTTACGACGTTTACTATCAGGAAGCCAACAACGAGACGCGTCGTCGGTTTCGTGATGGACTGAAAGAGAGCGTCGAGATGGCAAGCCGCGCGCAGGTGACGCTGGCGATGGAAATTATGGACTATCCGCTGATGAACTCCATCAGCAAGGCGCTGGGCTACGCGCACTACCTGAATAACCCATGGTTCCAGCTCTATCCCGATATCGGCAACCTGTCGGCGTGGGATAACGATGTGCAGATGGAACTCCAGGCGGGGATCGGGCACATCGTGGCGGTGCATGTGAAAGATACCAAACCCGGTGTATTTAAGAATGTGCCGTTTGGTGAAGGGGTTGTCGATTTCGAGCGCTGTTTCGAAACCCTCAAGCAGAGCGGCTATTGCGGGCCGTATCTGATTGAGATGTGGAGTGAGACCACTGACGACCCTGCGCTCGAAGTGGCGAAGGCTCGCGATTGGGTGAAGGCGCGCATGGCAAGCGCCGGTCTGGTGGAGGCGGCGTAATGCAAAAGCTCAAACAGCAGGTTTTTGAAGCCAACATGGATCTACCGCGCTACGGGCTGGTGACCTTTACCTGGGGCAACGTCAGCGCTATTGACCGCGAACGCGGGCTAGTGGCGATCAAACCCAGCGGCGTTGCTTATGAAACCATGAAGGTAGACGACATGGTGGTGGTGGATATGGACGGTAATATCGTAGAAGGCCAATACCGTCCTTCTTCTGATACCTCCACCCATCTGGCGCTGTATCGTCGCTATCCGAGTCTTGGCGGCGTGGTGCATACCCACTCTACTCATGCGACGGCCTGGGCGCAGGCGGGGTTAGCCATTCCCGCGCTAGGGACGACCCATGCGGACTACTTCTTTGGCGATATTCCCTGCACCAGGGCATTAAGTGCCCTGGAGGTTGAAGAGGCCTATGAGCTGAACACCGGGCACGTCATCATCGAAACGCTGGGCGAGGCCGAACCTCTGCATACGCCGGGTATCGTGGTCTATCAGCACGGTCCGTTTGCCTGGGGCAAAGATGCGCATGATGCGGTGCATAACGCAGTAGTGATGGAAGAGGTAGCGAGAATGGCGTGGATTGCCCGCGCGATTAACCCGCAACTGAAGCCCATCGATAGCTGGCTGATGGACAAACACTTTATGCGTAAACATGGGCCAAACGCCTATTACGGGCAAAAGTAAGGTATGTGCTCCGGAGCTTTTCATCGTAATGATGAATCAACCGGTCTGGCTCCGGAGCCTTTTTAGTTTTGTTGATAAGCCGACGGCATACAACGCATGCCAATTAGCGTCAGCACGCAGAGAATCGCTCCGGCGTAAAATGTTGAGGCGGCACCGAACACTTCCCACAGCACGCCCGCCCCGGCGCTTGCCAGCAGCAGGGCAACGCCGCTCATCAGGTTGAACATTCCGAACGCTGTGCCTCGCAGTTCTGCCGGTGCCGTATGCGCTACCATCGCTGCCAGCAACCCTTGAGTCATTCCCATATGAATGCCCCACAGCGCCACGCCCGCTAACAGCGTGCTCCAGTGACCGCTTAAGGCCAGCACAATATCGGCAGCAATCAGTACCAGCAGGCCCCATTGCAGCATTTTGCTGTGGCTTGCGCGGTCCGATAATTTACCGAATGGATAGGCGGTCAGGCTGTAAACCAGGTTCATCGCGACCATCACCAGCGGAATGGCGAACAGCGGGATTTCCATCTGCTGGGCGCGTAGAACCAGGAACGCTTCACTGAAGCGGGCGAGGGTAAAAGTGGAGCCAATAGCCACAACCCACCAGTAGGCCGCAGACAGTTTTTGTAAATTCTCGCGGCGCAAAGGGTTAGTTCGTTTCTGGGTGACCGGCGTTTTTGGCTCTTTTAACCCAAAGCCCAACAGGACAATAGAGAGGACGGCGGGAATTACCGCGACCCAGAAAATAGACTGGAAATCATTATCCCAGAGAAACATCAGCGCGACCGCAAGCAGCGGCCCCAGGAACGCGCCAATGGTATCCAGCGCCTGGCGCAAACCATAGGCGGCACCACGGATTTCCGGCGGTGTGACGTCGGCGACCAGCGCATCCCTGGGCGCGCCGCGTATTCCTTTGCCGATGCGGTCGAGCATCCGCGCGCTAAATACCATCCCGGAAGTGGGCGCAATCGCGAAGAGCGCCTTGCTCAACGCGCCCAGGCCATAGCCAAGCAGCGCCAGCCCCTTGCGCTTGCCCACATAATCACTAATTACCCCGGAAAAGACTTTTAGCATCAATGCGGTGGCTTCTGCGACGCCTTCGATAATGCCGATAATAATGACGCTGGCACCCAGCGTAGTCGCCATAAACAGGGGAAGAAGGCTATGGATCATCTCTGATGAAACATCCATCAGCAGGCTGACGCCGCCAAGAACCCAAACCCCTTTTGGGATACGACTTAACGTCGCAAAGCGCGGGACCATGAATCGCTCCGGATAATCATGCCGTTAAACGCTGATTAAATCAGGTTATAGTGACTCTGATAAGTCCGGAAACGAAATAATGCGCAATCGCATTAAGACTTCGCCCCGCAATGGAGGCGAAGTCAAAAAGACGGGGAGTTAGCGGTAAATAGCTGCACTGGCATGAATCAGGCCATTGCTTCCTGGCTCATGGAGCAGGATCGGCTGAAAATATTTCGCTCCTTCGGCATCGCTCTGCTGGCTAAGCGCCCGATCGGCTTCTTGCTCAGTGGCCATATTGTGGTTGATATAGATAACGCCAAGGCTCTGCACATCGTCCATGTTGCGTGCCTGACGCCCATCGATTTTGATGGCTGCCAGCGCGTTGGCGCTCAGCAAAAGCGCAGCCATCATGGTAATGAGGATATATTTCATACTCTACGCTCCTTACTGACAGTCCTGACGTTAACCCGGTTCCTTTAGGTTATGGATTGCTGCTGATCTAAGTGTAATTGCTGTCTGCCGGGCGTATCGCGACCATTTCTGATGCAGTTGTTCAAAAAATTGTCGCATCCGTCATTGATGAATTTTAAATCACTGGTTTAGCGTGACTTTGCTCTTAGTGCGAATTATCTACGCAATTCACTTGTCTTAAACCGCTTGCGCACGTATTATGACGCGTCAATTTTTCAGCCGCCCTTTAATCACGTTCCTTGCCTCCATGGGCCGCGGCTGACCCAGACAGGAGGCTGAATAATCCGTAAGGAGCAATTCGATGCGTCATTACGAAATCGTTTTTATGGTCCATCCTGACCAGAGCGAACAGGTTCCGGGTATGATCGAACGTTACACTGGTGCAATCACTGCAGCAGAAGGTACGATCCACCGTCTGGAAGACTGGGGCCGCCGTCAGCTGGCTTATCCGATCAACAAACTGCACAAAGCTCACTACGTTCTGCTGAACGTTGAAGCCCCGCAGGAAGCGATCGATGAGCTGGAAACTAACTTCCGCTTCAACGACGCCGTTATCCGCAGCATGGTAATGCGTACTAAGCACGCTGTTACCGAAGCATCTCCGATGGTTAAAGCGAAAGACGAGCGCCGTGAGCGTCGCGAAGATTTCGCAAACGAAACCGCAGATGATTCCGAAGCTGGGGATTCTGAAGAGTAATCCTGATGACCAATCGTCTGGAACTGTCCGGCATAATCTGCAGGACTCCACTTCGTAAGGTCAGCCCGTCAGGAATTCCACACTGCCAGTTCGTGCTTGAGCATCGTTCAGTGCAGGAGGAAGCTGGTTTTCACCGGCAGGCATGGTGCCAAATGCCCGTTATTATTAGCGGACACCAAAACCAAGCCATTACTCACAGTATAACGGTCGGTAGCGCAGTAATCGTTCGAGGGTTCATTTCTTGCCACAAGGCAAAGAACGGCTTGAGCAAAATGGTTCTGCATGCCGAGCAGATTGAATTGATAGATTCTGGAGACTAGCCATATGGCACGTTATTTCCGTCGTCGCAAGTTCTGCCGTTTCACCGCGGAAGGCGTTGTTGAGATCGATTACAAAGACATCGCAACGTTGAAAAACTACATTACCGAAAGCGGTAAAATTGTCCCGAGCCGTATCACCGGTACTCGTGCAAAATACCAGCGCCAGCTGGCTCGCTGCATCAAGCGCGCTCGCTACTTGTCCCTGCTGCCGTATACCGATCGTCATCAGTAATCGGCCGCTGTCTATTAACGACTTTAAGAGGATAAGGTAATGCAAGTTATTCTGCTTGATAAAGTAGCAAACCTGGGTAGCCTGGGTGATCAGGTTAACGTTAAAGCGGGCTATGCTCGTAACTTCCTGGTACCACAGGGTAAAGCTGTTCCTGCTACCAAGAAAAACGTTGAATTCTTCGAAGCACGCCGTGCTGAACTGGAAGCCAAACTGGCTGACGTTCTGAACGCTGCTAACGCACGTGCTGAAGCAATCAACGCACTGGGCACCGTTACCATCGCGTCTAAATCTGGCGACGAAGGTAAACTGTTCGGTTCCATCGGTACCCGCGACATCGCTGACGCTGTAACTGCAGCTGGCGTTGCCGTCGCTAAGAGCGAAGTTCGCCTGCCGAACGGCGTTCTGCGCACCACCGGTGAGCACGAAGTGGACTTCCAGGTTCACAGCGAAGTCTTCGCTAAACTGGTTGTTAACGTTGTAGCTGAGTAATTTTTTACTCAACTCGCGTCGAGACGCCGGCCTTGTGCCGGCGTTTTGCTTTTCTACCTTTGCCCAATCTTTTCTCTGTATGGTAGCTATTCTTAGCAACTTTCTGGATAATAAAATAAAACACTATTTTATTTCTGGTGAAGTGAATGGACGCACCCTCAATTTTTTCCCGTAAGAAAGTGGCCTTTGCCTGCGCAACCCTCTGCTGTCTGTTATGGGGAAGTGCTTACCCGGCGATCAAGAGCGGTTATGAACTGTTTCAGATAGCCACTGATGACATATCGTCAAAGATAGTTTTCGCGGGCTACCGTTTTTTATTTGCCGGTATGCTCCTGCTGCTCTTTGCCCTGATACAGCGAAAACCCATCAGTCGCCTGAAGGGGCGTCAGTATGGACAGCTGGTGGTGCTGGGACTAACGCAAACCTCTATCCAGTATATTTTTTTCTATATTGGGCTCGCGTTTACCACCGGCGTCAAAGGGTCGATTATGAATGCCACCGGTACCTTCTTCAGCGTACTGCTGGCGCACTTTATCTACCAAAATGACAAGCTAAGCTACAACAAAACGCTCGGCTGTATTCTTGGTTTTACCGGCGTGCTGCTGGTGAACTTTAACCATTCGCTAAGCGACTTCAGTTTTATCTGGCTGGGAGATGGCTTTGTGGTGCTGGCGGCTTTTGTTCTGTCGGCGGCGACGCTCTACGGTAAGCGCATTTCGCAAACGGTAGACCCAACGGTGATGACCGGCTGGCAGCTGGCTTTTGGTGGTATTGCGCTGTTAGTTGGCGGCTATCTGAGCGGGGGCACGCTCGCCGTACATGGCACTGCATCCGTGTTGATTCTGGGCTATCTGACGCTCCTTTCTTCCGTCGCTTTTGCGCTATGGAGCATCTTACTCAAGCACAATCGCGTGGGCATGATCGCGCCGTTTAACTTCCTGATCCCCGTTTCCGGCTCGGTACTGTCGGCCATTTTCCTCGGCGAAAATATTTGGGATTGGAAATATGTTGTTGCGCTGGTGCTGGTGTGTACCGGGATCTGGTGGGTGAATAAGGCAGGAAAAGTAAGCTAGTCCGCTATTGATTGTTGCTCCCCAAGGACTTCCCTCGGGGAGCTTTTTTTACTTCTGCTCGGCCTGAATTTTTTTCAGCAGCGGGGTGAGCTGAGGATTATTCTTCTCAAAATTAGCGTACATCGGCTGTACGATTTCGATGAATGGCGTCTTATCCACCTTGTAGACTTTTACGCCCATTTTATCCAGCTTCGCAAATTCCTTCTGTTCCTCTTCGCTCCAGAGCATTTTCATATACTCCATCGATTCCTTGGCGGCTTTAAGAACTGCGGCTTTGTCGGTATCGTTTAGTTTATCGAAGGCATTATTGCTCATCAGTAAAACGTCAGGGACCATGGTGTGTTCATCAAGGCTGAAGCTTTTCGCCACTTCGCCGTGGCGCATTGTGGTGAGCGCCATAACGCTATTTTCCGCCATATCGACAACGCCCTGCTGCAATGCGGTGTAAAGCTCACCGTAATCGAGCGGTGTAGGATTGCCGCCCATCACCTTGATCATTTCAACCGCACCTGGGCTGGGCTGGACTCTGACTTTTAATCCTTTTAAGTCAGCCGGCTTAAGAATCGCTTTATTGCCATAGAAGCTGCGGGAACCTCCATCATAGAAAGTCAGGCCAAAATAACCCTTACTTTTTGTTGAGTTAAGAATCTCTTGCCCGGCTTCCCCCTGCATAATCTGGTAGTAGCTTTCACGGTCGCGGAAAAGATAAGGCAAACTGAAAATTTTATAGGCGTTTTCAAACGATTCCATTTCTGCGGCATTGGTTTTTACCAGCTGGATTGCGCCGGAGCGAATAAGCTCCATGGTTTCGCGCTGGGTTCCCAGCGTGCCGTTAGGATAAATACGGATTGTCACCTCGCCATTAGAATATTCTTTGGCTTTAGTCGCAAAATTTTCCATCGCCTTATGGACCGGATGCGTTTTATCCTGGTTATGACTGAGCTTAAGCGTCACGGCTTGCGCACTGCCGAGAGATAACATCAACAATGTGCTAAGAAGCGTGGCCGATAATTTTATTTTCATTGTTATTTCCTTATTGAGAGGTAAGTTTTTTAGCTCAATATTGCAACTGCTTAATATCCCAGCGCACGCGGCAAGGCCATGCTAATCTGTGGAATATAGGTCACCAGGGCTAACACCAGAACCATCACGGCATAAAATGGTAGCATTGGCTTGATAATTTTATTAATAGGCAGTTTAGATACGCTACATCCGACGAATAACACGCTGCCTACGGGTGGTGTGCAAATACCAATACACATATTCAGTACCATGACGATACCAAAGTGAATCGGATCCATTCCCAACTCGCCGACAACCGGTAAGAATATAGGCGTGAAGATCAGTACCGCTGGCGTCATATCCATAAAAGTACCGATGATCAATAAAATGACATTAATAATAAGCAAGATAACAATCGGGTTGTCTGATATGGAGTTCAGCAGATCCAGAATCAGAAATGGGACGTCCGCATTTGACATGGCCCATGACATTCCCATTGAGGAGCCGATCAATAACAAAACTATTGATGTCGTAATGACAGATTCAATGAATATTTTTGGTAAATCTTTTACCGATATTTCACGGTAAAGGACCAATGCCAGAAACAGGGTGTAAATGACCGCAATCGCTGAGGCTTCTGTCGGCGTGAATATTCCGCTCAGCACGCCTCCCATAATCAACACGATGAGAAAAATACTCGGCACGGCCATCCATACTGCGAGAGCCGCCTGGCGTAATGTAGGGCGGTCTGGTCGTGCATAACCACGACGGGAAGCCAGTATACCGGCCACAACCATCAGAGACAGGCCTAGCAGAATTCCCGGTACGTAACCGGCCAGAAATAGTGCGGCAATAGAGGTCCCGCCGCTCACCAGAGAATAGACAATTAAGGTATTACTCGGTGGGATCAGCAAACCTGTTGGCGCAGATGCGACGTTCACTGCCGTGCTGAAGGCGGGGTCATATCCCTCTTTGACCTGCTGCGGATGCATGACGCCGCCCATCGCAGCGGCAGAGGCCACGGCAGAACCAGAAATAGCGCCAAAGAGCATATTTGCCAGAATATTGCAGTGCGCAAGTGAACCGGGAAGCCTGCCTCCAAGAATACGCGCAAAATTAATCAGCCGTCGGGCAATGCCGCCATGATTCATAATATTGCCGGAGAGAATAAAAAACGGTATCGCCAGCAGGGTAAAGCTATCCAGCCCGGAAGCTAATTTTTGCGATACAACGCTTAAGGCGGAAACAAAACTAAGCTGTGTTGTCACCGAAGCGAGTGTAGATAATCCGATAGCGTAAACAATAGGTACTCCCAGCGCCAGCATAAAAAAGAATGCGCCAAATAACACAACAATAGGTAGCCAGTAGTCCATGATTTCTCCTGGTATCATTTTATTAATAGTGCCAGTAATTTATACCGGTGTTTTGAGTTCTTCAGTCACCAGCGCAATGGTGTAAATGATAATCAACAAGCCGCTAATGGGAATACAGAGATAGATATATCCCATTTGCCAGCCAAGCGCAGGTGATGTCTGCCCGGATTCAAAGGTATCTAATGCCAGAGTACCGCCACCATAGACCATAATGACCAGAGAAAAGATAATGACGATGGCCTGGATTATCAGAAATAAAATTTGCTTTGGTTTTCCCGTAAGTGACATGGGTAACAAATCAATCGCCAGATGACGATTTTGTCCGGCCGTATATGCACCCCCTAACAAACCCAGACAGATAAAGAGTAAGCGGCTGAGTTCATCGGTGATAATACTGGGGCTCTTAAATATAAATCTTGCCATCACCTGCCATGTAACACATAAAACAATAACAAATAATATTGTAATATTAATGGTTGAGAGAATAGCATTGATGGGTTTAATGATTTTACGCATAACAACTCCCTTCTTATACTTTTTCTGTTTCGGGCTATCGTTCCCATAATCCGAACTGATAACCCGAAGGTCAGTGGATATATACCCGTCATACTTCAAGTTGCTTATGTGTTGGCTACGCTCGTTCACCCCAGTCACATAGTTATCTATGCTCCTGGGGACTCACTTCCTTGCCGCCTTTAAGCAACTCGAATTATTTAGGGTATAAGCCATACTATTGTGAGTTTTCTTCACTCTGGACTGGCTGATAGATATGACCAGACAGAAATTCAGGCCAATTTTTTTCGAACCATACACCCTCTGTTTTCGGGGATTGTCGTATCGGCTGGCGAAAAACAACAAACTGCGGCGAGAGATAATGAATATTCCATTTCTCGCTTTTATCTTCCAGCCGTTCCGGTCGAAAACGCCATGCTTCACACTGCCCATGACGAGTCTGAGGCACGCAGTTGGCAGATTCATCAAGCACGATCCGCGCACCTCGGCTACCGCCGCCAGCGGCAACGTACTGGTCCAACTGCGTCAAGACCGCCGCCGACGTCACCGTTAGCTGCCGCCACATAAACAGTTCTGCAATTTCAGCCGGGTGGTTGATGGTCAGCCCATGCTGCTGGACAAACTCCAGCAGGAGCTGAGCATCACGGCTGGCGTGGCCAATATCTTCGGCACGGCAAAGGAAACCGGCTGAGTCGGACATCCGTGCCTGAATTTGCTTTTTGACCATCAGCAGCGACATCCCGGATGGGTTCGCCAGCGCCTGGCTGATGACCTCTCTGACCGTCGCTATCGCCGTTGCAGCCAGCGTGTGCAGATCGTCCGGATGGTCATGCCTGCCCGCTTGCGCAATATAACGTGCCAGCCGCACGGCAAAGACCTGTCCGGCGTTGAGCGCCGCGCCGCCGGGGCGAGTGATGCCGTGGGTTCCGGCGACTTCGCCTACCGCAAAGCAGCCGGGCAGGGAGGTTTGACCCCAGATATCGACCTCAATACCACCATTCATATGCTGGTTGTTCATGGCGAACTGCAATGGCTCTTGCGCCAGGTCGTGACCGTGCATTTTATACAGGGCGATCGATAGCGGGTTCATTTGTCGCAAGCGTTCAATCGGCAGCGCCGCCAGCGCGTCGTTGTTCTCCAGATAAGCTCGCACGTCGTCGTCAAGCCGCTCCAGCGAGAAGGGGTGATCGCCCGGCACCGCTTCAGGATTGCGGTTAAAGTCCATATAGACTTTGCGGCCTAACTGCTGCTCATGCGCCACCGCCATATCTAACAGGCTGGAGCCAAAGTCCATCACCCTGGTCGCATGGAACGGCCATTGATACCCTTTACGGAAGATATTGGACGCCAGCTCCTGGGTGGTGCGGTAGTAGTCGGCGAGGAAATTATGCTCGTTACCGTCGCTATCAACCGAATAGATATAGGGGATCACCTGCACGTAGGTGCCGGATAAATTCCACGGAAAGAGGCTGCGCGGCGTACCGATACCAAACTGGCTTTCCGTCAGGTTGGTCAGCGTCATTCCCTCCTCCAGCGCCAGCCCCAGTGAACCGAAGCACTTATGGGGGTAGACGCTGTCGCGATACAACTCTCCAGGGCCGCCAGTGGCCAACACTACGTTAGGTGCGACAACCAGCGCCAGTCCCCACGGGTTATGGGCGCGGGAGCCGGTTGCCATAATCGCCCCGACAACGCGTTCGCTACCTGAGTCATCGCGCTGGCGTAGCAGCTTGATAATCGTCGCACTGCTCAGCAGCGGGATATTGAGCCGCTGCACTTCTTCCAGCAGAACCTTCACCATCAGGCGCGAAGTTCGCGGGCCGCAGGAGGTGGCGCGTCCGGCTTCGTCGTGGTCGGTTTGATAGCGCAGGATCGCGCCATAACGGTCTTCCGGCAGCTCCAGCCCGAGAAATTGCAGCCCGCCCAGCGTGTGCAGCGAACCTACTGCTTCGACATAAGCGGTGTCGTGGTCCATGGCGCCGCCGCTGGCTAGCGCGTCGGCCAGTTTGAGAAAGCTATCGCCGTTGCCCGCCGTGGCGGCGGTGAACAACGTCTGCTTATCCGAACCGGAACAGGCGGAGGTCCCCATATATAACCCGGCGGTTGCCAAAAGCACGTTTTGCTGGCGGCGTTTCAGCTCAACGGCAGCGCGTAGTCCCGCAGCGCCGCTACCGACCACCAGTGCATCGGCTTTCCATACCGGGTAGTTGACGTTATCAAGTGTCAGTACGGAATTCGGCTCTGCCTGAGTGAATCCCTTAGGAAAAGAGACATGCGTCAAGGCGTCAAGGATGGCGTCATTAATCTGGCTCATGCTTCCTCCATCGCGCTAAACAGCGCGCTGTCCATCAGGCGCGGCTGGTTAATCACCGAGCGGAAAGCCATATACGGCAGAATGTCGCGCTCAATATCGACGCCAGGGGCGACCTCGATTAACTCAACGCCCGCCTCCGTTAACTGAAACACCGCGCGTTCGGTGATATACAGCACTTCCTGTCCGCTCTGGCGGGCGTAGCTGGCGCTGAAGGTAATCTTTTCCACCGCGGTAACCAGCTTCGGGATCTGCCCTGGTTGCTCGATTTGCAGGCCGTCTGGCGTGACGTTCACTTTGCTGCCTTTGGCGTCAAAGGTGCCGCAGAACACCACCTTACGGGCGTTCTGCGCGATTTCCAGAAAGCCGCCAGGGCCAATCAGATTGCCGTTGAGATGCGACACGTTGACGTTGCCCTGCTGGTCCATCTCGCCCATGCCGAGGAAAGTGATATCGATCCCGCCGCCGCTGTAAAACTCAAACTGGTCCAGCGAAGGAATAATGGCGTCGGCGTTGCGCGCGCAGCCAAAAAACGCATCATCCAGCATCATGCCGTTATGCACGCCTTGCTCCACGCTGAGCCACAAGCTCTGATAAGGCACGCCTTCGCGCAGCGCGATGCCGGGAATACCGCCGGGAATACCGAAGCCAAAGTTGGTGGATGCACCAGCCACCAGTTCGCGGGCGGCGCGGCGGGCAATCAGGCGACGAACCGGATGACTGACCAGCTCTATCGCATCGCTGGAGCAGAGGCGGCGGTGCTGGCCGCTGATCGTCAGATCGTAGCCGCCGAGGTAGGTTTGCGGCTGCTCGCGATACTCCACGATGCTATCGACCAGAATCCCCGGCAGGGTGACGTTGCGCGGCGCAATCGCCCCCGACTCCAGCACATCGCGAACCTGAACGAAGACCTTGCCGCCGCTGTTGTGCGCCGCCAGCGCCATCGAGTAGCTATCCATATTGATCGCTTCTTCTTCGAGGCTGACGTTACCGCGCGGGTCGGCGTAGGTGCCGCGCACTATGGCGTAATCCACCTTAAACGGGCGATAGCGCAGTTTGGTTTCGCCATCGATCTCAATTAGCTCGACCAGATCGTCAGTGGTACAGGCGTTAGATTTTCCACCGCCATGGCGCGGGTCGACAAACGATCCCAACCCAACGTGAGTG
Organism: Klebsiella sp. RHBSTW-00484; assembly: GCF_013705725.1. Taxonomy (NCBI): domain Bacteria; kingdom Pseudomonadati; phylum Pseudomonadota; class Gammaproteobacteria; order Enterobacterales; family Enterobacteriaceae; genus Klebsiella; species Klebsiella sp. RHBSTW-00484. Next base: position 5,577,678 of record NZ_CP055481.1, on the reverse strand, counting down.
ATAAGCCCTGGTCGCCCGGCACCGATTTCACGCAGCAGCGCCTGAATCACACCGCCGGGAAAGCAGTACGCTTCAATCTCTTCATTCTTCACCAGCGCCTGCATTTTGGGTGACCAGGTGAAATGCCCGGCAACGATCCTCTTGAGCATTTCGGCATGGGCGAAGCGGTTGGTACCTTTGCTGTCGCGGTCGCCAATACCCAGCGAATGGATAAGCGTCAGGTCGCGCGGGTGCCCGGTTTCCAGAAAGCGTTTTTCAATTGCCGCCAGTAAATAGTCGGCCTCGACCATGCCGCCGCCGTTGCCGCTAATGGCAATGGTTGCGCCATCTTTAATCTGCGCGGCGACAGCGTCGGCGGTTGTGATTTTATTCATCATCCTTTCCTTATTGATTCTGGAAACTCACCTGGCTTTTATTGGCAAAAGCCTGCGTCGCCTGCTGGCAGTCCTGGGTGGCGGACATTAATCCAGCCAGCAGTTGGTGCGAGTAGTCGGCATGTTTATTTTCCAGCGCCAGAATGAGCTGCTTAATATGTGCCAGGGCGACCGGGCCGCATTTCTCTACCGCGCTAAGCTGATTCACAAGCCAGCTTTCCGCTGCCTCTCTTTCCACGACCTCATTAATCAGGCCTGCGGATTGTGCTTCTTGCGCACTGAGACGCTGGCCCAGCATTAGCATCTGGCGACCAATAACCGGGCCGACCTGATTTAACACCCGCTCGATGCCCAGCCAGCCGGGGACCATGCCGAGCATCACTTCCGGGGTGGAGAATTTTGCCGTCGGGCGGGCGATGCGAATATCGCAGCTCAGCGCTAGCTCGATACCGCCGCCGATGGTGTGACCGTTAATATTCGCCACGGTAAGCTGCGGTAAATTGCGCAGGCGGGAAAAAACCTCGTTGCCGCGCTTAATCCATTTTCGGCCCATATCCAGCGGTGAATAAGCGGACCAGGATTTAATATCGCCGCCCGCACAGAAAAATTTATCGCCGGTAGCGGTTAACTCCACCAGGCGCAGCGAGGTGTCATTTTCAATTTCGTTTAAATAGCGATCGAGTAATTCGATCATCTCTTCATTAATAGCGTGACATTTATCTTCACGGTTCAGCGTCAGGCGACAGGAAGCCGCCGCTCTGTTAAACAGAACGGGTTGTTCATTCATGATAAATCCTTAGCAATAATGTGCGATGCGGTCGACGCTAATATCCAGCGTGCTGTTGATATCCTTTTGCCACCAGTTGTGCGGCGAGAAAATCTCTAATTCCACCGCGCCGTTAAAACCAGCGTTTTCCACCAGCCGACGAATCGAGGGGATATTAATCACGCCATCGCCCGGCATACCCCGGTCATTGACTAAATCGGTGGTTGGCACCAGCCAGTCCGAAACGTGAAAGGCCAGAATGCGTTTTCCCGCTCGCAGGATCTGATTCGCCAGATCCGGATCCCACCAGACGTGGTAAACATCCACCGCCACGCCCAGCCCGTATTCGCCGTCGGGATCGAGTTCATCGCACCAGTCCAGCGCCTGGCGCAGGGTGCACAGGCAGGAGCGGTCGGCGGCGGTCATCGGGTGCAGCGGCTCCAGGGCGATAGGCACGCCGACTTCCCTTGAATGCGGCAATAGCTGGCGAATGCCGTACTTCACCTGCTCCCGCGCCTCGTATAAATCTTTGCTCCCCTGCGGCAGCCCGCCCACCACCTGCATATAGCAGGCGGCATTCAGGGTTGCGGCATCGTCCAGAGCACGACGGTTATCGTCGATGGCAAGCTTACGTTCCGACAGCGTCGGTGCGGTGTAGTACGTGCTGCGACAATATCCGGAGACCGCCATATTGTTCGCTGCTAGCTGACGGGCGATGGCGGCAATATTTTCGCCCGCAAGCTCTCTTCGCCACGGCGCAATCGCGCCAATCCCGCGCTCGGCGCAGGCATCAATGATGGCGGGCAGCGGAGTTTTGTAGCCGAGCGTCGCGGTATTGATGCTAAACAGGTCGGGGCGTTGCAACAAATCTCTCATTCTTCGACCTCAGAAGCGCGGCATGCTCAGGCCGCCATCAATCGCAACGGCCTGCCCACAGGTGTAGATCAGCTTGCCTTCCGCCATGGCGCGGACGGTTGAGGCGATATCTGCCGGAAAACCCCAGCGGCCCCACGGCACCAGCCCTTTGGCGATCAGATCGTCATAGTAGGCGGTGGCGGGAACGGTCATTTCGGTTTTAATCAGCCCTGGACGCACTTCGTAAACGCCAATTTGCTCGTCGCACAGACGGGCGGCGAACAGGCGGGCGGCAGCGGAGACGGCGGTTTTGGCCATCGTGTATTCGCCGCGATTCATGGCCAGCATGATGGCGTTAATCGAGCTGACAAAAATAATCGAGCGATGCGGGAGTTCGTTTTCCGGCTTCGGCTGCGCCAGCAGGCGTTTGCTGAACGACTGAGCAAGGAAGAAGGGGGCGCGGGTGTTGACGGCAATGTTTTCGTCAAAGCTGTCCGGCTGCATGTCGAGAATATCACCGCGTTTTTTGACTGAGATCCCGGCATTGTTCAGCAGGCAATCCAGCCGACCCCACCGATTTTGCGCGGCGTCGAGCATCTCTTCGTGCAGCGACAGGTCGGCAATATCCGCCGGGAAGCAGATAACGTCCGCGCCTTCGGCAATGCATTCCTGCTGGGTGGCTTTCAGCTTTTCAACGCTTTCAGCATCCGGGCGATCGTTGATTAAAAGATTGAATCCGGCACGAGCCAGCTCAAGCGCGCAGCCTTTGCCAATACCGCGAGCGGCCCCGGTGATGATGGCGACGGATTTATTCGATGTCATTTGTAACCTCACAATGAAGAGGGTTTGTCCCTGGTGGTATCAAAATGCCTCCGGAACATTAAAAGATCAACCATCTAGTTGGTTGGTTTGTGAGTTCGATCACTGGGTTCTTAATAAGATACTGAATTGTATTGTTTTTATGCTTTTTACTGGAGCTGGTGCAAAATAACGTTATGATAAGTACCGCGTGGGGCGAATGGGGAACCGGAATGTATCTTGATACCAGCAATGCACAAAGCCTGAAAGAAAAACTGCTTTTAAGCGCAGTCAATGAATTTGCCGAATATGGTTATGAAGGCGCCAGGGTTGATAATATTGTTAAAGCGGCAGAGTGCAGTAAACAAACCGTTTACCACCACTTCGGTAATAAAGAAAACTTATTTATCGAAGTGCTGGAATATATCTGGAACGATATTCGCCAGAAAGAGAAAAATCTCGATGTATCAGGGCTTTCCCCTAATAAAGCCATAGAGAAGATTATCGATTTTACCTGGGATTATTACATCGACAATCCCTGGTTTCTCAAAATTGTTCATAGTGAAAACCAGAGCAAAGGGGTTCATTATGCAAAATCAACGCGTCTGCCGGAAATTAACCACTCGCACCTGCAACTAATGGCTTCGCTGCTTGACGAAGGGAAGCGGCAAAATATCTTCAAAGCCGATATCGACCCGCTGCAGGTCAATATTAGTATTGCCGCCCTTGGGGGGTATTACTTAATTAACCAGCATACTTTAGGGCTGGTTTACCACATCAGTATGGTCTCGCCGCAGGCTCTGGAAGTCAGGCGTCGAGTCATCAAAGAAACCATTCTGAGCTGGCTTCTCGTGACGCCTGGTTCTCTTAGCGGGCGCGAATAAAGCTACCGTTCGACTGGCGGGTAAACAGCACCTGCTGGCCGCCGCCGGTATCGATAGTCAGCCCGGTCACCACGCCGCTGGCGTTCTGGCGTATCTGCACCGTCTGCCCGGTTTGCAGCGTACTGAGCGGTTTACCCGGACCTTCCACCTGCGCCATGGCGTAAACATCGGTTGGCGGCAGGTTGTGGTCGCGGAATAGCTGCGCGAGAGTTTTACCTGATTCAATGCGATAGGTCCGCCACTGCTGCTCTATACCGGGAGTCGACTGCGGCTCCTGGTACGGCTGAGACGCGGTCTGCTGCGGTGCCTGGTCCGGTTGTTCATCCTGAATGGGCTCCGGGGCGACCGGTGCCATCTGATCGGCATCGTTGACCGGCGGCGTGTTGGTGATAGGCGGCAGCGGGACGGCCTGATTGCCTGAAGATTGCGGCTGCGACTGAGATTGCAGGTCAAGATTCGCCTCGCGGCTGGCCAGCGTTGAACTGCTGTTATCCTCAGACGGGAGCAGAATACCGATAATCACCAGCAGGGCACCGGCAATAATGCCCCGGCGATGCATGGGCGGTAACGGATCCATGATGCGAATATGATCCGGGGCGTGCCAGATCTTCGCCAGGGTAGATGTCAGTTCAAAGCGCCCGGGCATGGCTTTCCTCCTGCTCCGCATATTTTTATCCTGCTCTCTAGAGTATAGATGGCTAACTTCCTGAAGGACGAGACAAAGATATGTTTCGTGAGGTTAACCTTACTTCTCTATTGTTTCTGTTTCCCTTAGATTTGTCATCATCCAGGCGACAAAGTTTTACCCGTCATGCTGTGGCTGATATGCTGCCCACCTATTTTTCTCTACTCGTCGTCTTCTCGCAATTCGAGATCCATAGAGTATGAGATTCCCCCTAAAAAAAGGAACAAAGATGGCAACCCCGACTTTTGACACGACTGAAGCACAGGCAAGTTACGGTATCGGCTTGCAGGTTGGACAACAGCTGAGCGAATCTGGCCTGCAGGGGCTGCTACCGGAAGCGCTGGTCGCCGGTATCGCTGATGCATTGGAAGGTAAACAGCCGCAGGTGCCGGTGGAAGCCGTTCATCGTGCGCTGCGTGAAATCCACGAACGTGCAGAGGCCGTGCGTCGCGAGCGTTTCCAGGAAATGGCCGCAGATGGCGAGAAATACCTAGATGAAAACCGCGAACGCGAAGGCGTGAACAGCACTGAATCTGGCCTGCAGTTCCGCGTGCTGACCCAGGGTGAAGGCCCGATCCCGGCTCGTACTGACCACGTTCGCGTTCACTACACCGGTAAGCTGATTGACGGCACCGTCTTCGATAGCTCCGTTGCGCGCGGTGAACCGGCTGAGTTCCCGGTAACTGGCGTTATCGGCGGCTGGATTGAAGCGCTAACCCTGATGCCGGTCGGTTCCAAATGGGAACTGACCATTCCGCACAACCTGGCGTACGGTGATCGCGGTGCGGGAGCATCCATTCCTCCGTTCAGCACCCTGATTTTTGAAGTTGAACTGCTGGATATTATCTAAACAGCAGGGGCTTCCTCTCCCGTCCGGGGGAGGGGCCGCTTTAAATAGTGTAAAACCCTTAAGTTAGGAATTTATTAGAGCTTTGTATTGCATATCTGCTTTATGGGTGTATTTTTGTGAGCTCTTTCGCGCAACTGGAGTGATATAACACTCACTTTAAACATAAAATTAACATTATCTCTAAATCATAGTATTCATCCCTCCGATTCTTACCTAATATCGATAAACCCTCGTTCCAGGGTTAAGACGAATTAAGGGCCAATAGAGCCCGAACAACACAGACAGGTACAACAGGAAAAATCACATGGTAGATCAGGTCAAAGTCGCTGCCGACGAGCAGGCTCCGACTGAACAATCGCTGCGGCGAAATCTCACAAACCGGCATATTCAGCTTATTGCTATCGGTGGTGCGATAGGCACCGGGCTGTTTATGGGCTCCGGCAAAACCATTAGCCTCGCCGGGCCGTCAATTATTTTTGTTTATATGATAATCGGCTTCATGCTGTTTTTCGTCATGCGCGCCATGGGTGAATTACTGCTGTCGAACCTCGAATATAAATCGTTTAGCGATTTTGCCGCCGACCTGCTGGGGCCGTGGGCAGGATATTTCACCGGTTGGACCTACTGGTTTTGTTGGGTAGTCACCGGCATGGCGGACGTGGTGGCGATCACCGCCTACGCTCAGTTCTGGTTCCCGGGGCTTTCCGATTGGGTCGCCTCGCTGGCGGTTATTCTGCTGCTGCTGAGCCTTAACCTTGCCACCGTGAAGATGTTCGGTGAGATGGAATTCTGGTTCGCGATGATCAAAATCGTCGCCATTGTGGCGCTGATCGTGGTTGGCCTGGTGATGGTGCTGATGCACTTCCAGTCACCGACCGGCGTCGAAGCCTCTTTCGCTCATCTGTGGAATGACGGCGGCTGGTTCCCGAAAGGTATTAGCGGATTCTTTGCTGGCTTCCAGATAGCGGTCTTTGCTTTTGTAGGTATTGAGCTGGTGGGCACCACCGCGGCGGAAACCAAAGATCCGGAGAAATCCCTGCCGCGCGCAATTAATTCCATCCCGCTGCGTATCATTATGTTCTACGTTTTCGCGCTGATTGTGATTATGTCGGTGACGCCGTGGAGCTCAGTGGTACCGTCGAAGAGCCCGTTCGTTGAACTGTTTGTGCTGGTCGGTCTGCCAGCGGCAGCCAGCCTGATTAACTTCGTGGTGCTGACCTCGGCGGCCTCTTCCGCCAACAGCGGCGTGTTCTCGACCAGCCGTATGCTGTTTGGTCTGGCGCAGGATGGGCAGGCACCGAAAATGTTCGCCAAGCTTTCAAAGCGCGCCGTCCCGGCGAAAGGCCTGACCTTCTCCTGCATGTGCCTGCTTGGCGGCGTGGTGATGCTGATGGTCAACCCGAGCGTGATTGCTGCTTTCACCATGATCACCACGGTTTCCGCGATTCTGTTTATGTTCGTCTGGACGATTATCCTGTGCTCGTATCTGGTGTATCGCAAAAAGCGTCCGCAACTGCATGAGCAATCTAAATATAAGATGCCGCTGGGCAAGCTGATGTGCTGGGTATGCATGGCGTTCTTCGTCTTTGTGCTGGTGCTGCTGACGCTGGAAGCCGACACGCGCGAAGCGCTGATCGTGACCCCGCTGTGGTTTGTGCTGCTGGGCGCAGGCTGGCTGTTTGCTGGTAAGAAACGTCTGGCGAAATAAAAAAGGCCACCCGGAGTGGCCAATAAGACTAACAATGTCGAGGGCGCCTGCGGGCGCCTTTTTATTTACTTTCCTGCGAGGGCACGCGGGAACAGCACGTTATTTTCCAGGCTGATGTGCTCCATTAGGTCATCAATCAGTTCGTTGATGCCGTTGTACATCGCTTTCCAGGTGGTGCAGGCTTCCGGCGGTGGCGTCACGTTGTTGGTGATGTGTTTAATCACTTCCAGCAGCTCGCCAGCATCATCATGCTCACTTTCCATCACGCTGATGGGGCCGCCAGCCTGAGTGCCCATCCCCTGTTTGATCATCGGGAACAGAATCTGCTCCTCTTTCATCATATGGCTGGAAAGCTCCTGATGCAGCATGGTCAGATATTTGGTCAAGCCTTTAGGAACGTTAGGTTTGTCGGCGTGAACGCGTTCCACTTTAGTGGCCTGTAAAATCAGCTCCGGCAGCTGCTCGCGGTGCCTGTCGTGGTAGCGAACGATAATATGATCGATGATTTCCGCATACGGCACCACTCGCCAGTCGCGCTCGACCGGCTGCTCCGCCAGTTTCGCCAACTCGGCCTCAATCACCGCGACGTCCAGCTCTTTGCGGGATGCCGCGCGATCCAGCGTTTGTTTGCCGCCGCAGCAGTAGTCCATATCGTATTTACGGAACAGCGCGGAGGCGCGCGGAATTGTCAGCGCCAGCTCACCTAAAGGTTGATCACGGAAAGCCATATGCAGTTACCTCGTTATCAAAAATATAAGATGTATTTTAAATGCATCTTATTGACAAGGGAATACCCCTTTAGGGTACCAGGCTATTTTTTCTCGCTGACCAGTTCTTGTAATACAGGCTTTTCCGGACGAGCACGCACTGCGGACACCACGCCGAGCACCAGTAGCAGAATGCCGCTGAACGTCAGAAACGGCGGCAGACTCTGGCGCAAAATAAAGGTATACAGCAGCCCGGCCAGGGTTTCGAAGACAATCAGCGGCCCAAGGATCACCGTCGGCAGGCGCTGGCTGGCTACGTTCCAACACCACGCGCCGACCCATGAACAGAACACGGCGATCGCCAGCATCAACGTGATAAACACCGTCGGGCGCGGGCCAAAGGGCAGCGGAAAGCTAACCTGCTGTCCGTGCAACCACCAGCAGGCGGCAAGGTATCCGGCCAGCGAAACCGGCAGCGTCACCAGCGCCTGCGCCGTGGCCCACATCATCGGCGGTTTATCGGGGTTTTCCCGCAGCCAGCGCGCGTTGCGCAGGGCATACCAGGCCCAACAGACCACAGAAATGCAGGCCAGACCAACGCCGGAGCCGTAGCGCCAGGGGCTGAAATCAGGCAGATCCTGACGCAGTTCGGCGATATTGACGCACGCCAGGCCGACGGCAATGCAAATCAGCGCCGGGAACAGACGTCGCCACGGTAGCTTACCGTCACGCTGGCTATAGAGCAGGTTAGCAAAGACCGGCAACACCACAGGCAGGGTACCGATAATCATCGTTGAGACCGGCGCGCCAGTACGTTGAATAGCGCTGGCCAGGCAGACGTAATAGATTAAGTTGCCCATCATGGTCAGCCCCAGCGCCGTCCACCAGTCTTTGCCGGAGAGCTGACGCAGCCGGGCGCGGCCAAGCCAGGCCAGCGGCAGGGCAATTAGTCCTAGCGCCAGGTAGCGCCCCATCGACTGCAATACCGCCGGATATTCCGGTACTAATAATGGACCGACGAATATCAATCCCCACATCAACCCTGCCAGCAAGGCATACAGCACACCGCTAATCATCATGTCTTCCATCGCTATTTCTGTTGGCGAAAGTATAGGTAGGGTGAATGCGAGAATATTGTATGAGGTTGCGCTTTAGCGCGGGAGAACCTGTTTTTGATAACGCACTGGCGTAATGCCATAGCGGCGGGTGAAAGCGCGGGTCAGATGCGACTGGTCGGCCAATCCGGCGGCGAGGGCGACATCGGCGGCGGGCATGCCGTGGGTGAGAAAAGCTTTGGCGCGCCACAGGCGGATAGCCATCAGCATCTGGTGCGGCGTAACGTGGAAGTGGGCCTTAAACTGGCGCTGGAAATGATACGGGCTGAGCGCCGCCACCTGCGCCAGCTCATCCAGGGTAACTGTGCGCATATAGTTGTCGTGCAGATATTCGCGTACGCGCTCAAAGCGGTGAGCAGCCTCGGGCAATATAGCGGCGTGGTGGGCGAACGGACGGAAGGTGTCGATTAAATCCAGCAGCAGACCCTGCTGCGCCAGCGGATCGTCGGTGTGCCACAGGCCGTAGATCAAATTGCCAATTTGCCGGGAGCGCAGCGGGTCCTGACGCACCACTTCCCTGAACCACCAGTGGCGCACGCCGGTCACCTCTTCCAGCATATGCGGATCGAGATAAATCATTCGATAGCGCCAGCCATCGGCGGTTTCCGCCTCGCCAGTATGCAGTTCATCGGGGTTCATGGTGACGATGGAGTTGACCGACGCCACGTGCTGGCTGCCGCGATAGCGAAAACGCTCGGCACCGAGTTCAATCGCGCCAATACCAAAGGCTTCGTGGGTGTGTGGTTCAAAGGCGTAGCGGGAAATGTGGGCATGGTACAGCTCGACGCCGGGCACCTGCGCCAGGTGGCGAAAGCGCGCGCTGTCTTTTTCATCGTTGAACTGTTCTGGTACGCCTTGCATGCAATCACTCCCGACGAACATCCTCTCATTATTGAGGATGGCCCGCCGGGATGCTACAAAAATTAACCAGCTTGTAACAGTTACAGGATGCTTTTGACGCTCTCAACAAGCGTAGTGGTAGGGCGGCCAATCAGCGCGCTCAGGGTGCGGCTGTCGTCAAACAGGCCGCCTTTTGATGCGCCAACATCAGAGTCGGCCAGCATGTCCGCGAGCCCGTCAGGCAGGCCGACGCCTTTCAGCGCAGCGGCGAAGTCGGCTTCGCTGAGGTTTTGATATACCACGTTTTTACCGCTTTGTTTGCTCAGCTCTGCGGCAAGTTCGCTCAGCGTCCAGGCGTCGTCGCCTGCCAGTTCATACACTTTCCCGGCATGACCCTCTTCAGCGATAACGCGAGCCGCAGCGGTGGCGTAATCAGCGCGGGTGGCGGAGGCGATTTTGCCGTTACCGGCGGCACCGATAAACACACCATGCTCAATCGACGGCGGCGCGCTGGCGAGGTAGTTTTCGGTGTACCAGCCGTTGCGCAGCAGGGCATACGCAATGCCGGAGTCAGCGAGCATTTTCTCGGTGGCGACATGTTCATCCGCCAGCCCCAGCGGGGATGTATCGGCGTGCAGCAGGCTGGTATAAGCGATAAATTTCACCCCAGCGGCCTTAGCGGCATTAATCACGTTGCGGTGCTGGACGGCGCGCTGGCCCACTTCGCTCGATGAGATCAGCAGCAGTTTATCGACACCCTGCAGGGCGGCGGTCAGCGCGGTTTCATCGCTATAGTCAGCCTGACGAACCACCACGCCTTGTTGGCTCAGGGATTCGGCTTTGGCCGGGTTACGCACGATAGCCACAATTTGGCCCGCAGGGACGGTGTTTAACAAGTTTTCCAGAACGTGTTGGCCAAGCTGGCCGGTAGCACCAGTAATTGCGATCATGGGTCTTCTCCTTCGTGTTCATGAGTAGTTGTGGTAAGCTAACACCTTAACTAACTTTTAGTAAGTACGTACAAAAAGGTAAGTATGAATATGGCGAATCTGACGTTGAGTGAGCAGCTACGCAACGGCAACCTGTTTGCCGAACAGTGCCCATCGCGCGAAGTGCTCAAGCATGTGACCAGCCGCTGGGGCGTACTGATTCTGGTGGCCCTGCGTGATGGCACCCATCGGTTTAGCGATCTGCGCCGCAAGATAGGCGGCGTGAGCGAAAAGATGCTGGCCCAGTCGCTGCAGGCGCTGGAGCTGGATGGGTTTATCGATCGCGTGTCGTATCCCGTTGTACCGCCGCATGTTGAATATAGTCTGACTCCGCTCGGTGAGCAGGTGAGTGAGAAGGTGGCGGAACTGGCTGACTGGATAGAACTTAATCTGCCCGCAGTTCTGGCGAACCACGAGCAGGTGGCGTGAGCCGGGAGAGTTCCCGGCTAACAGATCATTACTTACTCAAATCCAGTTGATAAATGGCGAAACCAATCTCGTCGGTAGCCACCTGGTGCATCGGATACTGTGCTTTCTCTTTAATAAACGCTGCGGCTTTGTCGCCCGGTGAAGTCTCAAAGCGAATATCCAGCGGCGTTTTGCTGTGGATGGGCGCCAGGCGCCAGTTGTTATCCGCTGTCGGGCGGATCTCTCCGTTTTTCTTCGTCTGTGCGCCAACCCAGTCTATCAGCACTGTGCGGTTCTCATCGGTCGAGGCGAAGGCAATATGGTCTTCGCCGGTGCCCTTGAATTTACCGCCGTAGGCGCGGTAGTTGTTGGTGGCAACGAGGAAACTGGCTTTTGGATCAACGGCTTTCCCGTTAAACGTCAGGTTTTTAACCCGCTCGGCTTGTACGTTGGCATCGCCGCATTCGCCGTCATAGCGCGCCGGTTGCGTGACATCAATCTGATAGTTCACGCCGTCAATGACATCAAAGTTATAGGTGCGGAAGTCGTCCCAGTTGATTAGAGACTGCGGTTTACTGCTGGTTGGGTCGATCTGGTTGAACTGCCCGGCGGAGCACTCCAGCCACTCTTTGAGCTCCTCGCCGCTGACCTTCATCACCACCAGAGTATTTGGGAACGGATACAGGTCTGCCGCGTTGCGGAAGGTTAGCTCACCTTTTTCCACGACAACAAATCCAGCCGGGTCGTTTTTACGCCCGCCAACCTTAAACGGCGCGGCGGCGGAAAGTACCGGCAGTTTCGCCAGGGTCGGGTACTCCTCAAGACGGTTCTCGACATAGGCTTTCTGCGCCATATTCACCACCTGCACGGTCGGATCGTCTTGTACCAGCGCCAGGTAGCTGTACATGTTGTCCGACGATTTACCGATCGGTTTACCGACGAACTCGCGTGTAGCGTCATGGTCGGCTTTTAATACCGCCACCATTTTACTGTCCTGCGCCGCCAGCGATTTTTTTGCGACGGCATCATAAATTGGCCGAGCTTCGGCTTTCGCCTGGGTGACCTGCCATTTACCGCTGTCGTTATTTAGCACCAGATCGACGACCCCAAGATGATCTCCCCACATGCCTGGCATGACCGCCGGAACGCCGTTAAGCGTACCTTTGTCGATATCTGCGCCTTTAATATCGGCGAAATCTTTGCTCGGGAACACCGCATGAGCGTGGCCAAACATAATGGCGTCGACGCCGGGAACTTCGCTTAAATAGTAAACGGAGTTTTCCGCCATCGCCTGATAGGGATCGGCAGAAAGGCCGGAGTGGGCGATCACCACCACCACATCAGCGCCTTTTTCTCGCATCTCTGGAACATATTTTCGCGCGGTATCGGTAATGTCGTTGACCGTGACTTTACCCTGGAGATTTTTTTTATCCCAGCTCATGATTTGCGGCGGCACAAGGCCAATATAGCCAATACGCAATGTGTGAGTTTTACCATCGTGGTCCTGAACCTGGGTATCCTGAATCAGATAGGAGGTAAACATCGGCTCGTTGGTCGTGGCGTCGATGATATTGGCGTTTACGTAGGGGAATTTCGAACCCGAAAGCGCTTTGCGCAGGAACTCGAGGCCATAGTTAAATTCGTGGTTACCGAGGTTGCCTACCACATAATCCAGGGTATTCATCGCCTTATATACCGGGTGGATATCGCCTTTTTTCTGCCCTTCAGCAACCGTATAGTCAGCCAGCGGGCTTCCCTGGATAGCATCGCCGTTATCAACCAGCACGCTGTTTTTGGCTTCCTGACGTGCTTTTTCAATCAAAGATGCGGTGCGTACGAGACCAAATTTTTCCGTCGCGGTATCTTTGTAATAGTCAAAGTCCATCATGTTGCTGTGCAGATCGGTGGTTTCCATAATTCGTAAATCGACCGTTGCCGCATTTACGCTGGCAGCGATCAGCGTGGCCAGCAGCGTTGCGCTAAACTTAATCATCAGAGGCATCCTTTCATGAGCTATGACACAGAAGAAAATGTTTTTACATTCTGTTGCTTATAGAAATGTGAATCATGCCAGAAAAACGGTCAATGAAACCGCCAGCGTTATCACAGATAGCGGAACTCACCATGATGCGATATAAATAAAACAACGAGTTAACGCCACTGTAACCAGAAGAGGTGGAGAATGTTAGAACAAGTATGTCAGCTTGCACGGATCGCGGGTGATGCCATCATGGACGTTTACGATGGAAAACAGCCGATGGATGTTGCCAGCAAGAAGGACGATTCTCCGGTCACGGCGGCGGATATTGCAGCGCATAAGGTGATTATTAGCGGCCTGCTGGCGCTGACTCCTGATATCCCGGTTCTGTCGGAAGAGGATCCGCCTGCATGGGAAATCCGCCAACACTGGCAGCGCTACTGGCTGGTAGACCCGCTGGACGGTACCAAAGAATTTATCAAACGTAACGGTGAATTCACCGTCAATATCGCCTTGATTGAAAACGGGAAACCGACGCTTGGTGTGGTTTATGCACCGGTAATGAAGGTCATGTACAGTGCGGAAAAGGGGAAAGCATGGAAAGAAGAGTGCGGCGTCCATAAGCAGATTCAGGTTCGTGATGCACGCCCGCCGCTGGTGGTGATTAGCCGCTCCCACGGCAATGACCCGGAGCTGCAGGAGTATCTGGAGCAGCTTGGTGAGCACCAGACCACCTCAATCGGTTCCTCGCTCAAGTTCTGCCTGGTGGCTGAAGGTCAGGCCCAGCTTTATCCGCGTTTCGGGCCGACCTGTACCTGGGACACCGCTGCTGGTCACGCCGTAGCCAGCGCTGCCGGGGCGCACGTTCACGACTGGCAGGGGCGCACTCTTGATTACACGCCGCGTGAGTCGTTCCTCAACCCCGGCTTCCGGGTCTCTATTTATTGAGTAGTTTGTGCAGCAGGGCGACCACCTGCTGCACTTCATCCTGAGTGAGCGCGCCGTCTTTGGCCCACTGCACGCGACCGTCTTTATCCAACACCACGATTGCGGAACTCTCTTCATTAAGTTGCCACGCTTTGCGCACCACGCCATTGCTATCGACAATAAACTGCGACCACGGATAGAGCTGCTTATTGCTCTCAATGCTGCTGCGGACAAATATACTCGAGCCGGGGATAGCATCGTCGGTATTGACGATGGTGGTGGTTTGATAGCGATCGTGCGGCAACTTCGCGTTTTTAATCGCCTCAATCAGCGTTGCGTTTTTCTCTTTTGCCGATGAGCGTCCGGCAATGTGCTGCACGACGCGCACTTTTCCTGCCAGCAGCGAGCTATTCCAGTTTTTATAGCTAAACTTATCATTATCCAGCACTAATTCTCCCCGGTCCGCCACGCCGACCGGCGCGACGCGCTGACCGTCGACAAAGTTATGTGCCGACGCCACCAGTGGGAGGAGGAGACATGAAACGGCCAGTAATCTACGTAGGGTCATGGTATTTCCTTTTATTATTTTTGCAGGTGATCCGACCACTTGGTCTTCTTTAATCATAAGTGCGATCTATGAGCATTACCCGCAATGATGGTGCCAGTTTGCGGGTTAACGCACAAATTCGTCCAAAATCGGCGACTTATACTACCTTCATCGGATGCCTGAAACGAAAACTCTGAATTAATGTCATCAAAGAGTAAATAAACTTATACATACTGGGTATCACTCAGATTCTGGACTATAGTTTCAGGGCATTAAAATTTGCGCTCCCGATACGTGGGCTAACTGTGGCACCACAAGAGCGTAACCCTGGCAGGAGACAACAATGAAAATTTTCCAACGCTACAACCCGCTACAAGTAGCGAAGTACGTGAAAATCCTGTTCCGTGGACGTTTGTATATCAAGGATGTTGGCGCTTTTGAGTTCGATAAGGGCAAAATCCTTATCCCGAAGGTTAGGGACAAGCTGCATTTGTCAGTGATGTCCGAAGTCAATCGTCAGGTTATCCGTCTGCAAACAGAGATGGCTTAACCTGAATAGTGGTATGGCAACACGGTAAAAAGGCGGCTCCCAACGGGAGCCGTTGATGTTTCTGGGCTTATCCCTTCATTTCCGCATAGCGTTTACGGTACTCGCCCGGCGGGATGCCGTTATGTTTACGGAAAATTCGCGTGAAATAGACCGGATCTCCATAACCCACCGACAGCGCGATTTTATTAAGCGGCAGCGAAGTACTCTGGATCAGCCACTTAGCGCGGTTGATACGCTGGGTCTCGCGCCAGGCATATACCGTTTGTCCCAGCTCATTTTTGAACAGATGCGCCAGTCGCGACGGGGAGATAAAAACCATCGCCGCCAGAGTCTCAATCTTAATCTCCTGCGCAATATTCTCGTTGAGGTAGTCGCAGATGGCGTTAATTCGTGGATCGTGGGCGTGGCGATTGCTGATCGGCTGTAGCTGGAAGCAACTGAGGATCAGGCGCTCCAGCGCATTCATCGCCAGCGCTTCCGAAAGTGGAGCGGATGCGGAGTGATGGCGGATGACCTCATAGAAAAGATCGCGCAGATTTTGCAACTGCTCAGGATCGTTAACCGTTGTTTTGCCGATACCGTGGGTGGATTGATCCCATTTCAGCCAGTCTATCCAATAGGGCCGGGGGATGAAGTAGATCCATAAATGATCCCAGTACTCGCTGTGTTCGTCCCGCCCATAATGGTGAGCCACGCCGGGCGGGAATAGCAAAAGATCGTTTTCACGAAACAGAAGCGAGCCGTCGCCCGCTTTGGCGCGTGCCTGCCCACGCAGGGTCAGATTGATGATATAGCCTTTCATTCCCTGTGGGCGGTTAATGTAGTAGTCCAGCTTTGAACCGCGAGTGATGGGGGTAAAGCCCGCGACGACCCAGGCGTTGAAGGTAAAGGTCTTCATCAAGGGTGAGAAATTGAGTAACTCGTTGATATCCAGCTCCATATTTCCCCCGCCTGAGCGCCGCTGCCTGATTAACTTTCGATGATACTAAATTCCCATGCCTTGAGACGCAACGGCTGGCCGCAGCGCACTTCATCCCCGCTCAACAGCGCGTTGCCCGCCGTTTCGCTGATAAACTCCAGCGGCTCACCGGAGTAGTTGAACAAGAAGTGGATGCTGTTGCCATCGCGATTGCGCATCTTTTTGACCACCAGCGGATAACGATATTCAGACGTGCGCGAGTGCAGATCCAGACCCGCGGTCAGGGCGTCAAACAGCTGGCTAATCAGCGTCTTCTGCGGCAGGAAGCCCACGTAAATCGCCCGTCCCTGACCGTAATCCGCCTCGGTGGCGGCAGCATATTCGCCCCACGCCGGATGCTGATAACGTAATAACGTGCGGGTGCCGGAATCCGGCGTCAGCAGCTCCATCCATAGCTCGGCCTGGTTATCCTTGCTGCAGTCGATCGCTGCGCTGCATGAGGCCACCGTGGTCTCCTCCGGCAGAGTGAACTGACTGTAGCTCACACCGCAGGCCCGGTGCAAAATCCCCGGCTGCGTGCCGCTACGCACCTTCACGTTTTCATCGCTAAAGCCTGATTTAAAGCCGATAAGCGCTCTGCCGCCCTGTTCAATATAGCGGTTGATCCGCTCCAGCAGGCCATCGTCGGCGGCGTATAACCCGGGGATAACCAGCGTGCGATAGCGCGAGGTCTCTTCGTTGACGTCGTGGATGATATCGACGCTGATATTGTGGTCGTACAGCGCATCATGGAAACGGCGGAAAATATCGTTGTAAATATTGCCCTGCGCGTCGCCGGGGCGGAACTGGTTTAGGGCGTCCATCGCCTCATTGCTTACCAGCAGCGCGACGTCGTTTTCTGCCCGCAGATCCGCCAACTGTGGCGACAGACGGGCGAAGTCAGCGCCGATAGTGGTGGCTTCCTGCCAGGTCGCGTTGCGCGAGAAGTCATGGCTCAGCAACCCCTTCCAGTAGGTCTCGAATGCGTTATGAATTGAATGCCAGTGCCAGTAGGAGACCATCGCCGCACCGGATGCCACGTGGCTAAAAGCCTGTAGACGTAGCTGACCGGGGTAGGGTGTCCATTGGGCGAAGCCCTGTGCCTGGGTCTCCAGTACGAAGTAGTTCTGGCCCTGCTTTAGCGAACGGGTGATAGCACCGCCAAAAGCGATTTCCCGCCCGGTCAGATGCTTTTGGCTCGGGTGATAGATATCGACACCGGCAATATCCAGCGCCTGTGCAGCCGCGAAGTGATCGACTCGCGGCTGCACGCCATAGGAGTAACCGCGCCATTCAAAATCGAAGTTATGGGTGACAAACTGCTGCGGCTGCGCATATTCGCGCACGATCTCCGCCTGCCAGGCCAGATATTCCGTCACCTGCTGGCGCTGGTAGCGAGAAAACGCGCAGGCGAGACTGGCGTTAATGGTATTTTCGACCGGCGGAAAATCCTGCCAGCTATCGATGCGGTTGCTCCAGTAATCCAGACCAAAGTCTTTATTCAACTGCGCCAGATCGGAATATTGCTCTTGCAGGCTGCGCACAAAGCCTTCCTGCATATAGCGGCCGATATTATCGTAATGCTTGGTTTCGTTATCCAGCTGCCAGCCAATAATCGCCGGATGGTGCTGCACGTGGGCCATCAGGGTACGGATAATTTTTTCAGCATAGCGACGAAAGGTCGGGTTAACGATATCCATGATCTGTCGTGGGCCATATTTTTGCAGCCCGTCCACAGTAGTGACCAGAATGTCCGGGTGTTTCGCCACCAGCCAGGTCGGGACGGCGTAGGTCGGTGTGCCGATAATTACCGCGATCCCGGCTTCATGCATGGCGTCCAGTACCCGGTCGATATGGTAGAAGTTGAATACCCCTTCTTGCGGCTCAAGGGTGCTCCAGGTGGACTCGGCAATACGTACCACGTTAATGCCCGTTTCCTGCATTAAGGCGATATCTTTCGCCAGCCGATCTTCTGGCATATATTCATCGTAATAAGCAACACCATAATATAAAGCAGACATAAAATTTACCTCCTTAAATTAATGCGCGGGGATCGGCTGTGGAACAAAAGTTCGGGCTTTGTCGAGAGTAATAAACGAAATCAGCGTAAAGCACAGCGCAATACCGCCGAGAACGATGTAGCTGCTGGTAAAGCCCATGCTCTGGTACATATGGCCGATACCGGTAGAAAGGAAAATAGAACTAAAGCTTTTAGAAAACTGGAAGCCGATTAAATAAACGGTGGCGGAAAGCATCGGGTTGAAATTGGCAAAAATATATTTTAATGCCGCAACGAGCAGGACTGAACTTTCGAAACCGTGGAGCAGTTTAATCAGGCTGATGGAGACCGGACCGACAGCCCAGGCGGAACCGATAATACGTAGGCTCATAATCATGCCGCAGTACAGCAGGGCGTTTTTCGGGCCAATTTTATTGACGAACCACGGGGCGAAGAACATCACGATGGCATCAAGGAAAATCTGACCGGTGGTTAAATAGCCGAAGACCTCTGCGCCGCGTGCTTTGCTCTCAAAGAAGTGGCTGTAATAGATGGCGAACTGTTGATCGTAGGTTTCATACACCGCGCCAACGCCAACCATATAAATGGCGAAAAACCAGAATTTCTTCATTTTCAGCAGCGATGTGGCATCGCTTAAGGTGACCGGTGAAGCCTTGCCAGGCTGCATTGCACCTTGTTTACGGGTATCAATCTGCATTTTCCAGACAATCACCAGCAGGCAAACCCCGGCACAGCTGGCCAGCCAGAAAATCATATTCTGGTCGATCCCGTAGAGCTTACCTGCCGCAAAGGTGCCGATAGCGGCGCCAATGCCGCCAAACATTCTGGCGCGGCCAAACTCAAACCCGGAAGCGCGGCTGACCTTATCAATGTAGGCTTCGCAAATACCACAGCCTGCACCGTAGGCCAGACCAATATAGATGCCGCCTGCCAGCGCGCCGAGAAAGACGTTAATTTTTAATAGGGGGGCGAAGACGTAAATCCAGTAGGGCGCGAATAAGGTAATAATTATCGCCAGCATCCACATCAGATTCTTACGGTAAACTAATTTATCAGACACAAATCCAAATAATGGCTGAACGCAAACGGCAATAATCGCAGTGAAGGAATAAACCAGACCTACATCGGTGTAATTAATACCGATAGTCTCCGTCAGCCACAGAGATAAATAGGGGTAGCAGCATCCCCAGCCAATAAAGAAGAACAGGAAAAACAGACAGCTTATATAGTAATTTTTATTTGATTCTATCATGGTAACCCTCGCTTCCTTTATGCAGGAATATGATCGTATATACCCTTCATACTTCAAGTTGCTTGTGCGTTGGCAATACTCGGCCCATCCCTGGGCCTCGCCCTCACGGGCGCTGTGAACAGCGTTCAAATTCGTTCCTGACGAATTTGTCCTCGCTCACCCCAGTCACTTACTAAAGTAAGCTCCTGGGGATTCACTGCGTCGCCGCGTTACTCGGCCTGCGGCCTCGCCCCTTCGGGGCCAGCGCAAGCGCTGTTCAAGGCACGAGTGCCTTGTCCTGCAACTCGAATTATTTTGGGTATAGTCGCGAGCAAAGTTACCTTTTTGCGTAAGGGGGAGTCATGAAAGTTTCGCTATGGAGCAGTAAAAATCTGCTATCACCAGTGAGGCGTGAGCCGCTTCACATTCGGGCAATAAAAAAGGCGGATTTTTAATCCACCTCAGTTTATTGGTAAAGTGCACTTCTCTGGAATCGCCCGGTGGCGGCTAGCGCCTTACCGGGCCTACGACAAATGCGGAATTCGTTGATAGTGTGGGTTTTGTAGGCCGGGCAAGGCGTCAGCCGCCGCCCGGCAGGAACAGCGGGCACGATTGTGTTCGAGAAAAAATTACGCCGACTCTTTTTCTTTATCCGCGGCATCCGGCAGTTTAGGTACCAGCACCGTCGGTTTATTGTCGATGCGGGTCACCAGCAGCTGGTCGATGCGATAGTTGTCGATATCCACCACTTCGAACTTATAGCCGGAGAATTTCACCGCATCGGTGCGTTTGGGGATTTTCCGCAGCATAAACATCATAAAGCCGCCAATGGTCTCGTAATTGCCGGACTGCGGGAAATCATCGATATCCAGCACCCGCATCACGTCGTCAATTGGCGTGCCGCCGTCAATCAGCCAGGAGTTTTCATCGCGCGCGACGATCTGCTCTTCCAGCCCCTGACCAACCAGGTCGCCCATCAGGGTGGTCATCACGTCGTTAAGGGTGATAATCCCGACTACCAGCGCATACTCGTTCATGATCACCGCGAAGTCTTCACCGGCGGTTTTGAAGCTTTCCAGCGCTTCAGATAGCGTCAAGGTATCCGGAACAATCAGCGTATTGCGAATTTGCACGCCGCCGGTCAGCACCAGGCTCTGGTTCGCCAGCACGCGGTTCAGCAGGTCTTTGGAGTCAACGTAACCGATGATGTGGTCGATATCTTCATTACAGACCAGGAATTTGGAGTGCGGATGTTCCGCCACCTTATTCTTCAGGCTCTGTTCATCTTCATGCAGATCGAACCAGATGACGTTTTCACGTGAGGTCATTGATGAAGGCACGGTGCGTGATTCCAGCTCGAACACGTTCTCAATCAGCTCATGTTCCTGCTTACGCAGCACCCCGGCCAGCGCCCCGGCTTCAAACACCGCGTAGACATCATCGGAGGTAATGTCATCTTTACGCACCATTGGAATTTTGAAGATGCGGAAGATGTTATTGGCCATGCCGTTAAACAACCACACCAGCGGGCGGAAGATAAACAGGCAGAAGCGCATCGGGTTGATGATGCGCAAAGCGACGGCTTCGGGCGCAATCATACCGATGCGTTTCGGAGTCAGGTCAGCAAACAAGATGAACAGGCTGGTGACCAGGGTAAAGGAGATGATAAAGCTTAACTGCTCGGAGAGCTCCGGTGATAAATAGCGGCTCAGCAGGCCGTGAAAAGCCGGTGAAAATGCAGCGTCGCCGACGATACCGCCAAGAATTGCTACCGCGTTAAGGCCGATTTGCACCACGGTGAAGAACATACCGGGGTTTTCCTGCATTTTGAGCACGCGTTGAGCGTTGACGTTGCCATCATCGGCCAGCAGTTTGAGTTTGATTTTACGTGACGCGGCCAGCGAAATTTCCGATATCGAAAAGAACGCACTGACGGCTATCAGACAAAGTATTACTAAAATACTGTTTAACATATCTTATCTGACCGTTGGGATCAGATCCTCGGAAGGGAAGTGGATAACGCTAAGTGGAATTCACAAAAAACCGGTCCGAAGGCTCTGGACCGGCGATAACACGGGGTAGTATAGCGTAAGGTACTGTAAAGCCGCCAGAGCGTTAATTATTCAACCCGGCGGCTTGCCGATCGGTGAAATCAGGCCTGCGGCGGTAAACAAACGCCAATCCCGCCGATACCGCAGTATCCATACGGGTTCTTATGCAGATACTGCTGGTGGTCATCTTCCGCATAATAGAACGGTTTCGCTGTGGCGATTTCGGTGGTGATCGCGCGGGTGTCGTTCGCTTCATTCATTGCCGCCTGAAAACGCGCCAGGCTGGTCTTCGCCGCTTCACTCTGCTCTGGGGTCAGCGGATAAATCGCGGAGCGATATTGCGTACCGTGGTCGTTACCCTGCTGCATCCCCTGTGCCGGGTCGTGATTTTCCCAGAATACCTGTAGCAGCTGATCATAGCTGATGACCTGCGGATCGTAGACCACGCGCACGGCTTCGGCATGACCGGTATCGCCGCTGCACACTTCGCGATAGGTCGGGTTTGGCGTATAGCCGCCAGTGTATCCAGCAGCGGTGCTGTAAACGCCAGGCAACTGCCAGAACAGGCGTTCGACGCCCCAGAAACAGCCCATGGCAAACAGGGCGATTTCCATTCCTGCAGGTACGTTAGTCATCGAGTGGCCATTAACGGCGTGGAGTGTGGCTACCGGCATTGGCGTGTTGCGCCCCGGCAGCGCATCCGCTTGGGCGACAAGATGCGTTTTATCAAATAGACTCACGGTTGGCCTCTCAAAACAGAAAATGTGGTTAATGTGGTTAAGGTTGTAACGAAGCGTGTCTTTTAACACAATAGACACGCTCAATACGTCTAGATTTAACCATAAGAATAATTTGGGCTATCGTCACTTTTTCAACCCTTAGTTGTTAGGGTTTTGTTAAGCCGTGGAGCGGCACTTTCGTTTCCTTCGGGGGGAAACAAGGATATTCAGGAGAAAACGTGCTACAAATCCGCCAGTTATGTATCACCAGCCTTTTGCTGGTCAGCGGGGTCGCCAGCGCAGCGAGCGTGCGTTTGCAGGTTGAGGGGTTATCCGGGGAACTGGAAAAAAACGTCCGCGCCCAACTATCCACGATCCAGAGCGATGAAGTGACGCCGGACCGGCGCTTCCGTGCGCGCGTTGATGACGCCATCCGCGAAGGCCTGAAAGCGCTGGGCTACTACGAACCGACGATCGATTTTGATTTACGTCCACCGCCGAAGAAGGGCCGCCAGGTGCTGATTGCCAAAGTCACGCCCGGTGAGCCGGTGCGTATTGGCGGCACTGAGGTTATTCTGCGCGGTGGAGCGCGTACTGATAGCGATTATCTGGATCTGCTCAAAACGCGCCCGGCTATCGGTACCGTGCTGAATCACAGCGACTATGATGGCTTCAAAAGCTCCCTGACTCGCGTTGCGCTGCGTAAAGGCTATTTTGATAGCGAGTTTAATAAAAGCCAGCTCGGCGTCTCTCTCGACAGACATCAGGCCTTCTGGGATATCGACTACAACAGCGGCGAACGCTACCGTTTTGGCCCTGTGACCTTTGAAGGTTCGCAGATTCGCGACGAATACCTGCAAAACCTGGTGCCGTTTAAGCAGGGCGACTACTACACCTCGCAGGATTTAGCCGAACTCAACCGCCGCCTGGCGGCAACCGGCTGGTTTAGCTCTGTCGTTGTGGCACCGCAGTTTGAAAAGTCTCGCCAGACCAAAGTTCTGCCTTTACAAGGCGTGGTCTCCCCGCGTAAAGAGAATACCGTTGAAACCGGCGTCGGCTATTCCACCGACGTCGGACCGCGCGTCAAAGGGACGTGGAAAAAGCCGTGGATGAACTCCTACGGTCATAGCCTGACCTCCAGCCTCAGCGTTTCCGCCCCTGAACAGCAGCTCGATTTCAGCTATAAAGTCCCGCTGTTAAAAAGCCCGCTGGAACAGTACTACCTGATGCAGGGCGGCTTCAAGCGTACGGATCTCAACGACACCAAAGCCGATTCCACAACTCTGGCCGTGTCGCGCTACTGGGAGATGTCGAGCGGCTGGCAGCGCGCGCTCAATCTGCGCTGGAGCCTTGACCACTTTACCCAGGCCAACGTCACCAACACCACGATGCTGATCTATCCGGGCGTGTCGGTGAACCGTACCCGTTCGCGCGGCGGCCTGATGCCGACCTGGGGTGATTCGCAGCGCTACTCGGTGGACTACTCCAACACCATGTGGGGCTCGGACATTAACTTTATCGTGATGCAGGCGCAGGACGTCTGGATCCGTACCCTCTACGATCGCCACCGCTTCGTGGTGCGCGGTAACCTCGGCTGGATTGAAGCCGATAACTTCAGCAAGGTCCCGCCAGATCTGCGTTTCTTCGCCGGTGGCGACCGCAGCATTCGTGGGTATAAATACAAATCTATCTCGCCTAAAGACGATGATGGCAAGCTGATGGGGGCCTCGAAGCTGGCTACCGGCTCGCTGGAATATCAGTACAACGTGACCGGTAAGTGGTGGGGCGCGGTGTTCGTCGACAGCGGCGAAGCGGTGAGCGATATCCGTAAGAGTGATTTCAAAACCGGCGCGGGCATGGGCGTGCGCTGGCAGTCGCCGGTCGGGCCGATCAAGCTGGATATCGCCAGGCCGATAGGCGACAAAGAAGAGCACGGTTTGCAGTTTTACATCGGTCTGGGGCCAGAATTATGAGTTTATGGAAGAAAATAAGCCTCGGCGTACTGATCTTTTTAGTGTTGCTGCTGGGGACGGTTGGATTTCTGGTCGGCACCACCACCGGCTTGCATCTGGTGATTAAAGCCGCCGACCGCTGGGTGCCAGGGCTGGAGATTGGCAAAGCCACCGGCGGCTGGCGCGATCTGACGCTGGAGAACGTGCGCTTTGAACAGCCGGGCGTGGCGGTTACCGCCGGTCAATTCCACCTTGGCGTCAAGCTGCGCTGCCTGTGGGACAGCAGCCTGTGCGTTAACGATATTTCGCTGCGTGATATCTACGTGGCGATAGATACCAGCAAAATGCCGCCAGCGGCACCGGTTGAGGAAGAAGATAGCGGTCCGCTGAATCTTTCTACCCCGTATCCGATTACCCTCAGCCGAGTGGCGCTGCATAACGTCAACGTGAAAATCGACGATACCGCCGTTTCGGTACGCGACTTTTCTACCGGCCTGAACTGGCAGGAGAAAAACCTGACCCTGACGCCGACTTCGCTGCAAGGGCTGCTGATCGCGCTGCCGAAAGTGGCGAAAGTCGCGCAGGAGCAGGTCGTCGAGCCGAAGATTGAAAACCCGCAGCCGCAAGAAAAACCGCTCGGCGAGACGATGAAAGACCTCTTCTCGAAGCCGGTGCTGCCGGAAATGGCCGACGTCCATCTGCCGCTGAATCTCAATATCCAGGAGTTCCGCGGCGAACAGCTGCGCCTGACCGGCGATACCGATATGACCATCTACAATCTGCTGCTTAAAGTGAGCAGCATTGATGGGCAGATGAAGCTGGACGCGCTGGACGTGGACTCTGACCAGGGGAAAGTCACCGCTTCCGGTAGCGCTCAGCTGCAGGACAACTGGCCGGTTGATATCACCCTCAATAGTACGCTGAACATCGACCCGCTCAAGGGCGAGAAGGTACAGCTGAAAGTCGGTGGCGAAGTACGTAAAAAGCTGACGGTCGGCGTGGATTTAGCCGGTTCCGTGGCGATGACGCTACGCGCTGAAGCGCAGCTGGCGGAAGCTGGGCTGCCGCTGGATATGGAAGTGAAAAGTAAGCAGCTCTACTGGCCGTTTACCGGCGAGAAAGAGTTCCAGGCTGACGATGTGCTGCTGAAATTTAACGGCAAAATGACCGACTACACCCTGGCCTTCAGCACTGCGGTGAAAGGGAAATCGCTGCCTCCGGCGAAGATTAACCTGAATGCGAAGGGCAATGAGCAACAGGTCAATCTCGATAAGCTGACCGTCGCCGCGCTGGAAGGGAAGACTGAGCTGAAAGTGCTGCTCGACTGGCAGCAGGCAATCAGCTGGCGCGGCGAGTTGACCCTTGACGGCATCAATACTGCCAAAGAGGTACCGGACTGGCCGTCGAAGCTCAACGGTCTGATTAAGACTCAGGGCAGCCTGTACGGTGGTAGCTGGCAGATGTCGGTGCCGGAGCTGAAGATCACCGGTAACGTGAAACAGAATAAAGTTGACGTGAGCGGCTCGCTGCAGGGCAACAGCTATATGCAGTGGAAAATCCCCGGCCTGCATCTGGCGCTAGGCCCTAATAGCGCCGACGTGAAAGGCGAACTGGGGGTCAAAGACCTTAACCTCGACGCCACCATTGATGCACCGCATCTCGACAACGCGCTGCCGGGCCTCGGCGGCACGGCGAAGGGGCTGGTGAAAGTGCGCGGCACCGTTGATGCGCCGCAGTTGCTGGCAGATATCACCGCCCGTGCGCTGCGCTGGCAGGAGCTATCTGTTGCTCAGGTGAACGTGAAGGGTGACGTTAAATCAACCGACCAAATTGGCGGCACCCTCGACGTGCGCGTTGACCGTATTAGCCAGCCGGGCGTCAATATCAGCCTGGTGCAGCTCAATGCCAAGGGCAACGAGAAACAGCACGACCTGCAGCTGAGAGTGCAGGGTGACCCGGTATCAGGACAGCTGTCGCTGGCGGGGAGCTTTGACCGTAAAGAGGAGCGCTGGAAAGGGGCGCTGAGCAACACCCGCTTCCAGACGCCGGTAGGGCCGGTTGCGCTGACGCGTGATATCGCGCTGGATTACCGTAACCTCGAGCAGAAAATCAGTATCGGACCACACTGCTGGACCAACCCGAACGCCGAGCTGTGCGTGCCGCAGACCATTGACGCCGGGGCTAGCGGGCATGCAGTGGTCAACCTCAACCGTTTCGACCTGGCGATGCTCAAACCGTTTATGCCAGAAGAGACGCTGGCCAGCGGCGTGTTTAGCGGTAACGCTGACGTGAGCTGGGACACCACCAAAGAGGGGCTGCCGCAGGGCAAAGTGACGCTGAACGGGCGTAACGTGAAGGTGACTCAGACGATTAACGATGCGCCGCTGCCGGTGGCGTTCGATACGCTGAACCTCACTGCCGATCTGCATAATAACCGTGCTCAGTTGGGCTGGCTGATTCGTCTGACCAATAACGGTCAACTGGATGGACAGGTTGACGTCACCGATCCGCAGGGTCGCCGTAATCTGGGCGGTAGCGTTAATATCAGCAACTTCTCGCTGGCGATGATCAACCCTATCTTCTCACGTGGCGAGAAGGCCGAAGGGAAACTCAACGCGCGTCTGACTCTTGGTGGTAACCTCCAGAGCCCGCAACTGTTCGGTCAGATGCAGCTCAACGGCGTGGATATTGACGGCAACTTTATGCCGTTTGATATGCAGCCGAGCCAGCTGGCGATGAATTTCACCGGTACCCGCTCGACCCTACAGGGCACGGTGAATACCCGACAGGGGCAGATTGCGCTTAGCGGCAACGCCGACTGGACGCAGATTGACAACTGGCGTGCGCAAATTGCGGCGAAGGGCAGCCGGGTACGAATTACCGTGCCGCCGATGGTGCGTCTCGACGTGTCGCCGGATGTGGTCTTCACCGCCACGCCAAGCCTGTTTAGCCTTGACGGCAACGTTGATATACCGTGGGCGCGTATCATCGTCAAAGATGTTCCGGAGAGCGCCGTCGGGGTCTCCTCTGACGAGGTGATGTTGGATAAAAACCTGCAACCGATTAAGCAGCAGAGTGCCGGTATCCCCATCAACAGTAACCTGACGATCCACGTCGGTAATAACGTTCGCCTGGAAGCATTCGGTCTGAAAGCGCGTTTAACCGGCGATTTGAAGGTGGCTCAGGATAAACAGGGGCTGGGGCTGAACGGACAGATCAACATTCCGGACGGCCGCTTCCATGCCTATGGGCAGGACCTGATCGTGCGTAAAGGCGAGCTGCTGTTCTCCGGTCCACCGGATCAGCCGTTGTTGAATATCGAAGCTATTCGCAACCCGGATGCCACAGAAGACGACGTGATCGCCGGGGTTCGCGTAACGGGCTCAGCCGATCAGCCGAAGGCGGAGATCTTCTCCGACCCGGTGATGTCGCAGCAAGAAGCGCTTTCTTACCTGCTGCGAGGGCAGGGTTTAAGCAGTGGACAGAGCGATAGTGCGGCCATGACCTCAATGCTTATTGGTATGGGGGTTGCACAAAGTGGTCAGGTTGTGGGTAAAATCGGTGAGACGTTTGGCGTAAGCAATTTGGCGCTGGATACCGAGGGAGTGGGCGACTCCTCCCAGGTGGTAGTTAGCGGCTATGTATTGCCGGGTCTGCAGGTAAAATATGGGGTCGGGATTTTTGACTCCCTGGCGACGCTGACGTTACGCTATCGTCTGATGCCTAAGCTATATATGGAAGCCGTGTCTGGCGTAGACCAGGCTCTCGATGTGCTCTATCAGTTTGAGTTTTAGCAATGCGAATATTTGTTTACGGCAGTTTACGACGCAAGCAAGGCAACAGCCACTGGATGACCAACGCTCAGTGGCTGGGCGATCATAGTGTCAATGATTATCAACTGTACAGCCTGGGCCACTATCCAGGCGCGGTGCCCGGCAATGGCACGGTACATGGTGAGGTCTATCGTATTGACGCATCGACGCTGGCCGAATTAGATGCGCTGCGTACCAAAGGCGGCGAGTATGCTCGTCACCTGATCCAGACGCCCTATGGCAGCGCCTGGATGTACGTCTATCAGCGCCCTGTCGAGGGCTTCACGCTGATAGAAAGCGGCAACTGGTTGGATAAAGACCAGTATTAATAACGATAACGCCACCTTCGGGTGGCGTTGTTTTATCTGCGGGTGTTTTTGTCGCCCGGCTTAGCGTAGCGCTTAGTTCCCCGGAGGCGGCGCTGGCGCACCTGTCCGGGCTACCGGCCCGCAGACGGCTGGAAACCGGTCGGCAGGATCAGCTAAACCCTATCCATATGGTCGGCCGGATTATTCAAATGTACCGATCTGATAGTTCAACGTACGGTAATACTCAGGGAAACGGATAAACCGATCGCCAGCGCCATCAAAAACGACGTTTTTACCCGGCAGATTATAGCGTTGCCAATTCTTACCGCCATCGCGGGAAAGATACAAATGTGTTCTGTCGCCAATATCTTTTTCTACCGCCAGCAGATTGTTCCCGGCATAAATTTTCCCTAATTGAGCGATATGCTCAAGCACCCGTTGCGGCGTACCGTTTTGTTGTAGCCGATACAGCCCATAGCGTGAAGCGCTTACTCTGCTGATGAAGAAAATTTCTCCCTGCGGCGAGCGGGCAATATCACGGATATTGGTGGCGAGAATTTTTTCCTGTTGTGCGGAGATAATTTTATAGAGAAAACGCCGTTCTCCCCGGCCTTCGGGAAGCGAAACGGTGACGTCGGCCAGAAATTGCTGGTGGTTATCGATATACCAGCGTAGCTGGCTCAGTCTGGCAGACTGTTCTGCGGTATTGTCCAACTGGATATTGTTACGTTTTAACAGCGGACGAATATCGGCCGTAATTTTCCAGCTTTGTCCCTGGTCTTCTGAAACGGAAAGCGTGTACTGGTCCGCCAGCCATAGCTTGCCAGCATCGGCGCTGACCAGTTTCTGGGAATAAAAACGTGATGGAGTATCTGGCTCAGGAAAGCGCCACTGCGTCTGCTGCTGCCAGTTGACGCCACCGTCCGGGCTGTACCAGACGCTCTTGTTAGCGTGAAAAGGCCCATCGGCGACCAGATAACAGTGGCCCTGAAGTGAGCAGACCGGTGTGTCGATGTTTCCCAGCCATAGTGCAGAAGTCTGGAGCTGACCCTGGTGGTCCAGGTGCATGATGCTGGTCAGCGGAATGTTATATCTATCATCCCAGCGATCGGCAGAAGTAAACCGGTTATACCGGCCTTTAATATCGCGTTCCAACTGCTCTTTTGCCACCAGACGGACGTTAAGTAACTGCGGCATAAGAGGCGTTATTCGCTCAAGCGGCGGATTGTAATGGTGAATAACGCGCCGCTGTTTTTTGTCCAGTTCGTAGCTTTTTATAGTAAACAGCTGTTCGTGGCTGATAAACAGCGCGCCGTTGGCAAAGCTGCTGAGAATGGGCTCTTCAACCTCTTTTTCCTCGCCGCTCAGTTGTTTCTGGTGCCACGAGATGTTGGGCAGGAAGAGATTAAACGAAAACGTCGCGGACCACAGAAACGCCGCCAGTGTGACTATCGCGAGAAACAGTAACCGGCGCTTTATCGTGCTGAACATTACATCAGCTCCTGAGGAGTGATACTAGCTCCGGCGTGCCTGGCGTAGCGTATTATTGCTTGTTGTAATTTAATTTTGTGGGCTATCCTGCGCGACAGGAGACGGGTAGCCAGATAGCCCAGTTCCATCACAATTAATATGATGTTGATCGGTATCAATATGGGGAAAACTACGTTAAATATTTCGCTGATATATTGTAAACCTTCCAGATCGCTCTGAGGGACACGTAGCCTTATGTTGAGAGTGAAAAGAGTAACTATCAGGACAAGGCCATAAGCGATTTTATAAATTAACGACATCTGCTGCCTGCCGGGATGCAAAAGACTATTTTTCAAATAAATACTGCCGCTACTGACGTTGTATAATGCCTGAATATCATTATATCCATGCTGGCGTGCTGTAATAATCTTGTCGCCATCGGCAAGGAACGGCGGATGGCGGCGATAAACAATCGGGTGGAGATTATAGGTGAAGGAATTGACCAGCCAGGTAAACTGTGCGGGAAAGCATAACATTGGAGTAATGAACTGGAATATCACACCCTCCCTTAAGGAATAATATTTTCCGTTAAGTTTATTTCCCCATATTTTATAGTAACTATTTGATATCACGCCGTCTTCAAGAAGCAAATATTCTTGAAGAGTCTTATCATTGGCTAAGGGGGGAATGTTGTCTGGGGGGATGGGCGGCGTTGAATTCAACACCTGACAGAATGAAACGTCCCCTCGACGGGCCAGATTCATTTTCGCTATCAAGTCGTACATCTTAGGGGATAGATTCTGGAAAATACAGGATAGGCTACGGGTACTCACCAACATTGACGTTACAACCAGCATGGTGAATATTAATATCCAATATGCAGAACTGAAAGCGACCAGACCTGCAGCGATTAGCGCCAGCACACCGAAAAACCATCCGCCTTTCAGCGGCTGCTGGTGTGGTTCGAGTAAAACGTTACCGTCGCTCAACCAGTGGATCCAAAAGCTGCCGTCCCGCAAGCGGCAGGTGCCGATATGCAGCGGCTGATTGATTTTCAGACATTCGAATAGCGAAGGATCCTTAAAATAACGTTTATCGGTATAAAAAACACGCTCACCTTCTATAAGACGTAAATAGTTTTGCTCTTCGCAAGCCGCGGTGGTGAAGCCTGTAAAATTTATAGTGAAATAATGAGTATTTTTCACACGGTTCCTTCCTCTGTGAAATGGCGGCGTTTCGTTTCCGCAAACCGCCAGCTGTCGGTAAAAGCGCTGATAATAGGTCGTTCCACTTCTCTCTTCGCTACTCAGTAGGGCGTATTATCAGAAGAGGTTAAAGACAAACTTACTGGACCATAGAAAGGCCGCCAGCGTTGTCAGCGAGAGAAATAACAACCGACGCTTTATAGTGCTGAACATTACATTAGCTCCTGAAGCGAGATGTCGGCTCCGGCGCGACCGAGGTAGTGCTTAAATGCACGCTGTAACGCTATCCAGTCGCCCACGCGGCTTGAAAGTTGTCGGGTCGCCAGGCTGCACAGTTCCAGGAGCGCGATTATCCCGCCGATGCATAACAACAGTAATGCAAGCATGTCGAGAGAGTCCGCAGCGAGTTTCCAGACGTCCCAACCGGACGCTCGCATATCATTCAGCTCCAGGCCGAACATAAACAGGAACATGACTAGCGCGATGCTATAAAACACCTTATAGACCAGCGACATTTGTTGTTCGCCGGGATAGAACGGATGAGCTTTCAGATAAGCGCCGCCGTCGCTGCCGTTATAAAGCGCTTGAATATCGCGATTGTCGCGCCGATATACGGCGATTATTCGATCGCCGCCAGCCAGAAAAGGCGGATGACGGCGGTAAAAAAGAGGGTGGAGGCCCCATCGGGTGCCGGTGGTTTGCCAGGAGAAAGAGAGCGGCGCGGCGTTACACTGGAACAGGACGCCGTGATAGTCGCGATGCGTTTTTCCTGCGCCGGTGGACCACTTCTTAAAATAGAGGCTCTTAATTTCCCCTTCCTCAATGCTGAAGCGTTGAGGAAGCTCGGGATCGCCGAAAAACGACGGCTTATTGCCCCCGTCGGCTGGCGGCACCGGCTGGCAGAATGAAACGTCTTTGTGTCGTGCCAGGCTCATTCTCGCCATGAGTCCACGCATTCCGGGGTGTATTTTTTGCGCAAAACGATGCAACAGCCCGCCGATGCCCATCAGCGCAGGCACTAGCGCCAGCGCGGCGATAACACCAAAAACAATAACCACCCAAGTTGTGGTGGAGAAGTATGCTGGGTACGCTGCGGCGATAAACGCCAGCGTGCCGATAAAAAACGCCAGTAGTTTGCCTTTCAGCGACGGCCGGGCCGGTTCGAGCAGCAGGTTGCCATCACTCAGCCAGTGGATCCAGAAGCTGCCATCCGGCAGGCGGCGAGCGCCAATATGCAGCGGCTGGTTGAGCTTAAGCTGCTCAAAAAGCGTGGGATCCTGGAAGTAACGCGTATCGGTATAAAAAACGTGGTCGCCATTCACAAGGCGCAAATAGCTTTGCTCCTCGGAAGCGGCATGGGTAAATCCGGTAAAATTCAGCGTGAAATAGCGGGTGTTTTTCACAAGGTTCCCTCTTGTGCAAGGCTGCAGCATTCCGTGGCTGCAAACAGGCAGGGCGGGCCGCCCTGCCTGAAAGAGATTACTTCTTAGCGCGCTCGAAGGAAGCAACGATTTCAGCTTTAGCCGCTTCAGCGTTGTCCCAACCGTCAACTTTTACCCATTTGCCCGCTTCGAGATCTTTGTAGTGCTCGAAGAAGTGGGTGATCTGCGCTTTCAGCAGGTCTGGCAGGTCGTTCACATCTTTGATGTGATCGTATTCTTTGCTCAGCTTGGTGTGCGGAACCGCAACCAGCTTCGCATCTTCACCGGCTTCGTCAGTCATCTTCAGCACGCCAACCGGACGGCAGCGAACAACAGAACCTGGCTCCAGCGGATACGGAGTCGGGACCAGAACGTCTACCGGGTCACCGTCCAGAGACAGGGTGTGGTTGATGTAACCGTAGTTGCACGGATAGAACATCGCCGTGGACATGAAACGGTCAACAAACAGCGCACCGGTGTCTTTATCAATTTCATACTTGATAGGGTCAGCGTTAGCCGGGATTTCGATAACAACGTAGATGTCTTCTGGCAGATCTTTACCCGCAGGGACGTTGAGTAAGCTCATGTCTGTTTCCTTTAAAATGTATGGCAAACAAGTGCCCGGTATTATAGCCAACTCACATCGAATGTCTTTGCTTCTTTTTCCCCAGAACAGGTGGGCGAAGTCTGAATTTTTTGCCGCAAGACAACCTGAAAATCCATAAACATAGCTGCATCCTGAATAAATTTATGTAACCGTTTTCATCGCATATGCTTGATATCTCAAAGTGTGAAAAATTCCGGCATAAATGGTGAGGATGGCGCAGGTCGCGAAGCCTCACCGGCTCTCTACTGCCGCGAATCACGTCAGTTAACACCTGATTAACTTTTTTGAAGTGTGATGTAACGCATTCAGTTACATCTCCGATTGTCTATAGTTTGTCCGCAGGTGAGGCTTTAACCAACAATAACCCTACGAGGATCCTCTTATGTGGAAGCGCTTACTTCTTGTCACAGCAGTTTCCGCAGCTATGTCGTCTATGGCGATGGCTGCCCCTCTGACCGTAGGTTTTTCTCAGGTCGGCTCTGAATCCGGCTGGCGTGCGGCTGAAACCAACGTTGCGAAAGAGGAAGCCGCCAAGCGCGGCATCACTCTGAAGATTGCTGACGCCCAACAAAAACAGGAAAACCAGATTAAAGCCGTACGCTCCTTTATTGCTCAGGGTGTCGACGCCATCTTTATTGCCCCGGTGGTCGCGACCGGCTGGGAGCCGGTATTAAAAGAAGCGAAAGAAGCCAAAATCCCGGTGTTCCTGCTTGACCGTTCTATTGATGTTAAAGACAAAGATCTCTACATGACCACCGTCACCGCCAACAACGTGCTGGAAGGCCAGCTGATTGGCGAGTGGCTGATCAAAACCATCGACGGTAAACCGTGTAACGTCGTTGAGCTACAGGGTACCGTCGGGGCCAGCGTGGCGATTGACCGTAAGAAAGGCTTCGCCGAAGCGATTTCTAAAGCTTCCAATATCAAAATTATCCGCTCCCAGTCTGGCGACTTTACCCGCAGTAAAGGCAAAGAAGTGATGGAGAGCTTTATCAAAGCGGAAAATAACGGCAAGAACATCTGCATGGTTTACGCCCATAACGACGACATGGTGATCGGCGCGATTCAGGCGATTAAAGAGGCCGGGCTGAAGCCGGGCAAAGATATTCTGACCGGTTCTATCGACGGCGTGCCGGATATCTATAAAGCGATGATCGCTGGTGAAGCTAACGCCAGCGTAGAGCTGACGCCGAATATGGCCGGCCCGGCGTTCGATGCGCTGGAGAAATACAAAAAAGACGGCACTCTGCCGGAGAAAGTGACCATCACCAAATCGACGCTCTACTTACCGGACACGGCGAAAGAAGAGTTAGAGAAGAAGAAAAATATGGGCTACTGAGTGGCTGATACCCTCACCCCAACCCTCTCCCTGAAAGGGAGAGGGGGCCGGGCGGTGCGGGTTGCTAGTTGGGCACAATATGTCCCCTCTCCCCCACGGGGAGAGGGCTAGGGTGAGGGGGAGCGCACAATGACCACTGAAACCAATCTGGAAATCCTCCGTACCGAGGGACTCTGCCAGCATTTCCCCGGCGTCAAAGCGCTGGATAACGTTAATTTCAGCCTGCGGCGCGGTGAAATCATGGCGCTGCTGGGCGAGAACGGAGCCGGAAAATCAACGCTCATCAAAGCGCTGACCGGTGTTTACCATGCCAACAGTGGCAGCATCTGGCTGGAAGGTCAGGAGATCTCGCCGAAGAATACCGCCCATGCCCAGCAGTTGGGGATCGGCACCGTTTATCAGGAAGTGAACCTGCTGCCGAACATGTCGGTGGCGGATAATCTGTTTATTGGTCGTGAACCACGGCGTTTTGGCCTGCTGCGGCGCAAAGAGATGGAAAAGCGCGCCACGGCGCTGATGGAATCCTACGGTTTTTCCCTCGACGTGCGCGAGCCGCTCAACCGCTTTTCGGTCGCGATGCAGCAAATTGTTGCTATCTGTCGGGCGATCGACCTGTCAGCAAAAGTCTTAATTCTTGATGAACCCACCGCCAGCCTGGATACCCAGGAAGTGGAGATGTTGTTTACCCTGATGCGCCAACTGCGCGATAGCGGCGTCAGCCTGATTTTCGTCACCCACTTCCTCGACCAGGTTTATGCCGTTAGCGACCGGATCACCGTTTTGCGTAATGGCGGCTTTGTCGGCTGTCGGGAAACCCGCGAGCTGCCGCAAATTGAACTGGTGAAAATGATGCTGGGCCGCGAGCTGGAGCATAACGCCCTGCAGCGTGCGGGCCGCACTCTGCTAAGCGACAAACCGGTTGCCGCCTTCGAGGATTTTGGCAAAAAAGGCACTATCGCCCCGTTTAATCTGCAGGTTCGCCCCGGGGAAATCGTCGGCCTGGCGGGCCTGTTAGGCTCAGGGCGCACGGAAACCGCTGAGGTCATTTTCGGCATCAAACCCGCCGACAGCGGCAAAGCGTGGATCAAAGGTAAGCCGCAAACCCTGCGCTCGCCGCATCAGGCCTCCTGCCTTGGAATCGGCTTTTGCCCGGAGGATCGTAAAACCGACGGCATCATCGCCGCCGCCTCGGTACGGGAAAATATCATTCTCGCGCTCCAGGCACAGCGCGGCTGGCTGCGACCGATTGGTCGGCGCGAACAAAATGAGATTGCCGAGCGTTTTATTCGCCAGTTGGGGATCCGTACCCCCAGCGCCGAGCAGCCGATCGAATTCCTCTCCGGCGGCAATCAGCAGAAGGTGCTGCTCTCGCGCTGGCTGCTGACCAAACCGCAGTTCTTGATCCTCGATGAGCCGACTCGCGGTATCGACGTGGGTGCCCATGCGGAGATCATCCGCCTGATTGAAACCCTCTGCGCCGATGGCCTGGCGCTGCTGGTTATCTCTTCGGAGCTGGAGGAATTGGTGGGTTATGCCGACCGGGTGATTATCATGCGCGATCGCCAACAGGTTGCGGAACTGGCTCTGAGCGAGCTTTCCGTCCCGGCGATCATGAACGCTATTGCGGCATAAGGAGTAACCGATGATGCCTCGATCTGTTCCGAAAACCGGCCAGCCAAAACGACGCTTTAGCTGGCCAAAAGGGATGCCGCAAATTATTGCACTGCTGTTGGTGCTGGTCGTTGATAGCCTGGTGGCCCCGCATTTCTACCAGATAGTGTTGCAGGAAGGACGGCTGTTCGGCAGCCCGATTGATATTTTGAACCGTGCAGCGCCGGTAGCTCTGCTGGCGATCGGCATGACGCTGGTTATCGCCACTGGTGGGATTGACCTGTCTGTGGGCGCGGTGATGGCGATTGCCGGAGCCACGGCGGCGTCGATGACCGTGGCGGGCCATAGCCTGACCGTTGTGCTGCTGGCATCACTGGCGGCCGGTGCGCTGGCCGGCCTGTGGAATGGGATTCTGGTCGCGATACTGAAGATCCAGCCGTTCGTCGCCACTTTGATCCTGATGGTGGCCGGACGCGGAGTTGCCCAACTGATCACTTCCGGGCAGATCGTGACCTTTGATTCTCCACATCTTGCCTGGCTCGGCAGCGGATCTCTGCTGCTGTTCCCGACGCCGGTGATCATTGCCATCGTTACGCTGGCGCTATTCTGGTTGTTTACCCGCAAGACCGCGCTGGGGATGTTTATTGAAGCGGTGGGCATTAACATCCGTGCGGCGAAAAACGCCGGGGTGAATACCCGCATCGTGGTGATGCTGGCCTACGTATTAAGCGGCGTTTGTGCGGCTATCGCCGGGATTATCGTGGCGGCGGAT
Organism: Klebsiella sp. RHBSTW-00484; assembly: GCF_013705725.1. Taxonomy (NCBI): domain Bacteria; kingdom Pseudomonadati; phylum Pseudomonadota; class Gammaproteobacteria; order Enterobacterales; family Enterobacteriaceae; genus Klebsiella; species Klebsiella sp. RHBSTW-00484. Next base: position 5,541,221 of record NZ_CP055481.1, on the reverse strand, counting down.
ATTCGCGGTGCCGATGCCAATAACGCCGGATTATGGCTGGAGCTGGACGCTATTCTGGCGGTGGTGATCGGCGGCGGCTCGCTGATGGGCGGGCGCTTTAACCTGCTGCTCTCGGTGGTCGGGGCGCTGATCATCCAGGGGATGAATACCGGGATCCTGCTGTCAGGATTCCCGCCGGAGCTTAATCAGGTAGTCAAAGCGGTGGTGGTGTTGTGCGTACTGATCGTTCAGTCGCCGCGCTTTATCAGCATACTGAAGGGGATACGTGGCCATGATAAAACGTAATTTACCGTTAATGATCACCCTGGCGGTGTTTGTGCTGGGTTATCTCTACTGCCTGACCCAATTTCCCGGCTTTGCCTCGACGCGGGTGATCTGCAATATCCTGACCGATAACGCTTTCCTTGGGATCATTGCCGTCGGCATGACCTTTGTGATCCTCTCCGGCGGGATCGATCTGTCGGTGGGTTCGGTGATCGCGTTTACCGGGGTCTTTCTTGCCAAAGCGATCGGCTTTTGGGGGATCTCGCCGCTGGTGGCGTTTCCGCTGGTGCTGGTGATGGGCTGCGCCTTTGGCGCATTTATGGGCCTGCTGATTGATGCGCTGAAAATCCCGGCGTTTATCATCACTCTCGCCGGAATGTTTTTCCTGCGGGGCGTCAGCTACCTGGTTTCTGAAGAGTCGATTCCTATCGATCACCCGGTCTATGATTCGCTTTCCAGCCTGGCATGGATGATCCCCGGCGGCGGTCGCTTAAGCGCGATGGGTCTGCTGATGCTGCTGATGGTGGTCGCCGGGATTTTTATGGCCCACCGCACTCGCTTTGGCAATCAGGTTTACGCCATCGGCGGCAGCGCCACCTCGGCGAACCTGATGGGCATCTCTACGCGCAGTACCACGATCCGCATCTATATGCTCTCCACCGGGCTGGCGACGCTGGCGGGAATTGTCTTCTCCATTTATACCCAGGCAGGCTATGCGCTGGCGGGCGTTGGCGTTGAACTGGACGCCATTGCTTCGGTGGTTATTGGTGGCACGCTGTTAAGTGGTGGCGTGGGGACGGTGCTGGGCACGCTGTTTGGTGTGGCGATTCAGGGGCTGATTCAGACGTACATTAACTTCGACGGCACCCTGAGTTCATGGTGGACCAAAATCGCCATCGGGATCCTGCTGTTTGTCTTTATTGCGCTTCAGCGCGGCCTGACGGTGCTGTGGGAGAATCGACAGAGCTCGCCGGTTACAAGGGTAGGGCACTGAGAGTAAATATCCCCTCCCGAATGGTGGGAGGGGAAGAGGGGTCTTACGCGTCCGGGAACTCTTTAATTAAGTTCTCAACGTCTTCAACCATATGGTTGTTGCCGACGAAGAAGGAACGGCGTTGGTGCAGGCTTTCCGGGATGATATCCAGAATGCGCTCTTTACCGTCGCTGGCCTTGCCGCCCGCCTGTTCTGCAAGGAACGCCATCGGGTTGCATTCGTACAGCAGACGTAGCTTACCGTCCGGGTGACTGGCGGTGCTTGGGTAGAGATAGATGCCGCCTTTTAGCAGGTTGCGGTGGAAATCCGCCACCAGAGAGCCGATATAGCGCGAGGTGTACGGGCGCTGGGTGCCGATATCTTCTTCCTGGCAATATTTAATGTACTTCTTCACACCCATCGGGAACTTGATGTAGTTACCTTCGTTGATGGAGTAGGTGTTGCCTTTTGCCGGGAAGCGCATGCGCTCCTGGGACAGGCAGAAGACGCCAAGAGACGGGTCATAGGTGAAGGCGTGAACGCCGCAGCCGGTGGTATAGACCAACATGGTCGATGAACCGTAAACCACATAGCCCGCAGCGACCTGTTTGCTGCCCGGTTGCAGAAAATCTTCTTCGGTAACAGGCGTACCTACCGGCGTGACGCGGCGGTAGATAGAGAAAATCGTTCCGACGGAGACGTTAACGTCGATGTTAGAGGAACCATCCAGAGGGTCCATCAGTACCACGTATTTAGCGTGTTCACACCCTTCAAAGACGACGATTTCATCTTCTTCTTCGGAGGCGATCCCGGCGACAATATCGCGTGCTTTCAGTGCTGCTTTTAATTTTTCATTCGCAAACAGGTCGAGTTTTTGCTGCACCTCGCCCTGAACGTTTTCAGCACCGCTGGCACCCAGGATATCGACCAGACCGGCCTTGTTGATATCGCGGTGGATGATCTTGGCGCCTAACTTTATTGCCGATAATAATGAAGTCAGCTCGCCAGTCGCGTGAGAGAACTCGTGCTGCTTTTCGACAATAAATTCACCTAACGTTTTCATAACCCGTTCCCTGCATGTTTATGTGAAGTAAAACGAACGCAACAATCTTAACAAAGAATAAAAAAATCTCGCACAGGTGAATCGCGCCAGCAAAATACGGATTCGCCTGAAATGCATTTCTTTCCCCCCCCACATCCCGGTAAACTGTGCTTCAGATTAGAGAAGGAAGTGACGAATGCGCATTCATATTTTAGGAATCTGTGGCACGTTTATGGGGGGGCTGGCGATGCTGGCGCGTTCCCTCGGTCATGAGGTAACGGGGTCGGATGCGAATGTTTATCCGCCAATGAGTACTCTGCTGGAAAACCAGGGGATTGAGTTAATTCAAGGATATGATGCCAGCCAGCTGGATCCTCAGCCGGATCTGGTGATCATCGGTAACGCGATGACGCGCGGAAATCCATGCGTGGAAGCGGTGCTGGAAAACAACATTCCGTACATGTCCGGGCCGCAGTGGCTGCACGATTTCGTGCTGCGCGATCGCTGGGTGCTGGCGGTAGCCGGGACGCACGGAAAAACCACCACTGCCGGAATGGCGACCTGGATCCTCGAAGTCTGCGGCTATAAGCCGGGATTTGTCATCGGCGGCGTACCGGGTAACTTTGATGTTTCCGCGCGACTTGGCGACAGCCCATTCTTCGTGATTGAAGCCGATGAATACGACTGCGCTTTCTTTGATAAACGCTCCAAGTTTGTTCATTACTGCCCGCGCACGCTGATTCTCAACAACCTTGAGTTTGATCATGCGGATATTTTTGACGACCTGAAAGCGATTCAGAAACAGTTCCATCACCTGGTGCGCATCGTGCCGGGCAAAGGCAAAATTATCCTGCCGGAAAACGACATCAATCTGAAACAGACGATGGCGATGGGCTGCTGGAGCGAGCAGGAGCTGGTTGGCGAGCAGGGCCACTGGCAGGCGAAAAAACTCACCACCGATGCTTCCTCATGGGAAGTGTGGTTGGACGGCGAGAAAGTGGGGGAAGTGAAGTGGGCGCTGGTCGGAGAGCATAATATGCATAACGGCCTGATGGCGATTGCCGCCGCCCGTCATGTGGGCGTGCTGCCTGCTGACGCGGCCAATGCGTTGGGCAGCTTTATCAATGCCCGTCGTCGCCTGGAGCTGCGCGGCGAAGCCAACGGCGTTACCGTATATGACGACTTTGCCCACCATCCGACGGCGATTCTGGCGACCCTGCAGGCATTACGCGGTAAGGTCGGCGGCACTGCGCGTATTCTTGCCGTGCTTGAGCCGCGTTCCAACACGATGAAGATGGGGCTTAGCAAAGACGATCTGGCACCGTCTCTCGGGCGTGCAGATGAAGTCTTCCTGCTGCAGCCGCAGCATATTCCGTGGCTGGTGGCTGAAGTTGCCGATGCCTGCATACAGCCTGCCCACTGGAGCGCTGATGTTGATACGCTGGTGGATATGATTGTCAAAACGGCGCATCCGGGTGATCACATCCTGGTGATGAGTAACGGCGGTTTTGGCGGTATCCATCAGAAGCTGCTGGATAAACTGGCTCAAAAAGCCGCCGCGACCGAGTAAGCAATACGCTTCGTTTGGCTGCCCTCCACGCGAGGGCAGCTGTCTTTTGTGACCAGGAGCTGTCATGTTGATCTCTGAAAGAGTGACCTCCCCCAATTCCGCTCATTTTCCCGCGCTCGATGCGTTGTACTGTCGGGCGTTTCCGTGGCATGAACAACGTGAAGCCGATGCTAAACTGCAGGCGCTTCACAATCAGAATTATGTGCTGGAAGCCTGGTTTGACGACGCGTTGTTTATCGGGCTGAGCGGTTGCTGGCGTTTTGCCGATTACAGCTATATTGAGCATCTGGCTATTGACGATACGCTGCGCTCGCGCGGCTACGGCAAGCAGCTATTGGCTGAAATCCTCAAACGTGAACCGCTAACTATTCTGGAAATTGATCCGCTGACCAGCGAGATAGCCCATAAGCGCCTGCGCTTCTATGAAACGATGGGCTTTTACGCGAATACCTGGTCACATAGCCACCCGACCTATCATCAAGGGATAGCCGATCATGAGTTGATTGTGTTGAGTTATCCGCAGCCGATTGATGAGGTGCAGTATCAGCGCTTTGCGCAGGATTTGCGTCAGGTGGTCATGGATCAGGTTGGTGCAGTCACGGTTCTGTAGCCCGGACAGATGCGCAGCATCGCTTCCGGGATAAAGCCTGTTCTGATGCCCCGGCGCTACTTTCTCCCCGGCTCGCGCTGCGCTTAGCCGGGCTACGGGTTTACAGCCGTCTGCAGGTTTGGTAGCCCGGGTAAGGCGTTTACGCCGCAACCCGGGACATACTCAGGAGCGAAATCACTCCTTCGCGATCGGCGTTTCGTTTTCTGCCACTTTGGTGTCGCCCTGAATCGCCGCAATTCTCTTCTCAACGTCGGCCACCTGCTCGCTGCTGTGCAGCAGTGTATAGGTCAGGTCAAATTGGGTGCTGGCCCCAGGCTGAAGCTGCTTAACGCGTTTCTGTTCACGCTCAATGGTTACCGGATAGGCGTAGCTGGTGCCCGGCTCAATACCGGTGACGTAGCCCTGTTTCTCGGTATCGGTATTTTTCCACAGCGTCAGCACTGGCAGCTGGCGGGTATCAAACTGAATCGATGCCCCTTTATCTCCGGCTTTATTGACCACTGCAGCTAGCGTCTGGTGATTCTCGTCCGCTAGCGGCTGCATATTAAACACCATTTCATCGAAATCTTTAGTCGGACCGGCATAGGTTTGCCACGTTTTTAAACCGGCTTTGGCATAATCATTGAACGGACTGATGCTGGCTATCGGTGCCAGGAATCGCGCGCCCTCTTCGAGGATCGGCTTACCGAAGTTGCTGTGGTAGATAATTTGATAGTCATGCGGATAGTCGGCATGGTTGGTTAACACATCATGCAGGCTGAAGCTGTTGCTGCCGGGCACATAGCGCAGCTCGGTCATGGTCTGCAAATCTGCTTTCTTGAAAGTGCTCTCTTTCACCAGTCCGCGAATGCGGATTTCATACGGCGCGGTATCTGCCACTTCAACTTCCACCTGTGAGGCGGGCGTATTACCGACTTTGCCATGCAGGGTATAAATCTGCCCATCAGCAGTCACCGGGTGACCGGTCCATTCGTAGCCGCAGCGCACCATCATCTCATTGAAACCTTCCAGCCATCCCAGACCGTTGCGGCTTTCGAGGTTAATAAAGGCCGGGTTGACCACCTCTTTCACTGGCGAATCCCAACCCATTCGTGAACCGAATCCTTCGATTTTCAGCAAGTTCATGCCGCGAGTTGGGCTTAGAGTGATAGTCAGGCCGTCTTTGCTGTGGATTACCAGGATTTTGCTGCCTTCTTGTTTACCGCCGTGAAGGACTTTTTGCTCGATGCTGAAATGATGATCTTTAATCTTCAGCTGGTCGCTGGTTATCTGCCAGTTTCCTTTATCCATGCCGCTTTCAGCGCTTGTCAGCACCCACGTTTTAGCCATGGCTGGCGCAGAGATAAGCATCGCAATTGCTGTCAAAGCTAATGTCTTTTTCATTTTTCATTCCTTTTGCTGAATCGATTGTGTTTCTGATGTAAGGAATTTAGTGGCAAGTGGATGATGAAAATGTGAAGTGCCTCACCTGGTGAGAAAACACGCTATTTCATATTTGCAAATGAGGAATGGATCGCTTTAATCGGTAACAACAATGTGTTGTTACTAAAAATTATGTGAATTTAATCAATTTTAGCTTTAACGATTCAGCTTTGATTTTGCGTGGGATGTTATATGCTTACAGAAACAAGAAGGCCGCAGGGGATCTGGTTACCCATGCGGCCTTCTTTAACGACTTTTTATCTTAAAAAAAGGGTGCGATGAACATCATGCGCCGTAAAATGCTTTGGTATATAAACCCTTCACATCCTGAACTGAAGGATAATTAGGGTTAGTTAACGTGCACGGATCGTCAACGGCATTACCGCTCATTCTGTCGAGTACATTAACGAAGGTGACTTCATTGATCTCAACTTCATCACATTGACTTAACGTTTTCGGAATGCCCAGACGCTTATTCAGCTCATTGAGCGCCTCAATCAAATTATTTATTCCTAAGGCCTCTTCCAGCTGGCGATATTTTTTAGTGAACTTCGCATTATATTGGATGATATAAGGCAACATAATGGCGTTTGCCAGGCCATGGGTAATACCAAATTCACCACCTATTTTATGCGCCATCGAATGCACTAACCCTAATGATGCGTTAGTAAAGGCAATCCCCGCCAGCGCAGAGGCATTATGCATATGCATACGCGCGTTTAAATCATCAGGTGAGCGGTATGCGGTTTCCAGATGCTCAAACACCAGACGAATGGCCTCGACGGCATAGGGATCGGTAAACGAGTTGGCTGCAGTGGACACATAAGCTTCGAGCGCATGGGTCATGACGTCCATCCCGGTATGAGCGGTAACGTGCGGCGGCATTTTGGCAGGGATCGTCGGGTCGAGGATGGCGATATCCGGCACCAGGTCGGCGGCAACAATGGGGTATTTAATATGATTCGCCGTATCGGTAATCACCGAGAATGCGGTGATTTCAGAGGCGCTGCCGCTGGTGGAGGGAATGGCTACAAACCGGGCTTTGTTACGTAGCGGCGGCATGGAGCCGACGGGGATAATGTCTTCAAACTTCAGCTCTGGGTGCTCATAGAAACACCACATCACCTTGGCGGCATCCAGCGCGGAGCCGCCGCCAATCGCCACAATCCAGTCCGGTTCGAACGCCAGCATCTCTTTTGCGCCGCGCCAGACGGTTTTAATGGACGGGTTGGGCTCGACATTATCGATAACAATGCATTCCATACCCGCTTTATTTAGTTCGCCGATGGCTTTATCCAGAAAACCAAATCGCTTCATTGAACTTCCGCCGGTGACTAATGCGGCTTTTTTTCCGCTCAGCGTCGACAGATGTTCTAAAGCATCTTCGCCATAAATAATACTGCGTGGAATTGAGAATGAAAGGGTCATAGGAAACTCCAGTTTAATATTGAAATTTTTTAGTATGCATTGTTCATTAATATTCAAACGATAAATGCAGAGTAAAAAATTCTGAGTATTACTCCAGATATTGCCTCAGCAATATCTGGAGGGAGTTATACTAGTCATACTTCAAGCTACTGGTGTGCTGGCTTCCCGGCAACTTGAATTATTTAGGATAATATTTATATTTCCGATTAAATCGTACCGTCCCAGGAGTCGACTTTTTCGCGTTTTGCTTCTTCTTCATCAAACCAGCGCGAGGTCACGCATTTTGATTCGGTATAGAAACGCACGCCGTCTTTGCCCAGGCAGTGCAGGTCGCCGAAGAACGACTGTTTATGGCCTGAGAACGGGAACACGCCAACCGGTACTGGGATACCAACGTTAATTCCCACCATGCCGCCGTGGGTGCGTTTCTGGAATTCACGTGCGTAGTAGCCGCTTTGGGTGAAAATAACCGAACCGTTGGCGAACGGGTTATTGTTCATTAACTGCAGACCTTCTTCGAAGGTTTTCACCCGTTTAAAGCACAGCACTGGCCCGAAGATTTCCTGGGTCCCGACGCTCATCTCTTCGGTCACATGATCCAGCACGGTTGGACCAACGTAAAAGCCCTTTTCCAGGCCCGGTACCGTGGTATTGCGACCATCAAGCACCAGCTTCGCGCCTTCTTCGATGCCTTTATTAATCCAATTGATAACCGACTGTTTGTGATCTTTGGAAATCACCGGACCCATATCGGTATCGTGCAGATACCCGGGGCCGATTTTCAGCTGTTTGGCTTTTTCGACGACGGCGGCAATCAGCTTATCGGCAATCTCTTCCTGCACCACGACGACCGGCAGCGCCATGCAGCGCTCGCCCGCGCAGCCGAAAGCGGCGTTGATAATCCCTGCGGCGGTGCGGTTAATCGGCGCGTCAGCCAGCACCAGCGCGTGGTTTTTTGCTTCGCATAGCGCCTGGACGCGTTTGCCATGGGCGGCGGCTTTGGAGTAAACGTGTAGGCCCACGGAGGTGGATCCGACGAAGGAGACGCCGTTAACGTCTGGATGGGTCAGCAGAATATCGGCTTCATTACGTGAACAGGTCACGACGTTGATAACCCCATCCGGCACGCCCGCTTCCTGATAGAGTTTGGTGATTTCCATACAGGTCATCGGCGTCATGCTGGCGGCTTTAATGACCATGGTGTTACCGGAAGCGACGCATAATGGCGCCATCCATCCCATCGGGATCATCGCCGGGAAGTTAAACGGCACAATACCAGCGAACACGCCAATCGGTTCGCGGTACAGGTTGGTGTCAATACCGGCGGAAGCATCCATCAGGTTTTCACCCGCCAGCAGCGTGGGGATAGAACAAGCCAGCTCGGTGCCTTCTTTCGCTTTTAAGACGTCGCCCTGGGCATCGCCCCAGGCTTTACCGTTTTCTTTTGCCACCAGCTCGGTTAAGCGTTCTTGATGCTGCATTAATAATTCGCGAACGCGGAACATAATTTGCGAGCGTTTAATCGCCGGAGTATCTGACCACGCCGGGAAGGCTTTGCGGGCCGCAGCAACGGCATCCAGCACTTCTTGCTCGGTGCAGCAGGGGGCTTGAGCCATGACTTCGCCGGTGCTTGGGTTATAGACGTCCATATAGCGTTCGGTCTGCGAAACGCGCCATTGACCATCAACGAAATATTTCAATCTTGGTACAGTAGTCATATTTTTCTCCATGATGATATCTTTCGACTCTCTCTAAAAATCTGGCTCTGAGCGGCGGTAATCACTTACCGCCGGGTCAGCCACTCTTTTGAATGTTGATTAACTGATTATTTCTGCGCGACGGCCTCCGCTTTGCTGGGCTTTTCTGCGGCAGCGGCCGGTAATTTTTCCTCGTATTTATTTCCGTAGTAGCTGTCTAACAGCAGCTGTTTCAATTCAGAAATCAGCGGATAGCGTGGGTTGGCGCCGGTGCACTGGTCATCGAAGGCGTCTTCGGACAGCTTATCGACGTGGGCGAGGAAATCGCCTTCCTGCACGCCCGCCTCGCGGATCGATTTCGGAATGCCCAGCTCGGCTTTGATGCTCTCCAGCCACGCCAGCAGCTTCTCGATTTTCGCCGCGGTGCGGTCTCCCGGCGCGCTCAGGCCTAAATGATCGGCAATCTCTGCGTACCGACGGCGGGCCTGTGGACGGTCGTACTGGCTGAAAGCCGTTTGCTTGGTCGGGTTGTCGTTGGCGTTATAGCGGATGACGTTGCAGATCATCAGCGCATTCGCCAGACCGTGCGGAATGTGGAACTGCGAGCCCAGCTTGTGCGCCATGGAGTGGCACACCCCAAGGAAGGCGTTAGCAAAGGCGATCCCGGCGATGGTTGCCGCATTATGGACGCGCTCGCGGGCCACCGGGTTTTTCGAGCCTTCATGGTAAGAGGCCGGCAGGTACGCTTTCAGCAGCTTCAGCGCCTGTAGCGCCTGGCCATCGGAGAACTCGGAGGCCAGCACGGAAACATAGGCTTCGATAGCGTGGGTCACCGCATCCAGGCCGCCGAAGGCGCACAGGGACTTCGGCATATCCATTACCAGGTTAGCATCGACAATCGCCATATCCGGGGTCAGGGCGTAGTCCGCCAGCGGATATTTCTGCCCGGTGGTATCGTCGGTCACCACCGCAAACGGCGTGACTTCGGAGCCGGTACCGGAAGTGGTGGTGATCGCCACCATCCGGGCTTTGACGCCCATTTTCGGGAAGGTGTAGATACGCTTGCGGATATCCATAAAGCGCAGTGCCAGCTCTTCAAAGTGGGTTTCCGGATGCTCGTACATCACCCACATGATTTTCGCCGCATCCATCGGCGAGCCGCCGCCCAGGGCGATGATGACGTCGGGCTTGAAGGAGTTAGCCAGCTCTGCGCCTTTGCGCACGATGGTCAGCGTCGGGTCGGCTTCCACTTCAAAGAAGACTTCGGTTTCGACGCCCGCCGCTTTCAGCACCGAGGTGATCTGGTCCGCGTAACCGTTGTTGAACAGGAAGCGGTCGGTGACGATCAGCGCGCGCTTATGGCCATCGGTGATCACTTCATCCAGCGCGATGGGCAGAGAGCCGCGGCGGAAATAGATGGATTTCGGAAGTTTATGCCACAGCATATTTTCAGCTCGCTTTGCCACGGTTTTCTTGTTGATCAGATGCTTCGGCCCGACGTTTTCCGAGATAGAGTTACCGCCCCAGGAGCCGCAGCCCAGGGTCAGGGAAGGTGCGAGACTAAAGTTATAGAGATCGCCAATGCCGCCGTGGGAGGTCGGGGTGTTAATCAGGATGCGCGCGGTTTTCATTTTTTCGCCAAAGGTCATCACCCGCGCGGCCTGGTTATCCTGGTCGGTATAGAGGCAAGAGGTGTGGCCGATGCCGCCCATATCGACCAGCTTCACCGCTTTTTCTACGGCGTCGGCGAAATCTTTTGCCCGGTACATGGCCAGCGTCGGGGAGAGCTTTTCATGAGCAAAAGGCTCGCTGTCGTCGATAACTTTAACTTCACCAATCAGAATTTTGGTATCGGCAGGCACGCTGATCCCGGCCATTTCGGCAATTTTAACCGCCGACTGCCCGACAATCGCCGCGTTTAGCGCGCCGTTTTTCAGCAGGATCCCCTGAACCGCTTTCAGCTCTTTTCCCTGTAACAAATAGCCGCCGTGGCTGGCGAAACGCTCGCGCACCGCGTTATAGACGGTATCGACCACCACCACCGACTGTTCGGAGGCGCAGATCACGCCGTTATCGAAGGTTTTGGACATCAGAATGGAGGCCACCGCGCGTTTTACATCAGCGGTTTCATCAATGACCACCGGGGTGTTACCTGCACCGACGCCAATGGCCGGTTTACCCGAGCTGTAGGCGGCCTTCACCATACCCGGTCCGCCGGTGGCGAGGATCAGATTGATATCCGGGTGGTGCATCAGGCGGTTGGACAGATCCACGGTCGGTTCATCAATCCAGCCAATGATGTCAGGCGGTGCACCGGCCTCGACTGCGGCGCGCAGCACAATTTCTGCCGCCCGGTTGGTGGCGTTTTTCGCCCGCGGATGCGGCGAGAAGACGATGCCGTTACGGGTTTTCAGGCTAATCAGCGATTTAAAAATAGCGGTAGAAGTTGGGTTGGTAGTCGGGACGATCCCGCAGATCAGCCCAATGGGCTCGGCGATGGTCATGGTGCCGAAGGCATCGTCTTCGCCAAGAACCCCGCAGGTTTTTTCGTCTTTATAGGCGTTGTAGATATATTCAGACGCGAAGTGGTTTTTAATCACTTTATCTTCCACGATGCCCATGCCGGACTCGGCGACCGCCATTTTCGCCAGCGGAATGCGGGCATCAGCGGCGGCTAAAGCGGCAGCGCGGAATATTTTGTCGACTTTCTCCTGAGGAAAGTTCGCATACGCCTGCTGCGCCTTTCGTACCCGGGCGACCAGCGCGTCGAGGTCATCATTACTGGTGGTGAGTGACATAAGTTTTCTCCATAAGGGATTGAATTCTCTTAAGTAAAACATGTGCCTTACTGTAATGACGCCAAACCTTCCGCCACTGCAGATGCCTGGTTTTAATTAACAGAACTGACTGGGCCAGAGTGCGCTTGCGTATGACTTCTTGTTTTGTGCATTAATGAAATTAATTTTTCATTATAATAATGAATGAAATGCAAAAATCGTTTTGAGAGGTGGATCAAAGATAAGCAAACTGCTGGTAACGTTGGCGTTTTAAAGAAAGATTTTTTTATTTAATCGAATAAAAACAGGTTGTTGAATTTATCGCGGAGTCGCTGATAGCGTAGAGGGATCGAGAGGTTGTCTGGAAAAGATAACTGGTTTTGTGAAATAAACGTTAAATTAAGAAGTGATCTTAAATGAAAATGAAAAATTAAAACCGATTTTAAAAGATGTACGATCGGTTTGATCGCCCGGATCAGGCACAGACCTTAACCCGGGGGAGTCATTCGGAATTAGCCTTCGCTCTCGGCCAGTTCACGCAGATACTGGAAGATAAGACGCGCGGATTTCGGCGGCTTATTGCCTTCTTTCTCTTTTTTGGCGTTACGAATAAGCGAACGCAGCTGCTGACGGTCGGCGTCCGGCCACAGGTTCAGCACTTCAGCAACGGCGTCATCACCATTATCAATCAGACGATCGCGGATCTGTTCGAGCTTGTGGAACAGCGCAACCTGCTGGTTGTGGCGGTTCTTCAGCTTGTCCAGCGCCTGGCGAATCGGATCGACATCGCGGTTACGCAGCATTTTACCAATCAGCTGCATCTGGCGGCGGCGGCCTTCTTTCTTGATGCGTTGGGCGAGTTCAATGGCATCGCGCAGGTCGGTATCCAGCGGGATTTTATCCAGCGCGTTTTTCCCAAGCTCTACCATTTCCGCGCCAAGACGCTTCAGTTCTTCGGCGTCGCGCTTAATTTCACTTTTACTGACCCAGATAATTTCATCGTCTTCATCTTCGACGTCATCACCAGGGACATCGTCGAGCCAGTCTTCGGGCTGCTTTGTCATCTCAGGCTCCTTAAAAAAGAGGCTAATGTTACCAGTTAAGGCGCGCACTGAAAAATGGTTCTCTGTTAGACTTCAGTTAACTCCTTCTTACATTATGGCATTAGCAATGAAAGTCATCTCTCAAGTTGCACAACAGCGTAAGACGCTGGAAGAGGCCGTGACCACGGCGCTGGAACTGGCAGCAGGCAAATCCGACGGGGCTGAAGTCTCCGTCAGCAAAACCACCGGCATTGGCGTCAGCACCCGCTACGGCGAAGTGGAGAACGTAGAATTCAATAGCGATGGTGCTCTGGGCATCACCGTTTATCACCAGAATCGCAAAGGCAGCGCCTCCTCGACCGACCTCAGCCCGCAGGCCATTGCCCGTACGGTACAGGCGGCGCTGGATATCGCGCGCTATACCTCACCGGACCCGTTCGCGGGCGTGGCGGATAAAGAACTGTTGGCTTTTGAGGCTCCGGATCTCGATCTGTTCCACCCGGCGGAAGTCTCCCCGGACGAAGCGATTGAACTGGCCTCTCGTGCAGAGCAGGTCGCATTGAAAGCGGATAAACGCATCAGCAATACCGAAGGCGGCAGCTTTAACAGCCACTACGGCATTAAAGTGTTCGGCAACAGCCACGGCATGCTGCAAAGCTACTGCTCAACTCGTCATTCACTCTCCAGCTGCGTGATTGCCGAAGAAAACGGCGACATGGAGCGCGATTACGCCTACACCATCGGCCGGGCGCTTGAAGATTTACAATCGCCAGAGTGGGTCGGCGAAGAGTGCGCCCGCCGCACCCTGTCGCGTCTGGCTCCGCGTAAACTGTCAACGATGAAAGCGCCGGTGATTTTCGCTAATGAAGTGGCGACCGGGCTTTTTGGTCACCTGGTCGGAGCGATTGCCGGCGGCTCGGTTTATCGTAAATCCACCTTCCTGCTCGACGCGCTGGGTAGCCAAATCCTGCCAGACTGGCTGACCATTGAAGAGCATCCGCATCTGCTGAAAGGGCTGGCTTCCACCCCGTTTGATAGCGAAGGCGTGCGTACAGAGCGTCGCGACATTATTAAAGATGGCGTGTTGACCCAGTGGCTGCTGACCAACTATTCCGCGCGCAAGCTGGGGCTGAAGAGCACCGGCCACGCGGGCGGGATCTACAACTGGCGCATTAACGGCCGTGGCCTGAGTTTTGAAAAGTTGCTTAAAGAGATGGGCACCGGTCTTGTGGTGACTGAGCTGATGGGGCAGGGTGTTAGCGGCGTCACCGGCGACTACTCACGCGGCGCATCCGGCTTCTGGGTAGGAAACGGCGAAATTCAATATCCTGTAAGTGAGATAACCATTGCAGGAAATCTGAAAGATATGTGGCGTAATATCGTGACCATCGGCGACGATATCGAAACGCGCAGCAACATTCAGTGTGGTTCCGTGCTGCTGCCGGAGATGAAGATCGCCGGGCAATAATACCTGTGCTTAGGGCCTGGCCCATTAGGGCTATTTTACTTGCCATTTTGAACCAGGGCAGTGCTCAAAATCCTCACGTACTACGTGTACGTTCCGGTTTTTCCGCGCTGCCCTGGTTCAAACTGCCTGCGACAATAACGCCTACTAGGGTAGGCCCTTAAATAATAAAAAAGGAAGTGAGCAATGCGTAAAAAACTATTAACGATGCTGGCTGTATCGGCTTTTGCGCTCGGTTCGGCATCGGCTTTTGCCGATCTGGGCGAAGACATGGATACCCTTGCTGAGAACCTGCAAGTGGTGCAAAAAACCTCAGATGCCGGTGAGCTGAAAGCCGCGCTGAACAAGATGCGTACTGCGGCGGTAGACGCGCAGAAAGAGACGCCACCGAAGCTGGAAGGTAAAGCTTCTGACAGCGCGGAAATGAAAGACTATCGCCACGGTTTTGATGTGCTAATCGGCCAGATCGATGGCGCGCTGAAGCTGGCGGACGAAGGCAAAGTCAAAGAGGCCCAGGCCACAGCGGAAGAGTTTAAAACCACCCGCAATGAGTACCACAAGAAGTACCGTTAATTTCTCTTCCCGGGAGGCGTCAGCCGATGTCTCCCGCATTCTGTTTAGCCTAAAAGTTTATCACCATCACATTTTTCGCTTTTCCTGCATACCCGTTTTCGCCACTGTGACACTGATGATTTCGTGATATTCATCACGCGCATTCATTGAAATTAATGCATTCACTATAACTATGTGAAATGGATCACGCCTGCCTTCTTCCTTTCCACTTCGAAGTGGAAAACAACTCGCTACAAACTCTTTCTCCCTGGCATTAGTGTTATCCCCAGAGACATCAACGGGGTAATTCAAGTGAATAACGGAGCGGTAACACACGTCCCAGAGGAGCAGGCCACGCTAACCGAAAGGCTGGCCGACGAGATGCTGCAGCAGGTCTTCGCACTGTTAAGCCGCCGCAATATCGTCCCCAACGACGTTCAGGAGCAAATGCTGACTTCCCACGTGCGGGCGATGGCCCATCGGTCAATCAGCGGCGAGCCGCTGCCGGACGTGGATGCCAGCCTGTTCGACGAGATTTCAGAAGATTCAATGATGCTGGCCCGCGAAGTGGTCGCGAAGTTCGGCAATCTGCCAGATGAAGAAGCCTGGCTGCTGTCCGTCCACTTCGAAGTCGCAAAAGAAAACCTGTAAGGAGCAAAACATGGAACAAATCACCGTAGTCATTGGCGATCGCCTGGGTAAAGGACAAAAAGTTGCCGCAGGTGCGGAAAAAGCCGGTGCTCGTGCCGTTGTAGTACCGGGCGTCGCCGCGGATATGAAACTGGGCGACATGATGAAAGCCGAAAACGCCACTTTCGGTATCTCCTTCTGCGGCAGCGGCGGAGCAGGAGCTATCACCGCACAGAATAAACACGGCTACAAAGCAAAATATGGCATGCGTTCCGTTGATGAGGGCGTCACCGCTATCAACGAAGGTTACAACGTTCTGGGCTTCGGCTTTATGGATAAAGAAGAGCTGGGCGAGCGCCTGGTTGAAGCCTGGAAGAAGAAATACGGCGTGTGAGTATGAAAGAGCAATTCACCACCACGGTGAGCGTTACCGGCAAAGGTGAGAGCAAAACACGCGCTTTCGCCGATGCTCTGAACCATGTCCAGGCGGCGGTAATGAAAACGTCGCCGCACATCTTACTGCGTATTGAACCACAGGATGTGGAGGTTGTTCATGCGCGAGAAGCGGTACGGAAAGAGGCGTTCTTGTTCATCTTTCTGCGCCGTGAACGACGGACCTACAGCGTTGAGCTGAACGTCACCGTCACCGTGACCGCCATTAATCTCGATAAAGTGGATTTCGTCACGCAAACCTGATTTTACCAAAGGGTCAGATTATGTTCCTGATAATTTTAATAAAATCGCTCATCATCGGCGGCCTGGTTGGCGTCGGCGTGGGCGCCGGAGCGGCACGTATGTTTCATGCGCCCACCACGCAAGGGATGGGCGCATTTCGTACGTTGGGCGAGCTGAATTCATGTGAAGGCGATCCGGCTTCCCACTTCTCTTTTGGCCTTGGTTTCTTCTTTAACGCCTGGGCTTCTTCCGTCGCAGCAGGCTCCTTCACTCAGGACGTCGATCACCGCATTATTCCCAACTGGGGCGCGGCGGCGTTGATGATCAAAAACCGCAACGTCGGCGAAACGCTGCACGATCCGAGGAAGATGGCTATCTCCTGCGGCATCATCGGCATGATTGTCGTCACCTTCCTTAACCTGACCGCCTCTTCGGTACCGGAAGCGCTGCAGGTAACCGCAGTCAAAGTGTTGGTACCAGCGGCAAACCTGCTGGTGAACATCGTGATGCCGGTTATCTTCTGGCTGGCGGCGATTGATGCGGGTAAAAAATCGGGCTTCTGGGCGACGATTTTCGGCGGCGCGGCGCAGCTGATTATGGGTAACGCCGTACCGGGACTGGTGCTGGGTATCCTGATTGGTAAGGGTGTGGAAGAGAGCGGTTGGCATCGCGTCACTAAGGTGATGATGGTCGCTATTGTCGCGCTGTTTGTTCTGAGCGGCTTCTTCCGCGGCTTCGATATGAAGATGATTGAATCCTTCCATATGACCGTGCCGAACTGGCTGGAACTGATCCACAACTCGCTCAGCGGTAAATAACAGGAGCCTCGCAATGGAACAAAATAAAGGTTTTTGGTATGCCGACTGGTCGTTCCCGATCTTTGTTGGTCTGCTCTCTTCCGGCGTTTTCGCCGGGACGCATATGTACTACCTCTACGGCATCGGCGCGTTTAACGAAGTGGCTTTCGTGGCGATGCTGAAGGCGGGAATTGATACCGGAGCCTACGGCGCGGTGGCGGCGTTCGGCGCCAGCTTCTTGTTCGCTCGTATCATTGAAGGCTCGCTGGTGGGGATTCTGGATATCGGCGGAGCGATTCAGACCGGTGTCGGCCTGGGCGTTCCGGCGCTGCTGCTCGGCGCGGGCATCATGTTCCCGGTGACCAACTTTATTGCTTCCCTGGTTACCGGTCTGGTCATTGGCCTGGCGATTGGCTACATCATCATTCTGGCGCGTAAATTCACCATCAACCAGAGTGACTCCACCTACGGTGCCGACGTCATGATGGGGGCAGGTAATGCTTCCGGTCGCTTCCTTGGACCGTTGATTATCCTCAGCGCGATGAGCGCATCGATTCCTATCGGTATCGGTTCTCTGCTGGGCGCGCTGCTGTTCTATATCTGGCAGAAGCCGATTACCGGCGGCGCGATCCTTGGCGCGATGATCCTCGGTACCCTCTTCCCGATTGCGATTAGTTAAGTCCTGCGGGCGCCGTTGCGCCCGCTCTAACAGGAGATAGCTATGTTTGATTTACTCCTGCGCCGCGCACGCCTCGTTGACGATACCATCACGGATATTGCCATTCGGGACGGAAAGATCGCGGCGCTGGGCGAGATTAGCGCGCCCTCGCGAAAAACCGTCGAGCTGAACGGCAACTATTACGTCAGCGCAGGCTGGATTGACTCTCACGTCCACTGCTACCCGAACTCACCGATTTATCACGATGAGCCGGACAGCGTGGGCATTGCCACTGGCGTGACCACCGTGGTTGACGCGGGCAGCACCGGCGCTGACGACGTTGACGATTTTTATCAGTTAACCCGCAAAGCGGCGACCGAGGTTTATGCGCTGCTCAATATTTCCCGCGTCGGGCTGATCGCCCAGAACGAACTGGCCAATATGGCGAATATTGATGCTGATGCGGTGAAGCAGGCGGTCAACCGCTACCCGAATTTCATCGTCGGCCTGAAGGCGCGGATGAGCAGCAGCGTGGTGGGCGAAAACGGCATTACGCCGCTGGAGCGTGCGAAGGCTATCCAGCAGGAAAATGGTGACCTGCCGCTGATGGTGCATATCGGCAACAATCCGCCGAACCTCGATGAAATCGCCGACCTGCTGACTTCTGGCGACATTATTACCCATTGCTACAACGGCAAACCCAACCGCATCCTGACGCCGTCCGGCGAGCTGAAAAGCTCGATTACCCGGGCTTTACAGCGCGGGGTGCGCCTCGATGTCGGTCACGGTACTGCCAGCTTCAGCTTTGAAGTCGCGCGCCGGGCGATTGCGATGGGCATTCTGCCGCACACTATCAGCTCCGATATCTACTGCCGCAACCGTATTGACGGCCCGGTGCGCTCGCTGGCGCTGGTGATGTCCAAATTCCTCGCTATCGGTATGTCGCTACCGCAGGTTATCGACTGCGTGACGGCAAATGTCGCCGACGGTCTTCACCTGGCGCACAAAGGGCAGCTTGACGTGGGCTATGACGCCGATCTCACGCTGTTCACCCTCGCGCAGACGCCAACGGTGCTGGTGGATGCCGAAAAAGAGAGTCTTCAGGCCGACAAGATTCTGCTGCCGCTTGCCGCGATTCGCGCGGGCAAGGGCTATTTGACCGAACAAGGGAGCGCGGAAAATGCCTTCGATTTTTGAGAAATACGATTTAAAACAGGTGATTAATACCTCCGGGCGCATGACGGCGCTGGGCGTGTCTACTCCGCGTCCGGAAGTGGTTGAAGCCGCGATGGCGGGCATGAACCAGTACTTCGAGATGAAAGACCTGGTGAATAAAACGGGAGCTTACATTGCGAAACTGCTGGACGTGGAAGGGGCGACCGTCGTCTCCTGCGCATCAGCAGGCATTGCCCAGTCGGTGGCGGCAGTGCTGGTGAAAGACAGCGACTGGCTGCTGGAAAACCTGCACGTGACGCCGATTGAAAACAACGAAATCGTGTTGCCGAAAGGCCATAACGTCAACTTTGGCGCGCCGGTGGGTACCATGGTGGCGCTGGGCGGCGGCAGGCTGGTGGAAGCGGGCTACGCCAACGAATGTTCCGCCGAACAGCTGGCGGCGGCGATCACTCCGCGTACCGCGGCGATTTTGTATATCAAATCTCACCACTGCGTGCAGAAAAGCATGCTCAACGTGGCGCAGGCGGCTGCGGTGGCGCGGCTCCATAATCTGCCGCTGATCGTTGATGCGGCGGCAGAAGAGGATTTACAGGCTTACTACCGCGCGGGTGCGGATCTGGTTATTTACAGCGGCGCGAAGGCCATCGAAGGGCCAACCAGCGGACTGGTGATTGGCAAAACTCAGTACGTTGAGTGGGTCAAACGCCAGTCGATGGGTATTGGCCGGGCGATGAAGGTCGGCAAAGAGGGGATCCTTGGCCTGACCTGCGCCATCGAACACTACCTGACGGCGACCAAAGAGAGCGGTGAGGAGATGGTGGAGAAGATGACGCCGTTTATTAACCAACTCAATACGCTCAACGGCGTGACTGCGCGAGTCGTCTGGGATAGTGCCGGTCGTGATATCGCGCGGGCTGAAATTAAATTTGATGAAGCCGTGACCGGCGTGGACACCAGTGAGCTGGTGAACGCGCTGAAGCAGGGTGAATACGCTATTTACTTCCGCGGCTATAAAGCTAACGAAGGGATTATTGAAGCCGATGTGCGCAGCGTCAACGCACAGCAACTGGAGATTGTCTCCCGTCGCATCGCTGAGGTTCTGAACCAGGAGAAAAACGCATGAAACTGACCCCTAACTTTTACCGTGACCGCGTCTGCCTGAACGTGCTGGCGGGTAGTAAAGACAATGCTCGCGACATTTATGAAGCGGCGGAAGGTCATGTGCTGGTCGGCGTGCTCTCTAAAAACTATCCCGATGTCGCCAGCGCGGTGGCCGATATGCGCGAGTACGCGCAGTTGATTGATAACGCGCTTTCCGTGGGGCTGGGGGCGGGCGATCCAAACCAGTCGGCGATGGTCAGCGAAATTTCGCGTCAGGTGCAGCCGCAGCACGTGAATCAGGTCTTTACTGGCGTGGGCACCAGCCGTGCGCTGCTGGGGCAGAACGAAACCGTGGTCAACGGTCTGGTGTCGCCAACCGGCACGCCGGGCATGGTGAAGATCTCAACCGGCCCGCTGAGCAGCGGCGCGCCGGACGGCATTGTGCCGCTAGAAACCGCAATTGCTCTGCTGAAAGATATGGGCGGCAGCTCAATTAAATACTTCCCGATGGGTGGGTTAAAGCATCGCGATGAGTTTATTGCGGTAGCCGAGGCCTGCGCCCGCCATGATTTCTGGCTGGAGCCAACCGGTGGGATCGATCTGGAAAACTACGGCGAAATCCTGAAAATTGCGCTGGACGCAGGGGTGAGTAAAATTATCCCGCATATCTACAGTTCAATTATCGATAAAGCCAGCGGCAATACTCGTCCGGCAGATGTGCGTCAGTTGCTGGAGATGACGAAGCAGTTAGTTAAATAGCGTCGATTGCCCCTCACCCTAACCCTCTCCCCAAAGGGGAGAGGGGACCGCTCGGTTTTCTCCCTCGCCCCTTTGGGGAGAGGGCCGGGGTGAGGGGACTCCCCTCACCGAACCATCAAGGAGTCACCATGCCTACCGCCCGTCACCTGCTTGTTGCTTCACTGTCCCTGCTCGCCGCTAGCGCCGCTGCGCAAACCCACTACGCCTGGGTCGGCACCTACAACCCTAACGGGGAAGGTCTATACCGTTTTACAGTCGATAGCCAAACCGGCGAGCTGCGCGACAAAACCCTGGTTAGCAAGCAGCCGAACCTCGCCCAGCTTACCGTCTCAGCAGATGGTAAAACCCTGTACGCCGCCAGCGAAGTAGAAAAGGGCGTGGTGCAGGCGTGGCGTATCGCCAGCAATGGTGAACTGAGCGAGCTGAATCAGGTGGCTTCCGGCGGGGCCGGGCCGGTTTATCTCTCCCTGACTCCCGATAGCCGTCATCTACTGGTGGCGAACTACGTTAGCGGTACCATCGCGGTGCTGCCGGTAAAAGAAGATGGCAGCCTGGGCGAATCGGTAGATACCCGCCAGGATCAAGGGCCAGCGGGGGCTGAGCGTCCAGCAGCAGCCGTTGAAGGCAGCTTTGCCATTAGCGATCATAACGGCCCACATGCTCATATGATCGCCGCCGATCCCAGCGGTAAATATGTTTACTCTACCGATCTGGGGCTGGACAGGATCTACCAATACCGGATGGATAACGCCAGCGGCAAGCTGACACCGAACGATCCGCCGTTTATCGCCGCGTCGTCCCCTGGCGCTGGCCCGCGCCACTTTGTCTTTACACCGCAGGGTGATGGACTATGGTTGATTAACGAAGAAGCCTCGACGCTCACCTTCTATCACCTTGATAAGCAAAGCGGACTGCTACGCGAGGGGAAAACGGTCTCCGCGCTGCCCAAAGAGTATAAAGGCACCAGCTTTGCCGCCGGGCTGGTCCTCAGTCAGGATGGTAAACAGCTGTACGTCGCCAACCGCCTGCATAACAGCATCGCCCACTTTACGGTGATGGCCGACGGCAGCCTGAGCCATCAGGAGGATATCTGGACCCGCGGCGACTATCCGCGCACCTTAACTCTGGGTAACCAGGGCCAGTGGCTGTACGTCATGAATCAGCGTAGCGACAACATCACCCGTTTTAGCGTCGCGCCGAAGGACGGCAAGCTGACGTTTTCGCCGGACTATACCCCGGTGGGCAGCCCGTCTCAGATGGTGATATCTGCTCAACCCTGAGCCGTAAGAAAAAGGAACCGACATGCGATTTCCCAATCCACGTTTAGCGCAGCTGTTTACTCTGCTGCAAAACGAAACGCTGCCGCAGGATGAGCTGGCGCAGCGGCTGTCGGTTTCTACCCGGACGGTACGCGCTGATATCACCGCGTTGAACGAGCTGCTGTTGCACTATGGGGCGCAGTTTACGCTTAGCCGCGGCAGCGGTTATCAACTGGTCATTAACGATCCGTTGCGCTATCAGACCCTGGAAGAGAGCGCGCCAAAAGCGCAGCATATTCCGCGCACAGCGGCAGATCGGATCCACTTTTTGCTGGTGCGCTTTTTGACTTCGGCCTTCTCCATCAAGCTGGAGGATCTGGCCGATGAGTGGTTCGTTAGCCGGGCGACGCTGCAAGGCGACATGGCCGAGGTGCGCGAACGTTTTCAGCGTTATCAGCTAACTCTGGAGACGCGTCCACGCCACGGTATGAAGCTGTTTGGCAGCGAAGTGTCGATTCGCGCCTGTCTGACCGATCTGCTGTGGGAGCTGACGCAGCAGGGAGCGCTGAATCCGCAGCTCAGCGAAGAAGCGCTGACTCCCGGCGTGCCGGAGCGGCTGGAGCAGATACTGCAAGAGACGCTGACCCGCCATCAGATCCGCCTGACCGACGTGGGCGAGCGTTTTGTCTGCCTGTACGGCGCAGTGGTGGTGCGCCGCGTGAGCGAAGGGTATCCGCTGGCGGATTTCAGCGCCGATGATGTGGCGCATAACGTTCGTGACGCCGCGCGGGAACTGGCAAATGCCATGCAGCAACTGGCGGATAAACCGCTTGCCCCAGCGGAAGAGGAGTGGCTGTGCGTGCACTTAGCCGCGCGTCAGGTACAGGACGTCGATCCGGGGACCATCAGCGCTGATGATGATGAAGCGCTGGTGAACTACATCCTGCGTTATATCAATCAGCAATATAACTACAACCTGTTGAACGACGACCAACTGCATGCCGATCTGCTGACGCATATTAAGACCATGATTACCCGCGTGCGCTACCAGATAATGATCCCCAACCCGCTGCTTGATAACATCAAGCAGCACTATCCGATGGCGTGGGATATGACGCTGGCGGCGGTGTCCAGTTGGGGGAAATATACCCCCTACGCCATCAGCGAAAATGAGATTGGCTTTCTGGTGCTGCATATCGGCGTTGGGCTGGAGCGCCACTACAATATTGGCTATCAGCGCCAGCCGCAGGTGCTGCTGGTGTGCGATACCAGCAACGCGATGGTGCGGATGATTGAAGCCATTCTGCAACGTAAGTATCCGCAACTGGAGATCGCCGCTACCCTGTCGCAGCGCGAGTATGAGCAACGACAAGAGATCGCGGAAGATTTTGTGATCTCCACCGTACGCATCAGCGAAAAAGATAAGCCGGTGGTGACCATCGCGCCGTTTCCTACCGACTATCAGCTCGATCAAATCGGCAAGCTGGTGCTGGTGGACAGGACCCGCCCGTGGATGCTGGACAAGTATTTCGATGAAGCTCATTTCCAGGTGATTGATACGCCAATGGACCAGCAAACGCTGTTTGCCACCCTGTGCCAGCAGCTACAGCAGGAGGGGTTTGTTGATGCGGAATTTCATGATTCGGTAGTGGAGCGTGAGGCTATTGTCAGCACCATGCTTGGCGACGGTATTGCGTTACCCCACGCCCTTGGACTACTGGCGAAAAAGACCGTGGTCTATACGGTGATTGCGCCGCACGGCATCGCCTGGGGCGATGAAACCGCACATATCATCTTCCTGCTCGCGATCAGCAAAAGCGAGTATGAAGAGGCGATGGCGATCTACGATATTTTCGTCACTTTCCTGCGCGAACGCGCCATGGCCCGCCTTGCCGCCACCCGCAGTTTTGATGAGTTTAAAACGGTGGCGATGGAGTGCGTCAGCCGGTTTTGATTTTTACCGTACGGCCCTTCGCCACGTTTACGTATCTGTCACCGTTCACAACATCACGCCACGACCGTCGTCATCTGCCCCGGAAAGCTAATCTGGATCACGCCGCCCCACATGCAGATTAATTGCGACTGGGCGGTGAGGGCGGGCATATTTCCCACCAGCACCGTAGGTGAGCCTGGCATCCACGGTGCGGGCGTTGCCGGAACACAGGGCATTGGCGTCAGTACGCCGAGCGCTGCGGCGGTGGCGGCGGCAACCGTCGGATTGGCGATGCTGTAGCACATCCCAAATGGCATAATGTTCACAAATGGTTTGTTATCCATAATATTCGCCATCGGCATGTTACCGACGATGGTTCGACTGGCGGGCAACACGTTCAGTACGCCTGGCACAGCGCCAAATGAGCACTGCAACAATGCGCCGGTACAAACTCCCGGACAACTCATGGTAATACCCCCAGCTGTTTCCACAGTCGGCGGGTGGGCTCATCGCTGCTAATCAGTTCTGAGAGCAGCTCCGGCAGCGGCGTGTGCCCCCAGGCAAAAGCGCGGTACAGCAAATACGGCACCGGGCTGTGCGGCTCGGTGCGTGCCAGATAATCCGCCACCTGTTTAATCATCTGATACGCCTGCTCACGATGGGCAAATGCGGCGGTGTTGCTGACCGTCGGTGCGGTTTGTTGGGTAACAAACTGCGGTTGCTCAGGTGTTGTGCTGCCCAGCGCCTGCAGGCAGGTTTTGATTTTTTGCTCCAGTACGTTGAAGGAAGGGGCGGAGGTTTCGGGCCAACTTGCGCTGACAGCATTCAATCGATTGAGCCACTCCAGGCTGGACGTCAGGGCCTGAATGGAGGTCTCGTCTGCGCCGGGTAACGGAACATCGGATAGCTTCCCCTGCTGCCATTGCGTCAGAGACATGTTTTCCCCGTGGGCGGTGAACAGCGGCGCTTCGGTGACTAGCCCGATGTGATGGACACCTCCCACCTTACGGCATCAGAACGTGCCAGACTGGAAGTGTTACCTGCAGTCCACAGGAGGAGGTGTCCACCATGAATATTAAACGTATCGGTCTTGACCTGGCAAAAAATGTCTTTCAGATCCATGCTGTGGATCACCATGAACATGTCGTCGTGCGGAAATCTCTCCGCCGCGCCCACATGCACGCTTATTTCTCTCAGCTGGCTCCCTGCACCATCGGGATTGAAGCCTGCGCATCATCCCACTACTGGTCCCGCGAACTCACCCGCATGGGGCATACCGTGCGCATTATTCCCCCGAAATTCGTCAAGCCTTACCTCAAAGGCAACAAGAATGATGCCAACGATGCCGAAGCCATCTGTGAAGCCATCAGCCGCCCCGCCATGCGCTTCGTCGCGGTTAAGACAGAGCGCCAGCAGACCCTTCAGGCGGAGCATCGCGTGCGGGCCAGAGTGATAAAAAGCCGCACGGCGCTGTGCAACGAGATACGGGGCTTTCTGGGCGAATTCGGCGTGGTGCTGCCGGTCGGCATCAGCCAGTTGCGTAAGGCGCTGCCGGAGATACTGTCACAGCAGGAGCAGTGGGATGACCGGTTTATGCGCCTGCTGTGCGAGCTGGCCGAAGAGCTGCGGATGCTGGATGACCGGGTGGCGGGGCATGACCGGCGGCTCGCAGAGGCGGCGCGGGAAGATATCTGCATCCAGCGGCTGATGAAAATAGAAGGTATCGGCGTGATAACCGCCAGCGCGATGGTGGCGTTGTTGGGTGACGCGACGCAGTTTAAGAACGGTCGGGAGATGGCGGCTTATGTGGGGCTGGTTCCCCGGCAGCACTCAAGCGGCGGTAAGCAGCAGCTGGGGCATATCAGCAAGCGGGGTGACAGCTACCTGCGTACGCTGGTCATCCACGGGGCACGGTCAGTTCTGAAGACATGTGCAGGCAAAGAAGACCGGCGGAGCCAGTGGCTGCAGTCGGTGGCGGAAAGACGGAACCGGAATATCGCGACGGTGGCGCTGGCGAACAAGAATGTGCGGATAGCGTGGGCGGTGATGAGTCGCGGAGAAGATTACCATGGCTCACGGGTCGCCGGTTAACCGACGCCCCGTGAGCCATGCAGTAAAAAGAGCAGTAACCCTGTCGTGAGATTGCGAAGCGATTTAGCGTGATGAGTAACCGGTAAGACCAGCACCTGAGAAATCCGGCCTGTCCGAAGGCTCCCTGCGAAGCAAAGCCGATAGCCCGAAAGGAAGCAGGTGCGCAGAACACATCATGGCCCGGGTACGACGGTACCGAAAGAGAGGCCGGATATACGAACGCAACTTACCCTGGTGACTCACACAAAAAATAGCTTGCATCACGGGAGGTGTCCATATACGGTATAATGCTGCGCCATCCAGCACAGCGGGGCGGCGCGATAATCATAGTCACCCTCTTTAATTTGTGGATGCAACTCCACCGGGTAGCGCTCCAGCGCCAAAGTCACCAGGGCCAGCGCATTGGGCAGAGCGGCTAAGCCGTGAATCTTGATCCACGCTTCGCCCAGCCAGCTCATGACCACCAGATCTTTACTGAGCGTCTCCGTCAGCATAGTGGCGATTTGTGCAACTTCTTCCCAGTTCGCACGCCGGGGAGGACTTTGCCAGACGCCTGTGGGCAGCGTTTCGTCATCCTGCTGTCGGGCGGTGACCAGCCGGTCGAACTCCGGTGAATAACGGATGGAGTCGCCGCATGGGTTATCCGCCCGGATGGGGGCCAGTAATGCCTGAAGATGCTCCATCGTTTTCCTCCTGATTATTCCTGTTCGGAAAGCAGTTTTGCCAGAATGAAAAGCGGCTATTCAGTAAAATTAAAAAAATGAGAGATATTATTCTGGCGATATGTGAAATTCTTTTAATATCTCTCTGATTTATTTAGGGGAATGTCACTATAAAGAAGATAATTAATGACGGTAGTTTGTTTTTTGATTCAAATCATTATTCATTACATATTACAGAATAAAAATTTTAACATATCATAAATTGATTTGGTGAATGATTTTGCTTGTAAATATAATTATTTTGATTTTCTTTTGGTTATGTTATTGATTTTCATTGGTTAATTTTTGGTTAATTGATTTTTATCAAATGTATTGATTTGGTGTGAAAAGTGAAAAATAAAGTTGATATTTATTTTTTGTTGTGTTTTTTATATTGCATATAACTATTCGTAAATATTGTTTTGGGGAATGAGAATACGACAGAAGTAGCATAAGGAATACTATTGCATTAAAAATATATTAAATATGCAGAGAACATTCAGCATAAACTCAGCTGCATTAGGAATCTGTGCATAAAAATAATCTGAGCCAGGAGAATAGGTAGCATTATTAAGAAAAAGAACTTCCGTTGATGGTGGGCTTTTAGCTGATTCATACCCTAAATAATTCGAGTTGCTTAAAGGCGGCAAGGGCGTAAGTCCCCAGGAGCATAGATAACTATGTGACTGGGGTGAGCGCACGTAGCCAACACATAAGCAACTTGAAGTATGACGGGTATATCCAGCCAATCGACATCCCCATCTGATCAAGTAAGGAGATAAACCATGGATGCGATTTTTTTAAAGCTGAGCGATGACATTAAAGGCGAAAGCCAGGCTGATGGATTTAAAGATCAGATAGAAATAATGTCCTTCAGCCATAACGTGGCGATGCAGGTTACCAACGACGTCAGTAACACTGAGCGCACCTCTGGGCGAGCGCATGTTGGTGAAATGTCGCTGACCAAATTTATCGATCTCTCCACGCCGAGACTCAATGAGTACTGCTGTTGCGGGAAAATGATTAAAGAGGCTGTGCTGACGTTGTGCCGTAATGATGACGGAAAAATGCTGCCGTTTATCGTGTATACCCTAATGAACGTTGTTATCTCACATCTGAGCGTTAGCGGTGGTTCCGGCGGCAAGCCGGTCGAAACGATGTCGCTGAACTTTACCAAAATCAAATGGGAAATCACCGCTCAGAAATCGGCAGGTACCCAGCAGGGAACCAGCTCTTCCGTCTGGGATATGGCGATGGACCAGAAAGGTCGCTGATGGTGAAGTCATCCGCCGCCAACAGCATCTTGAGGAGAATCAAAAATGGATTTAAAAGCGCTGGTACAACGACTCAATCCAGTTTGCTTTCGTGCGCTGGAGCAGGCCGCCGAACGCAGCCGGGCGCAGGGACACTGGTTCGTTGAGCCGGCACATTTGCTGCTGGCGTTACTGGATGATGAACACTGCGACCTGGCGTATTGCCTGAGTAGCGCGGCGATTTCCGTCGACAAGTTGCGTGAGGAGATCCGCAGCACCCAGGCGCAGTTCAAATCCGGCTGCACGCGGATGCCGGTGTTTTCCGTGCAACTGCTGGAATTACTGGAAGGTGCGGTTTTGTTGGCGGCTTTCCAGCGCCTGTTGAAGGTCCGTTCAGCGTTGTTGCTGCAAGCCTTACTCACCCGAGAACGTCTGCGCGCCCAGTTGGCGCAAGGGATGCCGCTGCTGTTGCAGCTCCCGGTGGGAACGCTGGAAAGCCAGTGGCAGAGCTGGTGTCGTGGCTCCGTTGAAGAATCAAGCGACACGCATACGGGAGAAAACCCGGAGCGTGAAGGCGGCGTGCTGGATCAATACACCCACGATCTGACCCGGGACGCGCGGGAAGGGGTGATCGATCCGATCATTGGGCGCGATGCGGAGATCCGCCAGTGTATCGACATCCTGCTGCGCCGCAGGCAAAACAACCCGATCTTGGTGGGCGCGCCAGGCGTGGGAAAAACCGCCGTCGCTGAGGGGCTGGCGCGACGCATCGCCGAAGGCAGCGTGCCGCCGCCACTGCGCGATGTGGCCCTGCTGGCGCTCGATCTCGGCTTATTGCAGGCCGGGGCGGGCGTAAAGGGCGAATTTGAGCAGCGGCTTAAAGGGGTGATCGAGGCGGTAAAAAAATCCCCACAGCCGATTATTCTGTTTATTGACGAGGCCCACACCCTGATTGGCGCGGGCGGCGCCGAGGGCGGCAGCGACGCCGCCAACCTGCTGAAACCAGCGCTGGCGCGCGGGGAACTGCGTACCATCGCCGCCACCACCTGGCAGGAGTACAAAAAATACTTCGAGAAAGACCCGGCGCTGGACCGGCGTTTTCAGCGCATCCAGATTGAAGAGCCGGATGAGAACAGCGCAGTGGTCATGCTGCGGGCGGTGGCCGATAAGCTCGAGGCGCACCACGGGGTGCAGATCCTCGATACCGCTATTCGCGAGGCGGTGCGACTCTCCCAGCGCTACATCTCCGGACGTCAGCTGCCGGATAAAGCCATCAGCGTGCTCGACACCGCCTGTGCGCGGGTGGCGTTGGTGCAGCATAACATCCCGCCCCAGCTTGAGGAGATCCGTCAGCATCAGGCGGCTATCGAAGAAGAGAGTGAACGCCTGAACCGCGAGCTGCTGGTGGGCGTCGATCATCATGACCGGTTGTGCGAGCTGGAAGTGCAGGCGGATAAATTGCGTCTTCAGGCGCGGGAAGTAGAAGGACGCTGGCAGGATGAGCGTCAGCGGGTTGGTGAACTGCTCGCCGCCCGTCAGCGGATGCTGAATCTTAGCGCGCGGCTGGACGAGGACGAGGAGCTGGAGCAGGAACTGGTGGAGTGCGCGGCGCTGATCGGCAAGCTGGAGACTGCCGCCGCCCAGCTGCGCGACGAAGTGCCGCTGGTGCCGGACTGCGTGGATCCCGCCACCGTGGCGGCGGTGATTAGCGGCTGGACCGGGATCCCGCTCGGGCAGATGCTCACCGACGAAGCCCACGCTCTGCGCACGCTGGTCGCACGGATGAGCGAGCGGGTGATGGGGCAACAGGCGGCACTGGAAACCATCGCCCAGCGACTGCGCGCCTATCGCAGCGGCCTGACCGATCCGCAAAAGCCAGTCGGCGTGTTCCTGCTGGTAGGGCCGACCGGCGTTGGCAAAACCGAAACCGCCTACGCGCTGGCCGACGCCCTGTACGGTGGCGAACGCAATCTGATCACCATCAACCTTTCCGAATATCAGGAAGCGCACACCGTCAGCCAGCTGAAAGGCGCACCGCCAGGATACGTCGGCTACGGCAGCGGCGGGGTGTTAACCGAAGCCGTGCGCCGCCGCCCGTATTCCGTGGTGCTGCTCGACGAAATCGAAAAGGCGCACCCGGACGTGCTGGAGGCGTTTTATAACGTCTTCGACAAAGGGGTAATGGAGGACGGCTCCGGGCTGATCGTTGATTTCAAAAATACGGTAATGCTGGCGACCAGCAACGTGGGGGCAGAATTAATTCTTGATATGCCTGCGGGTGAATTAAATAGCGAGCAGTTTAACGAGGCATTGCGCGAGGAGTTATTACGTCATTTTCGTCCGGCGTTTTTAGCACGGATGGCCACGGTGGTGTATCGCGTGCCGGATGAAGAAATATTAAAAGCCACTCAAAAATAAAAGGAATTCCCCATGCCAGATTCCACCATCATAAAACTCACCACCCCAACTCTAGCTGGCCTTACCGTTGCGACCACCCAGACCGATTCCCAGCTTAACGGCCTGACCACCGCTACCGTCTCGGGAACCAGCTCCGCGCCGTTAACCCTTGATACTGCGCTGGCGACCCATCTTACCGCCACGATAAACAACGCCGATTACGACGGGCTGATTGCCGAAGCGCACCAGCTTCCGGCGTCCAGTAATGCCGATCGCTATCAGTTTGTCCTGCGCCCGTGGTTGTGGTGGTTGACGCTCTCCAGCAATAACCGCGTCTTTCAGAACCTCAGCGCGCAGGAGATCGTCGAGAAGGTGTTTAAAGACGGTGGTTTTACCGACTACACATTCCAGCTCAAAACCAAACCGGCAAAACGCGAATACTGCCTGCAATATAACGAAAGCGACTTCAACTTTGTCTCGCGGCTGCTGGAGCAGGAGGGGATTTTCTGGTTTTTCACTCATGCGGAGGGCAAGCATACGCTGGTGCTGGCGGATGATAACAGCGCCTTTCCGCCGATTACTGGCGATAAAAAAGTCAAGTATCAGGCCGCAGCAAGCGGCGCACGGGAAACCGGCATTATTCGTTCGGCGCAGCTGCGTTTGCAGGCGACTTCGCAGGGGTTCCAGACCAGCGATTTCAGCTATGAGCAGCCGAAAGCGGCGCTGTTCGCGCAGGCGAAACAACTGGTTGGCGAAAACGACTGCGCGGCGCTGGCGGCAGGGCACTGGTTCACGTTAAACGATCACGACGATAAGGCGCTGAATATCGACTGGCTGGTCATCGCCGTCAGCCATGAATACGACGGTGAACTTTACCGCAACCGCTTTACCGCCATCCCGAAAGCCACGCCGTATCGCCCGCAGTGCGCCACGCCGAAACCGATTATGCATACGCAAACGGCGACGGTGGTCGGCAAAAGCGGCGAAGAGATCTGGACTGATAATCTGGGGCGAGTGAAGGTGCAGTTCCCGTGGGACAGGGACGGGAAAAACCACGAAACCAGCTCCTGCTGGCTGCGGGTCGCTACCACCTGGAGCGGCAACGGCTTCGGCGCGCAGTTTATCCCGCGTATCGGTCAGGAAGTGGTGGTGAGCTTTATCGACGGCGACCCGGATAAGCCGCTCATTACCGGCTGCGTGTACAACGGCGCGAATGCTTTGCCTTATGCGCTTCCGGCGAATCAAACCCAGTCCGGGATAAAAACCCATAGCGAAAAAGGCTTTAACGAACTGCGCTTCGACGACAAAAAAGACGCCGAACTGCTGGCGATGCAGGCGCAGAAAGACTTCCAGCTCACCGTGCTCAACGACAGCAAAACCACCGTTAGCCATGATGAGATTCTGAGTGTGAAAAATAAACGCAGCGTGACGGTGAAGGGCGATCAGGAACATGCCATCGACGGCGACGAGACGCATAAGGTGAAGGGCAACTACACCCTGAACGTCGACGGCAATCTGACGATTAAGGTCAGCGGTACGCTAACGCTGGAGAGCGGCAAAACGTTGGATATCAAGAGCGGGGCGGGTCTTAACGCCAGCGCGTCGGGCAGCATGAAGCTGGATGCCACCAACATCGCCAGTGAAGCGAAAGCCTCGCTGACCCAGAAAGCCGCCACCATCAGCCACGAAGCGAAAGCCACGCTCACCAGCAAAGCCAGCGCCACTCAGACCGTGGAAGGCGGCGGGATGCTGGTGATTAAAGGTGGTCTGGTGAAAATTAACTGATGAGCGACATGCTGGTATTAACGCAAATAATGCACAACCTGGTTGCTGCTGCCGCGCCAGATCAGCGCCGGGTCTTTTAAATCCTGCACAAATTTGCCATCAACCAGCACGTTGATTAAATCCACCACCTGCATCTGCGCGGCGTTGAGTTCGTCCAGTTTGTAGCCGGTCCATACCCAAATATCTTTGCCCGGGCACTCGGCGCGGATGCGCTGAACCAGCTTGAGGATCTCCGGCACGTTCTGCGGATGCAGCGGGTCGCCGCCGGAAAGCGTGATCCCCTGGCGCTTAACGCGCGTGTCATTGAGGTCGGCAATGATGCGATCGGCCATTTCGGTAGTAAACGGCATGCCGGAATTTAGCCGCCAGGTGCTCTTGTTGTAGCAGCCGGGGCATTCGTGAACGCAGCCGGAGACAAACAAGGTGCAGCGGGTGCCGGGGCCATTAACAATATCAACGGGATAGTATTGATGGTAATTCATTTTTCGCTTCTCAATTAACGCCATAGCCGCGTTGGCTGCGCTCACTCACCCCGGTCACGTACTTAATGTACGCTCCCGGGGATTCCCTCGTTTGCCGCCTTGCTCTGACGTTAATTGCTTTGCGAAAACGTTGGGCGTGCTTTGCATTTGTAAAGGGAACGGCTTCCGAATGGTAAAACAACTACTGGGCGATTCCCTCTCCCCTGTGGGGAGAGGGTTGGGGTGAGGGGCTAAACCGCTCGGGATTAACCGATCTGCCCGTTACCCAGGTGCTTAACGCGGCGTTTCACTTCTTCCTGCTTCCCAGCGTTGAACGGACGGGCATCCGGGCTGCCGAGGTAACCACAGACGCGGCGGGTGACCGACACGCGGGAGGCATCATGGTTGCCGCATTTCGGGCAGGTGAAGCCTTTGCTGGTGCACTCGAACTCGCCGGTAAAGCCGCACTCGTAACACTCATCGATTGGCGTATTGGTTCCGTAATACGGCACGTGCTGATAGCTGTAATCCCACACGTCTTCCAGCGCTCTCAGGTTGTGCTGAATATTTGGGTACTCGCCGTAGCAAATAAAACCTCCGCTAGCCACTGGCGGGTAGGCCGCTTCAAAATCGATTTTGTCGTACGGGTTTACCTTTTTCTCCACGTCGAGGTGGAAGCTGTTGGTGTAATAACCTTTATCGGTCACGCCTTTAATCACGCCAAACTCGGCGGTATCCAGACGGCAGAAGCGGTCGCAGAGGTTTTCGCTCGGCGTGCTGTACAGACTAAAGCCGTAGCCGGTTTCGTCTTTCCACTGGTCTACCGCTTCGCGCAGATGCTGAACGATGGCGACGCCTTTTTCGCGCAGCGCAGCGCTGTCGTACATATGTTCGTCACCGAACAGCGCATTGATCGTTTCATGGATGCCGATATAGCCAAGAGAAATCGACGCACGACCGTTTTTGAAGATTTCAGAAACGTCATCGTCCGCTTTCAGACGCACGCCGCAGGCCCCTTCCATATACAGAATCGGTGCAACGCGAGCTTTCACCCCTTCGAGGCGGGCGATACGGGTCATCAGCGCTTTACGCGCCAGCTGCAGACGTTCGTCCAGCAGTTTCCAGAACGCAGTTTCATCGCCTTTCGCTTCCAGCGCGATGCGCGGCAGGTTGAGGCTGATAACGCCGAGGTTGTTACGGCCATCGTGAACCTGCTCGCCGTCTTCGTTTTCCCACACGCCGAGGAAGCTGCGGCAGCCCATCGGCGTTTTGAACGAACCGGTTACCTTCACGACCTGATCGTAGTTGAGGATATCCGGGTACATGCGCTTGCTCGCGCACTCCAGCGCCAGCTGTTTGATATCGTAGTTAGCGTCGCCAAACTTGTGGTTCAGGCCGTCGCGAATCGCGAATACCAGCTTCGGGAACACCGCCGTTTTGCGGTTTTTACCGAGGCCCGCGATGCGGTTACGCAGAATGGACTGCTGAATCAGACGCGATTCCCAACTGGTGCCGAGGCCGAAACCGAAGGTCACAAACGGCGTCTGCCCGTTAGCGGTATGCAGCGTGTTCACTTCATATTCCAGAGACTGGAAGGCGTCGTAGCACTCTTTCTCGGTACGAGAACGGGCATAGCCTTCGGCATCCGGGATCTGCCACTCTTCGGCAATTTTGCGATGCTTGTTAAAACTTTCGGCAACGAACGGCGCCAGCACTTCATCAATACGGTTGATGGTCGTGCCGCCATAAATATGGCTGGCGACCTGAGCGATAATCTGCGCCGTCACCGCGGTTGCGGTAGAGATAGACTTCGGCGGCTCAATCTCGGCGTTGCCCATTTTAAAGCCGTGGGTCAGCATGCCTTTCAGATCGATAAGCATACAGTTGAACATCGGGAAGAACGGCGAATAGTCGAGGTCGTGATAGTGGATCACGCCGCGCTCGTGGGCCATCACCACGTCATGGGGCAGCAGGTGCTGACGCGCGTAGTGCTTGGCGACGATACCCGCCAGCAGGTCGCGCTGGGTCGGGATGACTTTACTGTCTTTGTTAGCGTTTTCGTTGAGTAAGGCCGAGTTGGTCTGCTCAACCAGGCCGCGAATTTCCTGGTTCAGACGACCACGCTTTTCACGTTGGCTATCGCGGTCGTGGCGATATTCAATGTAGGCGCGCGCTAACTGTTTGTACGGACCGGACATCAGCTGGTTCTCAACGGCGGTCTGGATCTCGTTGATATCAACCTGGGCGCGGCCTTCCATTTGCTGGCTAACGACTTCTGCGACGGTGGCGCAATAGTCTGCGTCATCGACTCCCGCTGCTTTAGCTGCACGTAGAATTGCTTCATTAATGCGCTCTGACTTGAACGGCACTTTACAGCCATCGCGTTTCATCACATGCGGTGTCATGATCACTCCATACTTTTTTATAGAACAGGTTATCCACAGTGGCGGAAGGTCAACCGAAGTCATGAGACGCTACTGCTGCCGCCGCTTCCCTTCGATTCCGGCCCTTTTTATCCACATCCCATCACCGCCAGACTACGATGGGTTGTGGTGACATAATAGACTATTAATACAATATGTAGGGCCGGGACGCATTTTAAGTTCTATATGTAGTGCTTTGCATCAAAGATGTTTGCAATTTTATTGATGCAGAACAAAGTAAAAAGAGGAGAGTAGCAATGATGGGCGCTAGCGCTTAATGTAAATTTATCTGCCTATTTAATAAGCAAAAATTGGACCTGAACAGCTATTGCTCAGACTGATAAGAGGGATTTCAGGCGATTAGCGTATCGTTAAGCAGGTCGACCAGCAGCAGCAAGGCGTAGCGCGCAGTCTGCGCATTTTCAGGCAACGGCAGCAGGGCGGAAGCCATATTGCTCAATGCATGATTAGCCGGGGTGAGGGCAAAAATCGTCGCTTCCTGTACGCGGGCCAGCAGGGTGGCTCCTTGCAAAATAGCATCGGCCTCGCCGGAGGCCAGCGCGACGCTGTCTGCGGCTGACCGCATTTAATGCTTCTACCGTCTTCTTCCCGGAGGCGGCGCTTGACGCGCCTGTCAGGGCTACCGGACCGCAGACGGCTGTGAACCTGTAGCCCCGCTAAGCGTAGCGCGAGCGGGGAAGGTTTTTCCCAGGTTGTGGCGTAAACGCCTTACCCGACCACAGGATTCTGCAGACCTGGTCACTTATTCCTGCAACCACCACACTGCTTCAAACGGGCGCAGGGTCATGTCAGATGGGCGATTTGCTGCTTCCGCGTAGTTGCTCATCAACAACCGCCAGTCGCCGTTGATGCCTTCCGGTTGCCAGCGCTGGAACTCACGGCTCAGGTTGGCGATGACAACCAGGGTTTGCCCCTGCCATTGGCGACGGTAGCACCATAGCGATGGATGTTCTGGCAGCAGATCCTGATAATCCCCCCAGGTCAGTACTGGCGTGCTTTTGCGCAGCGCAATCAGCTGCTGGTAGGCATAAAACACTGACTGCGGATCGGCCAGCGCCGCTTCGGCGTTGATCTGGTGATAGTTATCGCTCAGCGCAATCCACGGCTCGCCTGCGCTGAAGCCACCGTTTTCATCGCTATTCCACTGCATTGGCGTACGGCTGTTATCACGCGATTTGCTCGCCAGAATCGCCAGCAGCTCATCGGCATCCTGGCCCTGCGCCGCGCGTTCGATAAACATATTGTGGCTCTCTACATCGCGGTAATCGGTGATGCGCGTGAAGTGCGGGTTAGTCATGCCTAGCTCTTCGCCCTGATAGATATACGGCGTGCCCTGCATACCGTGCAGCACCATCGCCAGCATTTTCGCCGCCGGGACGCGGTACTCGCCTTCGTCGCCGAAGCGGGAAACGATGCGCGGCTGATCGTGGTTACACCAGAACAGCGCGTTCCAGGCCCGATTGTGCATCCCCTGCTGCCAGTGGCTGAACAACGACTTCAGCTCCACAAAGTCCGGGCGCGCCAGCGTCCACTTCTCACCGCCGGGATAGTCCACTTTGAGGTGATGGAAGTTAAAGGTCATCGACAGCTCTTTGCCGTCGAGCGAGGCGTACTGCTGGCAATGTTCAAGTGTGGTGGAGGACATCTCGCCAACGGTCATCAGGCCGCGCGGGGTAAACACATCGCGGCTGAACTCCTGCAGGAACTCATGAGCGCGGGGACCGTCAGTATAAAAACGGCGACCATCGCCCTGGTGGTCATCCGGGAAGGATTGCCCTTTAGAAATCACGTTCACTACGTCAAGGCGCAAGCCGTCGACGCCGCGATCGGCCCAGAACTCACAGACCTTTTTCAGCTCCGCGCGCACCTCTGGGTTTTCCCAGTTCAGGTCCGCCTGCTCAACGGCATACAGATGCAGGTAATACTGCTCACTTTCCGCATGCCACTGCCAGGCGTTGCCGCCAAACTTGGAACGCCAGTTATTCGGTGGAGTGGTCGGTTCGCCATCGCGCCAGATATAAAACTGGCGATACGGGCTCTCTTTGTTGAGTGATTCCTGGAACCAGGCGTGCGCGGTGGAGGTGTGGTTTAGCACCATATCCAGCACGATACGCATGCCTCGCGCCTTCGCCTGAGCCACCAGTTCGTCGAAATCGTCCAGCGTGCCGTAGGCCGGGTCGATAGCGGTGTAATTTGCCACATCGTAACCGTTATCGACCTGCGGCGAGACGTAGAACGGCGTCAGCCAGATGGCGTCAACGCCGAGCTTTTGCAGATAGTCGAGGCGTGAGGTGACGCCGCGTAAATCGCCGATACCGCTACCGGTCGTGTCCTGGAAACTCTTCGGATAGATTTGATAAATAACGCCGTTTTGCCACCAAAGGGGAAGGGTATTCATATCGCGTTCCTGCTGCAAAAAGGGGGCGACAGCGCGCCCCGAAAATAAGAAATCAGACAATCTGTAAGGTGCCCTGGCGGAATTTACGCTGGTAGACGACCGTCGTCAGGACAATCGGCACCACCACGGCGATGACCATCGCCAGCGCGAAGACCTGCCAGTAGCTCGGCTGAATAGAGAGGATGCCCGGCAGGCCACCGACGCCAATGCCGTTGGCCATTACGCCGTTGAGCCCGCACAGCAGTCCGGCAAGGCCAGAGCCAACCATCGCGCACAGCATCGGGAAGCGGTACTTCAGGTTGATACCGTACATTGCCGGTTCCGTGACCCCGAGGTAGGCGGAAATGGCTGCCGGAACGGAGATTTCGCGTTCGTTCTGTTTACGGCTGGCGATGATGATCCCCACCACTGCCGATGCCTGGGCAATATTGGACAGCGCAATCAGCGGCCATACCGGCGTGCCGCCCATGCTTTGAATCATCTGCATGTCGATAGCTAGCGTGGTCTGATGGACCCCGGTAATCACCAGCGGTGCATACAGGAAGCCGAACAGCGCGGCGCCAATCGGCGCGAAGCTGCCGGTCAACAGGTGGCGCACGGCCCAGGCCACGCCGTCGCCAATCATGCGGCCAAACGGGCCGATGAAGGCGTGCGCGAGGAACACTGCCAGGATTAGCGAACATACCGGAACCACTACCAGGTAAAGATAGTCAGGCACGATGCGCTTCAGGCGAGTCTCGATAAAGCCGAGCGCCAGTCCCGCCAGCAAGGCCGGGATAACCTGCGCCTGATAGCCAACTTTCTCGATGGTAAACAGGCCGAAGTTCCACACTTCCGGTACCTGCTGGCCCAGCAGATAAGCATTCATCAGCTGTGGAGAGACGAGGGTGACACCCAGGACGATGCCGAGGATCGGCGTGCCGCCCACTTTTTTCACCGCTGACCAGCAGATCCCCACCGGCAGGTAGAAGAAGATCGCTTCGCCAATCAGCCACAGGAAGTCATAAATGGATTTCAGCGACGGGTGCATCTGCGCCAGCGTCTGGCCGTTGCTCATCGGCAGGTCGCCGATCACGTTGCGAAAACCCAGGATTAGGCCGCCGCTGATCAGCGCAGGCAGCAGCGGGAAGAAGATCTCGGCGAAGTGTGAAATGAGCTGTTCATGCCACTTCATATTTTGCCGGGCAGCTTTTTTGGCCTGCTCTTTGTCGGCGCTGGCTTGCCCTGTAGTGGCCAGCAGCGCTTTGTAGTAATCGCCGACTTCGGTGCCGATCACCACCTGGAACTGTCCGGCGTTGGTAAAGCAACCCTTCACCATGCGCAGCTGTTCAATCTCTTTGGGTTTGGCGATGGCTGGATTATTCAGCACAAAGCGCAGACGGGTAATACAGTGGCTGACGGTGGCGATATTGTCGCGCCCGCCCACCAGCTCGATAAGTTTATCGATGTCCTGCTGATTCACTTTACTCATGATGAGGCCTCATGACCGAGGGAGAGGTTGTGTTTTAACTTGGGGTGAATCCTAACCGCTCCGTTTGAATTGCAAAATGGGAACGTTCCCGAAACGCAGCGAAGATCACATAAATCGTTAAGACAGGCTTAATTCAGTACGGCAGGAATCACTATCTGGCGGGGTTCACTGCTCCCGGCGATCTGCTCGATCAACTGCTGCGCCGCCCGGCGTCCGGACTCGGCGTAGCCGGGATCGACGGTGAGGATCTCCGGGTGAAGAAACTTCATTAACGGCGTGCTGCCGACGCTGGCAAGCTGGAGATTGTCGATTCCCTGCTGCTGGAGATATTTGCTGGCCCCAAGGGCGAGGGTATCGGTGGCGCAGACCAGCGCGCTGGTGTCAGCCGATAGTACGCTGGCGACATTCTCATAACCTTGCTTCATTCCCAGACCCGGCAGCGCATCGAGGGGAGTGAGATGTTTTTTCTGGCAGAAATGGAGGTAGGCCTGGTGACGGCGTTGCCCGGTGGTGATGTCGCTATGCGGCACCCCGAGAAAGCTGATATGGCGATGCCCGAGATCGTACAGCCGCTGCATCAGCATTTTGATGGATCCTTCGTCGTCATAGCACACGGAAGCGATCCCCGGCGCGTCGCGGGCCAGCAGCACCAGCGTTTCTCGCCACGGAGTGAGCATCTCTTCATGAATGCCGGTAAAGCCAAACAGCACCACGCCGTCGATATTGCGCCGGGCGAGTATGCCGAGATGCTCTTCGACCAGCGCCGGAGAGAACTGGCTTTCCATCATAATCGGGTCGTAGCCCTGCTCATAAAAGACGGGAAGCATGGTCTGCACGGCGAGGTTTTCCGACAGCGAATCCAGACGAGTGACGATGATCGCCACCACTTTGTCACTCTGGCCGCGCATCGCCCTGGCGGAACGCGAAGGAGAGAACCCTTGTTGCTGCATCACCGCTTCTACCCGTTCGCGGGTGCGCTCGCTAACGCCGCTTTCGTTATTGAGTACGCGCGATACCGTTGATTTCCCGACGCCGCTTAAGCGGGCGATATCTTTGATGGTCAGCCGGTTTTGCATGCAGGGTTCTCGTCGTGGTCCGATTAAAGTGAGCCTAATGCTACTCAACGAAACCACAATGAGCAAAGTCTGGTTTACGTCTGGTTTAGTTTCCGGGGGGTATCATCGCCATAATAGCCACAAATAGATTATTGGTAGCGTTATAATTCGCGCCGTTTGTATTCACTTACCGGAGATTTTATGGACCCCGATCCCACTCCTCATCCTCGATGGAGTCACCTTTCTTTCCGGTAAGCCTGCTTAGCACTGCTTTACCGGAAAGCGTAAAGCAGTGATGTCTTTGATGTCCCTGCCATAAAAATAACATGCCTGACAGGTAGAGCTTGCTTGCGCCTGTTGGTTATTCTGCGTTCGCTCGCGCGAGCGCGGAGGGACTGTTTATGCTGAAAAATTTTACCCGCCAGCTGTTTGCTCAGCTTGGCCGTCATCTCCCGCGCCGTTTGGTCCAGCGCGATCCGCTGCCCGATGCCCGCAATCTGGCGAGCGCGCCGATTCCGGATTCGCTTGGTAAGCAGTGTCTGAACGTTGCGGCAATGGACGAAAATGAAGTCTGGCGCGCTTTTGCCAGCCATCCGGAAGGGCTGAATGAAGGCGAAGTTGCGCAGAAAATCGCCCAGCACGGCGAAAACCAGATCCCGGCGCAGAAACCCTCGCCGTGGTGGGTACACTTGTGGAGCTGTTACCGCAACCCCTTCAACCTGCTGCTGACCGTTCTGGGGATTGTCTCCTACTCAACGGAAGATCTGTTCGCCGCGGCGGTTATCGCCCTGATGGTGGGGATCTCCACGCTACTTAACTTTATTCAGGAAGCTCGCTCGACCAAAGCGGCGGATGCCCTGAAGGCGATGGTCAGCAACACCGCGACGGTGCTGCGAGTGGTGAATGAGCAGGGCGAAAGCCGATGGTGTGAGCTGCCGATCGATCAACTGGTGCCGGGCGATATCGTCAAGCTGTCGGCGGGAGATATGATCCCTGCGGATCTGCGCGTGTTTCAGGCGCGCGATCTGTTTGTCGCCCAGGCTTCGCTGACCGGCGAATCGCTGCCGGTTGAGAAAGTCGCTCGTACCCGCGATCCGCTGCAAACGAACCCGCTAGAGTGTGACACCCTGTGCTTTATGGGCACCAACGTGGTGAGCGGTTCGGCGCAGGCTATTGTTTTCGCCACCGGCGGCGGCACCTGGTTTGGTCAACTGGCCGGGCGGGTCAGCGAGCAGGAAAGCGAGCCGAACGCCTTTCAGAAAGGCATCAGCCGGGTCAGCATGCTGCTGATCCGCTTTATGCTGGTGATGACGCCGATAGTGCTGCTGATTAACGGCTATACCAAGGGCGACTGGTGGGAAGCGGCGCTGTTTGCGCTCTCTGTCGCTGTCGGCCTGACCCCGGAAATGCTGCCGATGATCGTCACCTCGACGCTGGCGCGCGGGGCGGTGAAGCTGTCGAAACAGAAAGTCATCGTCAAACACCTCGACGCCATCCAGAACTTTGGCGCGATGGACATTCTGTGCACCGACAAAACCGGCACCCTGACCCAGGATAAAATCGTGCTGGAGAACCATACCGATGTCTCCGGCAAGGTGAGCGAACGCGTGCTGCATACGGCCTGGCTCAACAGCCACTACCAGACCGGGCTGAAAAACCTGCTTGATACTGCGGTGCTGGAAGGCGTCGAGCTGGAGTCGGCGCGCGGGCTGGCGGAGCGCTGGCAGAAGGTGGATGAGATCCCATTCGATTTTGAGCGCCGCCGCATGTCGGTGGTGGTGCAGGAGCAGGACAACGTCCATCAACTTATCTGCAAAGGGGCATTGCAGGAGATCCTCAACGTCTCGACCCAGGTGCGCTACAACGGTGACATCGTACCGCTGGACGACACCATGCTGCGGCGCATCCGTCGCGTTACCGATACCCTGAATCGTCAGGGATTGCGCGTGGTGGCGGTGGCGACCAAATATCTACCCGCACGTGAGGGCGACTACCAGCGTGCGGATGAATCCGACCTTATCCTCGAAGGTTACATTGCCTTCCTTGACCCGCCGAAAGAGACCACCGCCCCGGCGCTAAAAGCGCTGAAGGCCAGCGGCATCACGGTGAAAATCCTCACTGGCGATAGCGAGCTGGTGGCGGCAAAAGTCTGCCATGAAGTGGGGCTGGATGCGGGCGACGTGGTGATTGGCAGCCAGATTGAAGCGCTGAGCGATGATCAACTGGCCGAACTGGCAAAACGCACCACCTTGTTTGCTCGCCTGGCGCCGCTGCATAAAGAGCGGATTGTCACCTTGCTCAAACGTGAAGGGCACGTGGTGGGTTTTATGGGCGACGGCATTAACGACGCGCCAGCGCTGCGCGCGGCGGATATCGGTATTTCCGTTGACGGCGCGGTGGATATCGCCCGCGAGGCGGCGGATATCATTCTGCTGGAGAAGAGCCTGATGGTGCTGGAAGAGGGGGTTATCGAAGGCCGCCGGACTTTCGCCAACATGCTCAAATACATCAAAATGACCGCCAGCTCTAACTTCGGTAACGTCTTCAGCGTGCTGGTCGCCAGCGCCTTTCTGCCGTTCCTGCCAATGTTGCCGCTGCACTTGCTGATTCAGAACCTGCTGTACGATGTATCCCAGGTAGCGATTCCGTTTGATAACGTGGACGATGAGCAGATTCGTAAGCCGCAACGCTGGAATCCGGCGGATCTCGGGCGCTTTATGGTCTTCTTTGGGCCGATAAGCTCGATATTCGATATTCTGACCTTCTGCCTGATGTGGTGGGTGTTCCATGCTAATACGCCGGAAGCCCAGACCCTGTTCCAGTCCGGCTGGTTTGTGGTCGGTCTACTGTCACAGACGCTGATTGTGCATATGATCCGCACGCGGCGGATCCCGTTTATTCAGAGTCGTGCGGCCTGGCCGCTGATCGTGATGACGCTGCTGGTGATGGTGGTGGGAGTTGCGCTACCGTTCTCGCCGCTGGCGGGCTATTTGCAGCTTCAGGCGCTGCCGCTGAGCTACTTCCCGTGGCTGATTGCCATTCTGGCGGGCTATATGACGCTGACCCAGATGGTTAAGGGCTTTTACAGCCGCCGCTACGGCTGGCAGTAATTTCTTCGCTCATTATCGGCCTGGCGCGTTTTTACCCAGGCCGATAATTTCTCAGGCCATGCGTACGATCATATAGCCAACGCTAAAGACAAAAAGGGCGATGAAGGCCCAACTGAATTGATAAAATGCATTTCTCGCTCCGCGTCCGGAGCGGGAGAGAAAGATATTTTCTTCCCGGATGTGTTGTGCCGATATTTGGCGAAAGCGGCGGATGTAGCCAACGCAGTACACCAGGAAAACGGACATTACGCATGCGCCGATGGATTTAGAGAACATAATGGCGAGGATTAGGGCTGTAATGACGAAGCACAGGAATACTTTTGCGGCCGTCGACTCTAATTGTTTCAACTCGGCACGTACATTTTCGGCGTGCAGCTCTTGCCAGCGCCGCAGGGTGCTGACGCTAAACTCATATTTTTCGCACAAGACTTTGTTGGGGACGCCGTTTTTAGACTGCTGAAGAAAATCAGCGATTTGTTCATCGGTAAAGCGTGCTTTTGCCATTACCGGCCCTCCGTGGCGAATAGCAAAGATAATCCAGAAAGCCGTTCTGGATTATCTTTCTGCCAGATATCAGCGACGAACGGCGATCGCTTCAATCTCAATTTTCACGTCTTTCGGCAAGCGCGCCACTTCTACACAGGAACGCGCCGGGAAGGTGGCGTTATGCTCGGTGAAGAAGGCTTCATAAGCGGCGTTAACGGTGGCGAAATCGTTGAGATCTTTCACGAAAACGGTAGTTTTAACGATATCGCCCACTTTCAGGCCCGCGGCTTCAACGATAGCTTTTACGTTGTCCAGAGACTGACGCGCCTGAGCGGCAACGTCTTCCGCCACGCTGCCGGTTTTCGGGTCGACCGGGATTTGGCCGGAAGTGATGATCATGCTACCCAGATCAACACCCTGAACGTACGGGCCGATGGCTGCTGGTGCATTTTCCGTCGCGATAGTTTTAGACATGATTTCTCCTGAATAACAGCATTATACAAATCTTTCGCGTCGCTAACTGCGCGACAATCTGAAAGATGAGGGGTAAGAGACCCGGCCATTATAGGGAGCCGGGTACACAATACCAACCTCAATTAGTTCGCCAGAACCACATTGTGCGAGAACTCTTTTTCACAATATTTGCACTTCAGCGCGATGTCGTTTTCGCGTTTTTTCACCGCAAAACTGGAAGAGACCGGCTCAGCGTGGCTGATACAGTTGCTGTTCGGGCACACCAGCACGTTGTTGATACGGTCCGGCAGGCTTGGGCGAGATTTACCCACCACTTCATACTCATCAATACGGTTCACCGTGGCCTGCGGCGCGTACAGGGAGAGCTGGTTAACCTGCTCATCGGTCAGGAAAGTAT
This sequence comes from Klebsiella sp. RHBSTW-00484, assembly GCF_013705725.1. NCBI lineage: Bacteria > Pseudomonadati > Pseudomonadota > Gammaproteobacteria > Enterobacterales > Enterobacteriaceae > Klebsiella > Klebsiella sp. RHBSTW-00484. Next base: position 5,496,867 of record NZ_CP055481.1, on the reverse strand, counting down.
TCTCGATTTTGATTAAATCTTTGCGGCCCATCTCACCTGACGGCAGATTCAGGCCGATGGTGATGCGCTGATCTGTTTCGGTCAGTTTGAACAGCGTCAGCAGCTTAAAGCCGACCTGCGCCGGGATGTGGTCGATAACGGTGCCGCGTTTGATGGCTTCTACCTGCAATTTGTTGTCGTGTGTCATCGTCATTTCCCCTTAATACTCTTCATGATTCAAGTCGCAGACGCGTTGGCTGCGTTCGTTCGCCCCAATCACATAGTTATCTATGTTCATGGGGACTCACTCGCTTGCCGCCTTCCTGCAACTCGAATCATTTTGAGTATGCAGAGCCAGTTCGCTATTCAATACCAGTGCCAGTAACGCCTGGCGGGCGAAGATGCCGTTACCGGCCTGCTGGAAGTACCAGGCGTGCGGCGTTTTATCGACATCCGTGGTGATCTCATCAATGCGCGGCAGCGGGTGCAGCACTTTCATATTTGCTCGTGCGCCTTCCAGGTCGGCGGCGCGCAGAACAAACTGCGCTTTCACGTTGGCGTATTCCGATGGGTCGAGGCGCTCTTTCTGCACGCGGGTCATGTACAGAATGTCCACTTCTTCCATCACCTCTTCGATGGCGCTATGCAGACTCCAGGCGATGCCTTTTTCGTCGAGCATATCGAGAATGTACTGCGGCATGGCCAGCGCGTCCGGGGCGATAAAGTAGAAGCGGTTGCCGTTGAATTTCGCCAGCGCCTGAGTCAGTGAGTGGACGGTACGACCATATTTCAGGTCGCCGACCATGGCGATGCTCAGGTTTTCGAGGCGACCCTGGGTTTCCTGAATGGTGAACAGATCCAGCAGCGTTTGTGTCGGATGTTGGTTCGAGCCGTCACCGGCATTGAGAATTGGAATACCGCCGGAGAATTCGGTCGCCAGGCGCGCCGCCCCTTCCTGCGGATGGCGCATGACGATGGCGTCGACGTAGGTGCTAATCACTGAAATGGTGTCGGCCAGAGTTTCGCCTTTTTTGCCCAGCGAAGTGTTGCTGCTGTCTGAGAAGCCGACCACGCTGGCACCGAGGCGGTGCATCGCGGTCTCAAATGACAGGCGGGTACGGGTAGAGGCTTCGAAGAAGCAGCTGGCAATCACTTTATGTTTGAGCAACTCCGGCTGCGGATTGGCTTTCAGTTTTGCAGCGGTCGCCAGTACCAGTTCAAGGTCTTCGCGGCTGAGATCGTTTATGGAAATGATATGTTTTTGAAATAGCGGGTTAGCCATGTTTATCTCCTGACGCCTGGGCAAAAAAAAAGCCCCTTAAATAAGGGGCTTTACGAATACGGATGCAACGGAAAGGAAAAACGGCAGGCCAGCGTCTGTTTTCAGACGCGGTAAGACGCGATGTCGTACACACTGAACCATAATTCCTCCCGGCAAAACGGGTGGCATTATACGCAGCTCATATTTCGGATCAAGCGATTAATCCACAAACAGGTAAACGTTTGCCTGGATAACGTTGCGTCAGCGCAAAAAACCACAAAAAAGGAGTGGTATGGCAGTGGGAAGGGGGGTATAAAAACGTAAAATGAAAAGCTGTTTTATATTCGAGGGTTATTATGATTGTTGGAAACATTCACCATCTACAAAGCTGGCTGCCGGAATCTCTGCGCGAGGCTATCGACCACGTTAAAGCTCATGTCACTGATGCGACACCGCTCGGCAAGCATGATATTGACGGCAACAACCTGTTTTATCTGATTTCTGAAGATACTACCGAGCCGATGGCCGATCGTCGTGCTGAGTATCACGCCCGCTATCTGGATATCCAAATTGTCCTGAACGGGCAGGAAGGAATGACCTTCAGCAACCTGCCTGCCGGAGCGCCGGATACCGACTGGCTGGCGGACAAAGATATCGCATTTCTGGCGGCAGGCGAGCAGGAGAAAACCGTGATCCTCAGCGAAGGGGATTTTGTCGTGTTTTATCCTGGCGAAGTGCATAAACCGCTGTGCGCCGTCGGCGCACCGGCAAAAGTGCGCAAAGCTGTGGTGAAGATGCTGATGGTGTAATCAATTTTTTCATCAGAGGCTAACGTTCGTTGCATAACACGAGGTTAGCCTTTTTTTTATTCTTTTCTTCGCTTTTAACTCTTTATTTCCCCTCTTCATGCCTTCATCAGGACACACATACCCGTGCGCATTTGTGGAAATTTTGATGGCGATCTCATTAATACGTTATATAACGTATTAATGTTGTTTCCGTTGAGTTTAAACAGCCAATAATGTGACGTGGAGTTTTAATTGTATGAATAGTAATGAAATAATTAAGTCTGTTGCGGAAGGGATGAAAGACCACGGTGGTATCCGTCAGATTTTCCTTGTTGCCTGTGGTGGATCGCTGGTTGATATGTATCCGGCGAAATATTTCCTTGATAGCGAAGCGACTCAGCTGCATGTCGGGATGTATACAGCAAATGAGTTTGTCTATGCGACACCGAAAACGCTGGGAGAAAACTCGCTGGTTATCGTCTGCTCGCATGGTGGTAACACCCCTGAATCCGTCGCTGCGGCTAAGTTTGCACAGCAGCACCAGGCGCAAACCATTACGCTTACCCACAACGCTCAGGCACAGCTGATCGAATATGCCAGCCACAATATTCTCTATGCCTGGGGCAATGATACCAACGTGGTCGATAACCCGATGGCGATCATCCTGAACCTGTGCGTTGATACGCTGCAGCAGGTCGAAGGTTTCGAGCATTACGCTGATTTCCAACAGGGGATGAGCCAAATCAACGGCGTCATTGCCCGAGGCCGCCAGCAGGTCGCGGAGCGCTGCCAGCGCTTTGCCCAGCGATATCAGGATGAAAAGCTGTTCTATATCCTCTCCAGCGGGGCGTCTTACGGTCATGCCTACGGGTTTGCCATCTGCTCGTTAATGGAGATGCAGTGGCTGCATGCGGCGCCTATCCACTCTGGCGAATATTTTCACGGTCCTTTTGAAGTCACCGATAAAGAAACCCCGTTTATTTTGCTAATGAATGAAGGTCGTACGCGAGTGATGGATGAGCGTGCTCAAGAGTTTCTTTCTACTTACGCCGAAAAAGTTGAGGTGGTTGACGCCAAAGAACTGGGTATAGGCGTTCTGCCGCCGTCAGTGGTGGAGTTTTTCAATCCGGTGCTGTTTTACAGCATCATGTGTGAATACCGCTCTGCACTGGCGGATATTCGTCAACATCCGCTGGATACCCGCCGCTATATGGGGCTGGTGGCTTACTAAAAGGGAATCATGATGAACGTGATTGGAATTGGCGATAATGTCGTCGATAAATATGCACATACGCAGACCATGTATCCCGGTGGAAATGCGCTCAACTTTGCCGCTTATGCGGCAATGCTCGGGCACAACGCGGCCTATCTGGGGATTTTTGGCGATGATGATGCCGCTAGCCACGTGATGAACGTGCTGGATAAAGTTGGCGTGAAGTGGCCGCATTGTCTGCAGGTAGCTGGAGACAATGGCTGCGCGCAGCTGAAAATCGAAGAGGGTGAGCGTATTTTCCTCGGCTCTAACGCCGGGGGGATTCGCAAAAATACCTCCATGGATTTTATCTTTCAGCATGAGCAATATCTGCGTAACTTCGACCTGATCCACAGCGGCTGTTATAGCTATATTGATACGCAACTTCCTGGGTTACGTCAGCTCAATATTCCGCTCTCCTTCGATTTTTCCGACGACTTTGTGCTGGAGGAGGTGCTGCCGCTATGCCGCTATGTCGATTTTGCCTTCTTCTCCTGCGCGGATTACAGCTTGTCGCAAACGCGTGAAATTGTGCAACAGGCACAGGCCAGCGGCAGTCGTATTGTCTGCGCCACGCGCGGCGATGAAGGGGCTATTTTATTCGACGGGCAAGACTGGTATCAGCAGGCTCCTGACTATGTTACGCCGGTTGACACCATGGGCGCGGGCGACGCGTTCATCACCGCTTTTGTCTGTCATTTCCTTGCGCAACCAGTGGGCGATCAATGCCAGGCCATTACCGATAGCCTGCAAAAGGCGGCTGCTTTCTCGGCACAAATCTGCCTGAAAGAGGGTGCTTTTGGCTACGGAGTTCGCTACTAACTCATAGCGCCATCTCCCCGTTTATTGATGTGATTTCCGTCCGCTTGCCGGACGGAAACGGGGATTTGTGCGCTCTTTTCCGAGAGGAAAGAACAATGAATACCGAAGCTGCTGATTTGATTTTACGTTCTGATGCCATTTTTACCGCCGTCAGCGATCAGGTTTTTAGCGGATATGTGGTAATTAAAAATGGTGAGATCGCGGCAATGCTAGCTGACGGGGACGACATTAGCCCGTGGCGAGGCGAATACACCCGCGTTCTTGAACTTGGCGACCGGCTGATTTGCCCTGGGTTTTGCGACAATCACACCTTTTTCACCGGTTATATGAGCATGCGACGTGGGGTTGATTTGCGTGCTGCAGGCGATAGCCACGAAGCGCTTGAATTATTAAAAACCGCAGAGCAAGCACTGTCGGCAGGGCAAAGCCTCTACGGTTGGGGATGGTCAACATCCCGTTGGGGTGCACTGCCCGATGCCGGGTTACTTGATGAAACTTTCCCGCAACGACCAGTTGTGGCGATTAATGATGACAAAAGCTACTGCTGGATGAATCGTGCCGCTGAGGAACGATACGCTTTCACCGCCGCTGAGTGCAGCGCAGAGGCAAGAATTTCGCTGCTTAATGAGATGCTGGCTGACTCCGGGCAGTTAAAGGATGACATGCGGGCATTTATGGTGCGGCTGGCGGCGCAGGGCATTACGGCGATAAAAGACGTTTGTTTCAACGACTCACCGTCATTGATGGACGCCTGGTCTGAGCTGGAAAAAGAAAAGGCGCTGTCACTGCGAGTTAGCATTGTTTCTCAGGCGGTTTCTGCACCGATTAACCTCTCTTTCGGTGAGCATGCACGAGGCCGATTTCAGTCGCCATGGCTACGTTTTCATGGTTTCAAATTTATGGTCGATGGTGTGATTGCCGATCATACAGGCGATATGCTTTATCCCTACGCCGACCGGCCCACCACGCATAATGAACGTCCGGTTAATTATGACACTCTACGTCAGCAAGTGCTGGCGGCCGACGCTCAGGGATTCAATTGTTGCATGAACGCCGAAGGGGATGCCGCGATTCGCCACTGCATCAATATTTTTGCCGAGTGTCGTGAGCGTGACCCAAATAGAATGACCTGGCATTCTCTTAGCGATCTGGAGTGTCCGCATCCCGATGATATTCCCCGGATGGCGGCACTTGGCCTTTTTGCCGAAGTATACGCGCAAATTTTGCTCCTCAATGGCAGCGAAACCGACGCGTATATGCGTGAACGTTATGGCGAAGCGCGTGAGGTGCAATTCTACGACTATGCCGCATTATTCGACGCCGATGTGGCGGTAACTATCGGTACTGACCTGCCGTTGTTTATTCCTTCCATTCCGGACGCGATGTATGCCGCCTGCTGCCGCCAGTTCCCTGATGGCTCACCGGAGAATGGCTGGCATCGCGATCGCGGAATGACCCGCCAACAGCTTTTAACCGCCTGGACGCTGAACAGCGCTCGCCATCACGGTATGGAAGAGGTGACGGGAAGCCTCGAGCCTGGAAAACGTGCTGATATCGCCGTCTTTGATAGCAACTTGCTGACCTGTCCTAACGATGAGCTGCGTGCATCCAGAGTCGTGCTAACGCTGGCTGACGGACGTATTACGCACGACCTTTTATAACCTATAAACGCTGTATTGCGGCGGACATAACATAAACATCTTACCGAGGCGGATTATGCGTATTGCAAAAATAAAGTGGGCGATGCCGCACTGCTACGCTCTGATTTTCTTCATTATTGTATTAGTGGCGCTGCTGACATGGTGTATTCCCAGCGGCAGCTTTGACTATCACTCAGTCACCTTACCCGGTGGTGAAACGAAAACGTTAGTGATCCCGGGGTCTTACCATCTGCTGGAAAAAGTCAGTGCAGATGGCGATTTGCGTCAGGGTTTCACCGCCGTGCTGGCCGCGCCGATGGAAGGGATCATTAAGGCTGCGGACGTTGTTGCGTTTGTGCTCATTGTTGGCGGGGCCTTTGGCATCATTTTGCGTACTGGAGCCATCGAGCGAGGTCTGCTGGCCCTGGCTGAACGACTGGCCGGAAAAGGTATTCTTGTCATCCCTATCGCTATGACCTTGTTTAGCCTGGGGGGGGCAACTTTTGGCATGAGCGAAGAAGTCATTCCTCTGTATGCGATTTTTATTTCCCTGATGTTAGCGCTGGGATATGACTCAATGACCGCGCTCCTGATTCTGTTCCTGGGAACCCAGATAGGCTACGTTGGCGCGATGACGAACCCGTTCTCGGTGCTTATCGCACAGGGCGTCGCGGGTATCCAGGGCAACCCACAGTTGTGGCTACGGGCAATCGCGTGGCTGGTCTTTACGCTGCTCGCTATTGCTTACACCATGTGGTACGCCCATCGGGTTAAATGTTTCCCGCAAAAGTCGCCAGTTTATGAAAACGATTGTCAGAACCGTGCGCAGTTTTTGTCGACACAAAATACGGCAGTGCATTTTTCCAGGGCCGATCGGGTCATTATCATCGCTTTTGTCTTAGCGCTGGCGATCATCTCATGGGGATTAATCACCCGCGGCTGGTATATGGTCGAGATCGGTTCTGTCTTTTTGGCTCTGGGGCTGTTCTCCGGCATTGTCGGGCGTATGGGAATTAGCGGCATGGCCGACAGTTTTGTCGAAGGCTGTAAAGAGTTCGTGTATGCCGCGGTGGTGATAGGTCTTGCGCGTGGCATCTTGGTGATTGCGGAAAATGGGCGAATTATCGACACGATGTTGTATGGTCTATCGGAAATGCTGGAAGGGTTGCCGCAGTATGCTTTTACCACCCTGATGCTGTTGGGTCATAACGTGATCACCTTCTTTGTTCCGTCATCCTCGGGCGAGGCAGCGCTGACGATGCCGGTTCTGGCACCATTAGGTGACCTGGTCGGAATTAACAAAGAAGCGATGGTCATGGCCTATCAATTTGGTAATGGCTTGACCAACCTGATTTCGCCAACTGGCGGTGTATTGTTGGCTGGACTGTCAATCGCGCGCATTGGATTTGGTCAGTGGTTGAAGGCGATTGCCCCACTGTTCCCGATACTGTGGATAGTCAGCGCGGTATTTGCCGCTATTTCGGCCTGGGTATAAGGGATATGCGCGCCGTCGTGGTTTGACGTGCGCGCTTCGATTATAATCCCGCTTCGCATTAATGGCCGTGCTGGTACCTCTTTTATGTCGAATTTTGGACTGCAACAGAATACTTCCATCCCGCTATACAGGCAGCTTAAGGATAAAATCCTCAGTGATATCTCGTCTGGAAAACTCGCTGAAGGCGAGAAAATACCGACCGAGGTTGAGCTCAGCGAACTCTATAACATCAGCCGTATTACGGTGCGTAATGCAGTGAAAGAGTTAGTTGCAGAAGGGTATCTGGTAAAAAAACAAGGGAAGGGCACTTTTGTCTGTCTGCCTAAAATTGAACGCAAAGTTGTTCATCTGCTTAGCTTTACTGCCGCTTGTAATGTGAATCATCTGCCGACTCACAGCGTGGTTATCCGTAGCGAAATTCTTTCGGACTACCGTAATGCCCGCCAGTTGCTCGAACTTGAGAGTGATGATTCACTGCTTTATATCCAGCGGCTCAGAATCGCAGGGGATGCGCCGTTGATGCTGGAAAATAACTACTATTCTTTAAAGCGATTGGGATTTTTACAGCAGGAAGATCTCAGCGGGTCGCTGTATCAATTATTACGTGAAAAGCACGCCATTGTGCCAACGTATGCCGGAGAAACGACGGTAGAAATGGTGCGCGCGCATGCGGATAACGCACCACTTCTACAGCAACAGCCCGGCGAACCGTTGTTCCTGATGAAAACGTTGATTCTGGACAGCCAGCATCAGCCGATTCACTACGGGGAACAGTATATCGTTGCCGAACGCTATACCTTCAGTTTCTAATCTCAGTGGGATAGCGTCGCGACCATCACCGCTTTGATGGTATGCATACGGTTTTCCGCCTGGTCGAAAACAATGCTCGCTGGGGATTCAAACACCTCATCGGTCACTTCCATTCCGCCATGCAGGCCGTAATCCGCCGCCATCTGTTTGCCGAGCGTGGTTTGATCGTCGTGGAACGCGGGCAGGCAGTGGAGGAATTTCACCTGCGGATTGCCGGTCAGCGCCATCATCTTGCTGTTCACCTGATAATCGCGCAGCAGTGCTATCCGCTCGGCCCATTTCTCCTTGGCTTCGCCCATCGATACCCACACGTCGGTATAGATAAAGTCAGCGCCTTTCACGCCCGCAGCGATATCTTCGGTCAGGGTGATGTTACCGCCGTTTTTCTTCGCCAGCGCCTGACACTGTGCGACCAGTTTCTCTTCCGGCCAGCACGCCGTCGGGGCCACCAGACGCAGCTCCAGCCCGGTCAACGCGGCGGCTTCGAGCATCGAATTCCCCATATTGTTACGCGCGTCGCCGGCGTAGACCAGGGTCATCTCATTAAAGGCTTTGCCCGGTAGATGTTCTTGCATAGTTAACAGATCTGCCAGCAACTGAGTTGGGTGAAATTCGTTGGTCAGGCCGTTCCAGACCGGAACACCGGCATATTCGGCAAGCGTTTCCACCACTTCCTGGCCATGACCGCGGTACTGAATGCCGTCATACATCCGGCCCAGCACGCGGGCAGTGTCTTTGATCGACTCTTTATGACCAATCTGGCTGCCGCTCGGCCCGAGGTAAGTGACGCGAGCGCCCTGGTCAAATGCGGCAACTTCGAAAGAGCATCGGGTGCGGGTAGAGTCTTTTTCGAAGATGAGCGCGATGTTTTTACCGGTGAGATGCTGAATTTCGATATTGTTCTTCTTATCAGCTTTCAGTCTGGCCGCCAGCTCAAGCAGGGCGGTGATTTCGGCAGGAGTAAAATCAAGCAACTTTAAAAAATGCTTCTGATAAAACGCAGACATGTTTCCCTCACATGGCTTAGGCCATTTATTGAATTAAAATTCACTTTATATGTATGAATATTCATTTGCAACCCCGTGTCATAAATCTTTCTCTCAGAAGGTGGAGGCAATCACGGCGGTATGTGACAATAGAAGTATCTGCGACACATTATGAGGAACGAGCCATGGCAAACCCGGAACTACTGGAAGAACAGCGTGAAGAAACGCGTCTGATTATCGAAGAGCTGCTTGAAGATGGCAGCGATCCGGACGCGCTGTACACCATTGAGCATCATCTCTCTGCCGACGACTTCGAAACGCTGGAGAAAGTGGCGGTAGAAGCCTTCAAACTGGGTTATGAAGTGACCGAGCCAGAAGAGCTGGAAGTCGAAGAAGGTGATACCGTTATCTGTTGCGATATCCTCAGTGAGTCCGCGCTGAATGCTGAGCTGATCGATACTCAGGTTGAGCAACTGATGACGCTGGCAGAAAAATATGAAGTTGAATACGACGGCTGGGGCACCTACTACGAAGATCCTAACGGTGAAGACGAAGAAGGTGACGACGACGAAGATCTCGTTGATGAAGATGACGACGGCGTTCGCCACTAAGCCGCAGAGATATACGGCGGCATGCCGCCGTATAGCAAGGAACTTCAATGGATTACCCGCACATACTCTCTCCGATTTTAGATTTTCTGCACTGCCCAACACCTCAGGCGTGGATTGATGAAGCCCGGAAGCCGGAAAATCTGCCGCTGCTGCTCACCGATCACATGGTGTGCGAGCTGAAAGCGGCGCAGAACGCCATGCTGCTGGTGCGTCGGTACGTCGCGGATAAAGAAGGGGCGGATGAGCTACTGGCCTGCCTGAAACCCTATGAGGACTTCACCTACCGCTGGGGGCCGGAGCCGGATTTTGTCGCGCTGCATAAACAGATAAATAAAAGCGCCATGCCGCAGACCGACGATCCCTGGGGACGTCAGCTGCTCGACAACATGATTTTGCTGATCAAAGAAGAGCTGCATCATTTCTGGCAGGTGCGTGAAATGATGCTCTCCCGTGACATACCTTACGTCAAAATAACCGCCAGCAACTACGCCCGTGGGATGCGCCGGGAAGTGCGTTCTCACGAACCGGTGATGCTGATCGATAAGTTAATATGCGGTGCCTATATTGAAGCCCGCTCCTGCGAGCGTTTTGCCGCATTAGCGCCATGGCTGGATGATGACCTGCAGAAGTTTTATCTGTCGCTACTGCGTTCCGAAGCGCGTCACTATCAAGACTATCTGGATTTAGCGCAGCGAATTGCCGAAGACGATATTAGCGAACGCGTCCGTCAGCTTGGCGAGGCGGAAGCGGCGCTTATTAACGCAACCGAAGCGGAATTTCGTTTTCACAGTGGCGTTCCAGTCTGCCGCTAACGTCTAGCCGCCGTGGACCGGCATTGTTAACCGTAAATCACGTTTATTTGCATTAAATTCATGTGAATAGCTGTGTTTTTTAGGTTTTACAGCGCCTTTAGCATCGTGACTTCGCAGTCGACATGTCCGGTACAGCCCAGCGGCCCGCCGATATGCTCGAAGCCGAGATGCTCATATAATCCAATCGCTTCTTTCAGGAAGGCGGTCGTTTCCAGATAGCAGCGTTTGAATCCGTATTCGCGGGCATGATCCAGCGCCATCAGCGCCAGCTTTTTCGCCAGCCCTTGACCACGCGCAGAGGTCATAAAATACATTTTCTGTAGCTCGCAGATATCGGATTCGCTACAGGTTAATGGCGCAACCCCACCGCCACCAACGACCAGACCGTTTTGCTCGACCACCCAATAGGCGGAGCCAGGCTGGCTATATAGCTGGAAAAGCTCATCCAGATTAGGGTCGGCCACCGTGTAGCCTTTATCGGCGGTCAGGCCATATTCTGCGGAGACCTGGCGGATAACGGCTGCTATCGCGGCATTATCATGGGCAGAGATGCGGCGTAAAGTGTAGGTCTGTGGCGCGGCAAGATTCATAGAATCACTCAATTTTAACTTAAATAACTATACATCGCTTTAATACCACTATTTTTTTACTGGCGCAAGGAGTGCGTTAAATGCATTGCCGAACAATGAAAAGATAATATATTCTGTTTGTTTATTTCAGATGCGCTTGATTTATTATTTTTATATATGGTTTAAATGACAAGGACGACGTATTTATGAGTATGATCTCAGGGCAGCAACAAAGCCATAGCTATCGTTTTGTTTTTCATGGTCAGATATGGCCCTATTTTGTTATTTGTTTGGTTAATGTCATATTGTCTATCATTACTTGTGGGACATTTATTCCGTGGGCCTGGGTGCGTAGTCGCCGTTATCTTTGCGAGAATATGGAGGTAAACGGCACCCGTTTTGGCTACCATGGTCGCGGTATTGCGATTTTACTCAGCTGGGTGCTGATATTTGTCATACTGGTTTTACTTGGCTTAGCGTTAGCGATATTTCATCCCGGTAGTGAGGGGCTGGAGATGTTACTTTTCCTCATCCTGTTACCTGTAATGATAATAAAAGGGCTAAGCTACCACGCGATGATGACCTCTTTTGGTAAAACTCGTTTTGGATTTCAGTGCCATCCTCTTCGTGCATGGTGGGTAATGCTCGGTATGCCTGTACTAATGTTTATACTACTGCTTGTCATCATCATGATGTATGAAAGCAGTCTTAGTATTTTCTATGGCACCAGTAATATAATCATTAGTGTTATTTTAATTACTCTGCTGGTGCTATTTAGTGTTTGTTTTATCAGTGGCATCGTTTATAGCCATTGGCTAGAGATAATTGGAAAAGGAGCTGCGCTCGGGAAAAATAAATTTAATATCCATATCAGTACTAAACGTTGCGTGGTTATATTTTTATGGGCAATGGCAGTTTTATTGCCATTTTTTCTCATTTTCATTATTTTTTTACTTTCGGCTTTCTCGCAGCTGATTACCGGCTGTATGTTTGGTCTGTGCACCGAAAATATGGTGCTGCTTATGGTTTTGCAGCATCTTAGCGCGGTTGCGGGCGGATATTTGTTTTTCACGATCGGTCTGGTGTTATCAGCAGCATACGCCTGGGCGGCGCTACGTAATCATGCTTTGAATAATCTGGTGCTGGGCGACAGTATTCATTTCCGTTCAACCCTGACGTTTTCTGGTCTTGCGCCGCGTTTATTGGGCCTGACGTTTCTCCCTCTGCTCACGCTGGGGCTGGCGTACCCATGGTTAAAGATTAATTTGATGCGCTATATTGCTGCGAACACTACGGTGATTGGCGAGCTTGATTCTCTGGATATGGAGCCGGATGCGGCACTTCAGCCTAAGGTGACCGAAAAACTGTGCGGCGGATTTTTCCCGATGCTGCCGTTCCTGTAATGCAAAAAGGCCGGAGCAAGCTCCGGCCTTATTTTCTTTAGCGAGAAATTACAGCGCCGCGATAACCGCCTGCTGCTCAATCAGCTTCGCTTTGGCTTCCGCGTAACCTTCCAGCTTCTCACGCTCTTTGGCGATCACCGCTTCCGGTGCGCGGGCCACAAAACCTTCGTTGGAGAGCTTGCTTTCGATGCGGCCAATCTCACCTTCGATTTTGGTCACTTCTTTCGCCAGGCGCGCCAGCTCATCTTCTTTATTGATGAGGCCAGCCATCGGGATCAGCAGCTCGGCACCGTCGATGATTTTGGTGACGGAAACCGGACCTTTGTCATCGGCTGGCAGCACGGTGATGCTTTCCAGACGCGCCAGGTTCAGCAAGAAGCTGCGGTTGTCGTTCACGCGACGCATCGCCGCTTCGCTGCAACCACGCAGCAACAGCTCCAGCGGTTTGCCCGGGGCAATGTTCATTTCCGCACGAATATTACGGATTGCGACGATCGCCTGCTTCAGCCACTCGGTGTCGGCCAATGCGGCTTCATCAACCTGCGCCGCATCGTATTCCGGGAATGGCTGCAGCATGATGGTATCGGCAGTGTTGCCGCAAATAACCTTCACGCGCTGCCAGATGGTTTCGGTGATGAATGGAATGATTGGGTGCGCCAGGCGCAGCAAACCTTCCAGCACGGTCACCAGCGTATTACGGGTGCCGCGTAGCTCAGACTCAGAACCACCGGTCATCACCGGCTTGGTCAGCTCCAGATACCAGTCGCAGAACTGGTTCCAGGTGAACTCGTACAGAATGCCCGCGGCGATGTCGAAGCGGAAGTTATCCAGCGCTTCGCGGTACGCTTTGATGGTCTGGTTGAATTCCGCCAGAATCCAACGGTCCGCCAGCGACAGGGTCATTTCGCCGCCGTTAAAGCCGCAATCCTGCTCTTCGGTGTTCATCAGCACAAAGCGGCTGGCGTTCCACAGCTTGTTACAGAAGTTACGGTAACCTTCCAGACGCTTCATATCCCAGTTGATATCGCGGCCGGTCGAGGCCAGCGCCGCCAGGGTGAAGCGCAGGGCGTCGGTACCGTGCGGCTCGATGCCGTCCGGGAACTGTTTCTCAGTACGTTTGGCAATTTTCTCAGCCAGCTGCGGCTGCATCATGTTGCCGGTACGTTTCTCCAGCAGGTCCGGCAGGGAGATACCGTCAACCATATCCAGCGGGTCAATCACGTTACCCTTGGATTTGGACATCTTCTGGCCTTCATCATCACGGATCAGACCGGTCATGTAGATGGTCTTAAACGGAATCTGCGGCTTGCCATCTTCATCTTTGATGAAGTGCATGGTCATCATGATCATGCGGGCAATCCAGAAGAAGATGATGTCGAAGCCAGAAACCATCACGCTGGTTGGGTGGAACTGACGCAGCGCGTCGGTGTTCTCCGGCCAGCCGAGAGTAGAGAAGGTCCACAGCGCGGAGGAGAACCAGGTGTCGAGAACGTCTTCGTCCTGACGCAGCGCGACTTCAGCATCGAGGTTATTTTCCTGGCGCACTTCGTCTTCGGTACGGCCCACGTAGACGTTGCCGTCGTTGTCGTACCAGGCCGGGATACGGTGACCCCACCACAGCTGACGGGAGATACACCAGTCCTGAATATCGCGCATCCAGGAGAAATACATGTTTTCGTACTGCTTAGGCACGAACTGAATGTCGCCGTTTTCAACCGCTTCAACCGCCGGTTTCGCCAGCACGTCAGCACGGACATACCACTGGTCGGTCAGCATGGGTTCGATAACCACGCCGCCACGGTCGCCGTAAGGTACGGTCAGGTCGTGCGGTTTAACTTCGTCCAGCAGGCCAAGAGCGTCGACAGCGGCAACCACGGCTTTACGCGCAGCAAAACGCTCCAGCTTCTGGAACTCTGCCGGGATGTCGCTTGGGTAAACGTCAGATTCTTCGCCTTTGGTGTCGTAGACTTCCGCGCTTTCGCGGATATCGCCGTCAAAGGTCAGGATGTTGATCATCGGCAGGGCGTGACGACGACCGACTTCATAGTCGTTAAAGTCGTGCGCCGGGGTGATTTTCACGCAGCCGGTGCCTTTTTCCATATCGGCGTGTTCATCGCCCACGATCGGAATGCGGCGGTCAACCAGCGGCAGAATCACGAATTTGCCGATCAGATCTTTATAACGCGGATCTTCCGGGTTCACGGCCACGCCGGTGTCGCCCAGAACAGTTTCTGGACGCGTGGTGGCGACCACCAGGTAATCTTTACCGTCTGCGGTTTTGGCGCCGTCGGCCAGCGGATAGCGGATGTGCCACATGGAGCCTTTCGACTCGCGGTTTTCCACTTCCAGGTCAGAGATGGCAGTGCGCAGTTTCGGGTCCCAGTTGACCAGACGCTTGCCGCGGTAGATCAGATCTTCTTTGTACAGGCGAACAAAGACTTCTTTCACGGCGTTAGACAGGCCTTCGTCCATGGTGAAGCGCTCGCGCTCCCAGTCCACGGAGTTGCCAAGGCGGCGCATCTGGCGGGTGATGGTGCCGCCGGATTCCGCTTTCCACTGCCAGATTTTGTCGATAAAGGCGTCGCGACCGTAGTCGTGGCGGGTTTTACCTTCTTCGGCGGCAATCTTACGCTCAACCACCATTTGGGTTGCGATACCCGCGTGGTCGGTACCGGCCTGCCACAGGGTATTTTTACCCTGCATGCGCTGGTAGCGAATCATGGTATCCATGATGGTTTGCTGGAAAGCATGACCCATATGCAAACTGCCGGTGACGTTCGGCGGCGGGATCATGATGCAGAAGGACTCTTTGCTTTCGTCGCCGTTAGGCTTGAAATAGCCCTGCTTTTCCCAGTGCTCGTAAAGCGGCTGTTCGATATCTTGTGGGTTATATGTCTTTTCCATTATTTCCAGGTTGCCGTGTTCAGGTTGAAACCAGCCATGCGGTACGCCTTATAGCGTTCGCGCGCCAGTTGTTTCAAAGAATCTTCATAAGGGACGAAGTCTATCACTTCTGTGAAAGCGGTGGCAAAATCTGCAAAGTTGAGCCGCAGGCTAATCAGAATATCCCTCGGGCTGCTGTTGCGCTTTTGCGGCCAGGCGATTTCCACTGGCGCACCGCCTCTCGGGCCTTCCCCTGCCAGGTTATGCGGGACGAAACTTTCTGCGGGTCTTGCCCATAGCGCTTCATCCAGACGAATTGCCTGCTGCTCGTCTTCGCAAGCGATAAGCACCCGCTTGCCGCTGCGCCAACGTTCTGCGGCAATGTCACACACCAGTTGCTCGACGGCGCTTAAGCCATCAACGGTGGTTTCATTGTCCAGAAGATAAAAGGTTGCGTTTTTCATATCTATACCCGTCGTCTTTCAAGTTGCCTCTTTGTTGGCTGCCTTCGCGCACCCCAGTCACATAGTAAACTATGCTCCTGGGGATTTGCTCAGTTGCCGCCGCGATGCAACTCGAAATCCATAGGGTATAGAATTCTTATTGCCTGAGCTTGCAGGCCGGGTAACCGGCAAGCAAACTTACTCTTCGCCAGTAAACCCGGCGCGATTGAGCAGGAACTGCGACAGCAGCGCCACCGGGCGACCGGTTGCGCCTTTGGCTTTACCGGAGCGCCATGCGGTACCGGCGATATCCAGGTGCGCCCAGTTGTACTTACGCGCAAAGCGCGACAGGAAACAACCTGCGGTAATCGCGCCGCCAGGACGGCCGCCGATGTTCGCCATGTCGGCAAAGTTAGACTCCAGCTGATCCTGGAACTCGTCACCAAGCGGCAGACGCCATGCGCGATCGCCTGCCAGCTCGGACGCGCCAATCAGCTCATGGGCCAGTGGATTGTGGTTCGACATCAGGCCGGTGATGTGGTGGCCCAGCGCAATTACGCAGGCACCGGTCAGGGTCGCTACGTCGATAACCGTTTCTGGCTCGAAGCGCTCAACGTAGGTCAGCACATCGCACAGCACCAGACGCCCTTCGGCATCGGTGTTCAGCACTTCAACCGTTTGACCGGACATGGTGGTCAGCACGTCACCCGGACGATAGGCGCGACCGCCCGGCATGTTTTCACATCCTGCCAGCACGCCGACAATGTTTAACGGCAACTGAAGCTCTGCGACCATGCGCATCACGCCATACACCGCCGCCGCACCGCACATGTCGTATTTCATCTCGTCCATGCCTTCGGCAGGCTTGATAGAGATACCGCCGGAGTCAAAGGTCAGGCCTTTGCCAACCAGCACGATAGGACGTGCGTCTTCTGCCGGATTGCCTTTGTATTCGATAACTGACATCAGCGATTCGTTCTGCGAACCGTTGCCGACTGCCAGATAAGAGTTCATCCCCAGCTCTTTCATCTGCTGTTCGCCGATAACGCGGGTAATGACGTTCTTGCTGTAGGTATCGGCCAACTGGCGCGCCTGAGAGGCCAGGTAGGCGGCATTACAGATGTTTGGCGGCATATTGCCGAGATCTTTCGCTGCCTTGATACCGGCGGCAATCGCCAGACCGTGCTGAATGGCGCGTTCGCCGCTGGTCAGCTCGCGACGGGTTGGGACGTTGAAGACCATTTTACGCAGCGGACGACGCGGCTCGCTTTTGTTAGTTTTCAACTGGTCAAAGCTGTACAGCGTCTCTTTTGCGGTCTCAACCGCCTGACGCACTTTCCAGTAGTTATTGCGGCCTTTGACGTGCAGTTCGGTCAGGAAACAGACGGCTTCCATTGAGCCTGTATCATTCAGAGTATTGATGGTTTTCTGAATGACCTGCTTGTACTGACGCTCGTCCAGCTCGCGTTCTTTACCGCAGCCGATAAGCAGAATGCGCTCTGAGAGAATGTTCGGCACATGGTGCAGCAATAACGTCTGGCCAGGTTTACCTTCCAGTTCGCCGCGACGCAGCAGGGCGCTGATATAACCGTCGCTAATTTTATCGAGCTGTTCGGCGATGGGGGAGAGCCGACGTGGTTCAAAGACGCCGACCACGATACAGGCGCTCCGCTGCTTTTCCGGGCTACCGCTTTTTACACTGAACTCCATGCACTATGCTCCTGAATCTTAAAGACAACAATGGTGGCTACAGCTATACTCGTCGTCTTTCAAGTTGCAGATGCGTTGGCTGCGCCTGCTCACCCCTGTCACTTACCTGATGTAAGCTCCGGGGCTTCACAGTCTTGTCGCCTGCCTGCAACTCGAAATCCATAGAGTATAGAAATTGAAAGCTTTCGTAACTCATGTCCGCTGTTGTGGTGACTTCGTGTTAATCTTAACGTTATTACGGCCTTGGTTCGTCAGAAAAGATCCTGATACGCAGAACCAGCAAGTCATTTAATCTTAGCGATGTTTTCGACGACCAAAGAGAATAAATGACGTTTAAGCCATGAAACAAGCTATTTTCCTGCAATAAAACGGGTTTTTACGGGCGTATTTATAGTGATAATCATAAGATATCTGGTTCGTGAGACGCTGAAAAGCCAGTTGGCGATCCTGTTCATCCTGCTACTCATTTTCTTCTGCCAGAAACTGGTCAGGATCCTCGGTGCCGCTGTTGATGGCGATATCCCGACAAATCTGGTGCTCTCGCTGTTAGGGCTGGGCGTACCTGAAATGGCGCAGCTCATTCTGCCCCTGAGTTTATTCCTCGGGCTGCTGATGACGCTGGGCAAACTGTATACCGAAAGTGAAATCACGGTGATGCACGCCTGCGGCCTGAGTAAGGCTGTTCTGGTGAAAGCCGCCATGATCCTCGCACTCTTTACCGGCATCGTCGCGGCAGTCAACGTCATGTGGGCCGGCCCCTGGTCATCTCGTCACCAGGATGAAGTACTGGCGGAGGCGAAAGCCAACCCCGGCATGGCGGCTCTGGCTCAGGGCCAGTTCCAGCAGGCCAGCGACGGTAGCGCGGTGCTGTTTATCGAAAACGTCAACGGCAACCGCTTCAACGATGTCTTCCTTGCGCAACTCAGGCCGAAAGGCAATGCCCGTCCATCGGTGGTGGTGGCGGATACCGGCGAGCTCTCATTGCGTAAAGACGGCTCGCAGGTGGTGACCATGAATCAGGGTACCCGCTTTGAAGGTACCGCGATGCTGCGCGACTTCCGTATTACCGATTTTAAAAATTATCAGGCAGTTGTCGGCCATCAGGCCGTCGCATCTGACCCTAATGATACCGAGCAGATGGACATGCGCACTTTGTGGCGTACCGATACCGATCGTGCCCGCGCGGAGCTGCACTGGCGCTTCACCCTGGTGGCGACGGTATTCATTATGGCGCTGATGGTCGTGCCGCTCAGCGTGGTCAACCCGCGTCAAGGGCGCGTGCTGTCGATGCTGCCGGCGATGTTGCTGTATCTGGTGTTCTTCCTGCTGCAAACGTCGATTAAATCGAGCGGCGGTAAAGGCAAAATGGACCCGATGCTCTGGATGTGGACGGTCAACCTGCTCTATTTCGCGCTGGCCGTGCTGTTGAACCTGTGGGATACGGTGCCGATGCGCCGCTTCCGTGCCCGTTTTAACAAAGGAGCGGCGTGATGCAGGCGTTTGGCGTACTTGACCGTTATATCGGTAAGACGATTTTCAACACCATCATGATGACGCTGTTCATGCTGGTCTCCCTCTCGGGCATTATCAAGTTTGTTGACCAGTTGAAAAAGGCCGGACAGGGCAGCTACGATGCGCTAGGGGCGGGGGTTTACACGGTCCTTAGCGTACCAAAAGATATTCAAATCTTCTTCCCGATGGCGGCATTGCTTGGCGCACTACTGGGGCTGGGGATGCTGGCACAACGCAGCGAGCTGGTGGTGATGCAGGCTTCCGGCTTTACTCGCTTGCAGGTGGCGCTGTCGGTGATGAAAACCGCCATCCCGCTGGTGCTGCTGACGATGGCAATGGGCGAGTGGGTTGCGCCACAGGGCGAGCAGATGGCGCGTAACTATCGTGCTCAGCAGATGTATGGCGGTTCGCTGCTTTCAACCCAGCAGGGGCTGTGGGCGAAAGATGGTCATAACTTTGTCTATATCGAGCGGGTAAAAGGCAGCGATGAGCTGGGCGGCGTGAGCATTTACGCCTTTAACGACCAGCGTCGCTTGCAGTCTGTGCGCTATGCCGCATCGGCGAAGTTTGATACCGAGAATAAACTCTGGCGTCTGTCGCAGGTGGATGAGTCTAATCTCACCGACCCGAAACAGGTCACCGGTACGCAAATGGTCAGCGGGACATGGAAAACCAATCTGACGCCGGACAAACTCGGCGTGGTGGCGCTGGACCCGGATGCGCTGTCGATCAGCGGCCTGCATAACTACGTCACCTATCTGAAGTCCAGCGGTCAGGACCCCGGTCGTTATCAGCTCAATATGTGGAGCAAGATCTTCCAGCCGCTGTCTGTGGCGGTGATGATGCTGATGGCGCTGTCGTTTATCTTTGGCCCGCTGCGTAGTGTGGCGATGGGCGTGAGGGTGGTAACCGGGATTAGCTTCGGTTTTATCTTCTACGTGCTGGACCAGATTTTCGGCCCGTTAACTCTGGTCTACGGCATTCCGCCGATAATCGGTGCGCTATTGCCGAGCGCCAGCTTCTTCCTGCTGAGCCTCTGGCTGATGATGCGCAAATCCTGATGTAACGCGCCCCCTTCCTGATGTCGAAAGGGGGCGTTTTTTTATCGTTTTCGCCCGCCTAGTAAGCTTCCCAGCATTCCCCTGACTATCTGATTCGTCACCTGGCGCACCGCGCTTTTCGCTGCCGTTTGCACGATGCCATCGCGCTTACCTCCGCGTGGCCCGGTGGTGCCGAACAGAATGTCTTTTAACCCGCTGAGAAGGCCGTCGTCGCTGTTTTGCTGGCCTTTCGCTGGCGGTGATTGCTGCTTGTCAGTGGTAGCCTGTACGCCTTTTTGCAGCATTTCAAACGCCGATTCCCGGTCGATATCTTCTTCGTATTTGCCATACAGCACCGAGTGATTAATCAGTCCGTTGCGTTCATCGTCGGTGACCGGCCCCATGCGTGAACAGGGGGCGATAACCATCGCGCGTTCGACCACTGAGGGGCTGCCTTTTTCATCGAGGAAGGAGATAAGCGCCTCCCCGGTACCCAGCTCCTGGATCGCCTGTTCGGTACTGAATGCCGGGTTGGCGCGCATGGTTTGCGCGGCAGTTTTTACCGCTTTCTGATCTTTTGGCGTGAAGGCGCGTAGGGCGTGCTGCACGCGGTTACCCAACTGGCCAAGCACCGCGTCGGGGATATCCGCTGGGTTTTGCGAAACGAAATAAACGCCGACGGCTTTGGAGCGAATCAGGCGGATCACCTGCTCGATTTTGTCCAGCAGTACCTGCGGCGCATCGTTAAACAGCAGATGTGCTTCATCAAAGAAAAAGACCAGTTTGGGCTTTTCCCGATCGCCCGCTTCCGGCAGGCGTTCATAAAGCTCGGAGAGCATCCACAGCAGGCTGGCAGCGTACAACTTCGGCATCTGGTAGAGCTTCTCGGCGCTGAGGATATTAATCACACCTTTACCGTTGACATCGACGCGCATCCAGTCCTGAATATCGAGCATCGGTTCGCCGAAAAAGTGCTCCGCGCCCTGCTGCTCCAGAGTGAGCAGACCGCGCTGAATCGCCCCGACTGAAGCGCTGCTGATATTGCCGTACTGGTTCTGAAACGCTTTGGCATTGTCGCCAATATATTGGGTAATGGCGCGCAGGTCTTTGAAGTCGAGCAGTAGCAGGCCACGGTCGTCGGCGATGCGAAAGATAATATTCAGCACCCCGGACTGAACCTCGTTGAGGTTGAGCAGACGGGCCAGCAGCAGCGGTCCGAGGTCAGAAACCGTAGCGCGAACCGGATGGCCCTTTTCGCCAAAGATGTCCCAGACCACTACCGGGTTAGCGTGCGGCTGCCAGTCCGTCACGCCTATTTTCTCCAGCCGCGCCTGCAGTTTTTCCGAGCTTTGGCCTGATTCGGCAATACCGGTAAGGTCGCCTTTCACATCGGCCATAAACACCGGAACGCCAATTTCTGAGAAAGACTCCGCCAGCTTTTGCAGGGTGACGGTTTTACCGGTCCCGGTGGCGCCGGTAATCAGGCCGTGACGGTTGGCCATCGCGGGCAATAAATACAGCTGTTTTTCCAGCGTGCGTGCAATCAGCAGAGGTGAACTCATGATCGATTTCTCCATTTATCCTGCTGCGAGTATAGGCAACCTGACCACAAATGGAGGGAGAAATCACGCACGCTGGCACTGACTCACTTCAGGCGCAGTGGCGCTGAATTAAGTCGATGCTCTGTTCTATTTCGCGGCGGATGTCGTCTTCGCTCCAGTTTGCCAGCTCAGGCGAGAAAGGTTCGAAGGCATACACGCCCTGGTAGCCGCGCGCTTCCAGATTCTTCACCTGCTCACAGCTTTGTAGCTGATCCTTCGGCGTCAGCATGATGCGTTCGTTATCCGTCAGCGTCTCGCGGGGGCGGGTGTCCTCAACGCCGGAAAGATGTACCAGGCCAATCTCTGCCATATCTACCTGAGCGAACTCTTCATCAGCCTGAGGATAAAGATGGTGGTGGAAGGTATCGATCAGCAGCTTAAACGGCACGCGCGCATCGTGAATCAGCGTTTGCGCCTGCGCTGAGGAGCGCAGCGAACTTTGCGGGAAGCCGAGCGGTTCAACCAGCCCGTGAATACCGTAGAAGGCAAATAACGGCGCCAGATCGCGCAGGGCGTTGAGCGTCTCGCTCGCCGGAACCTCGGTGCCATCATTCAGCGGGCACAGCACCAGCGATTTCGCGCCAACGGCTTTCGCCTCTTTCAACAGCGACTCCGTCAGGCTGCGAACCTCTTCGGTGCGACAGTTGAAAGGGTAGACAGCGTTGATGGTGAGGATCTCAATATGGTAGCGATCCGCCAGTTCACGAACCTGCTGAGGGGTGAGATCGTCGATCACTTTTCCGCTGGGAAGATCGTTACGTAGCTCGACCTTATTCAACCCCAGGCTGTTCACCAGGCGGAAGAAGGCTTCAATACTGAGTGAGGGGGCGATCTTGCGATTGATACAGAAACGCTGCTGTGCGATAGCCATTTGACTCTCCTGACACAAGATGGATCGGGTTCGTTCGATTGCCCCTTAGTCAAAACGTTTATTCCAAAATTAGCAATGAGTGAAATGGTGGTTTTTTGAGCCGACTCGCAAAATAGTTTGCTGGTGTGTTTTTATGACTTCTGTTTCCAGGAGGCTCTACGTCTAATCTCTTTCAGTTGTGGTTTAGCCTGTAAGGCGACACTTTCTTACAAGAAAGTGCGACCATCATCACCAAAATAGAATTTCATTATACGCAAATATTGAAATATTAATTTCATTTTACTACGGTTATAGCACAGCAGATCCAGCAATGGGC
The DNA here is from genome assembly GCF_013705725.1 of Klebsiella sp. RHBSTW-00484. Classification (NCBI taxonomy): domain Bacteria; kingdom Pseudomonadati; phylum Pseudomonadota; class Gammaproteobacteria; order Enterobacterales; family Enterobacteriaceae; genus Klebsiella; species Klebsiella sp. RHBSTW-00484. Next base: position 5,474,063 of record NZ_CP055481.1, on the reverse strand, counting down.
CGTACTGCGTTGGCCCCGACACCCCATACTATGAGGCGAGAGCATGACTATCACAGGAAACTTTATTGGCGGGAAAACCGTTACCAGCGGCAGCAATAAGACGATGCCGGTATTCGACCCCGCAACGGGCAAAGTGGTCCGCGAAGTCACGTTATCGACCGAGCAGGAAGTTTCTGATGCCATTCAGGTTGCGCGTGATGCTTTCGAAAGCTGGTCGCGTACCACACCACTGCGCCGCGCCCGCGTGATGTTCAATTTTAAAATGCTGCTTGAACAGCATGCTGAAGAGCTGGCGGGGATTATCGTTAGTGAACACGGTAAAGTGTTCTCTGACGCTATGGGTGAACTGACTCGCGGTATGGAAGTCGTCGAGTTTGCTTGCGGCATTCCGCATCTGATTAAGGGCGAGTTCTCATCAGATGTAGGTACCGGAGTAGACTGTTACTCTCTGATGCAGCCGCTTGGCGTGGTGGCAGGGATTACACCATTTAACTTCCCGGCAATGGTGCCAATGTGGATGTTCCCGTTGGCGCTGGCCTGTGGAAATAGCTTTATCCTCAAGCCGCCGGCCCTGGCGCCTACCGCAGCGGTGCGCATGGCGGAACTGCTGAAGGAAGCGGGCCTGCCGGATGGCGTCTTTAACGTGGTGCACTGCAGCAATGAAGATGCCGAGCAGCTGTATAGGGACTCGCGTATTGCGGCGGTGAGCTTTGTCGGCTCTTCCGGCGTGGCAGAGCATATTTATAAAACGGCTAGCGCTTATGGTAAGCGGGTTCAGGCATTTGGCGCGGCGAAAAACCACGCTATCGTCATGCCGGACGCGGACCTTGATGCCACCGTCAATGCCATTATGGGCGGCGCATTTGGTTCCGCAGGCGAGCGCTGCATGGCGCTGCCGGTCGTCGTTGCTGTGGGCGATGAAACGGCAGATAAGCTGATTGCGCGCCTGACGCCGCTGGTGGAATCGCTGAAGGTCGGACCTGGCTGTATGCGCGGCAAAGAAGAGAACGAAATGGGGCCGGTTGTCTCCGACACTCATCAGAAAAAAGTGCTGGGCTATATCGATAAAGGTGCCAGTGAAGGGGCAACGCTGGTCGTCGACGGCCGTAAGCTGCGGGTTCCCGGGTTTGAAGAGGGTTACTACGTTGGCGGAACGCTATTCGACCACGTGACGCCGGAGATGACTATCTGGCGTGAAGAGATCTTTGGGCCTGTGTTAGGTATTGTCCGCGTAGCGGATTACCACAGTGCGCTTGAGCTGGTGAACAGCCATGAATTCGGCAACGGCAGCGCCGTCTTTACCAGCAACGGCCACACCGCGCGTGAGTTTGTACATGATGTCCAGGCCGGAATGGTTGGGGTCAACGTCCCGGTTCCTGTTCCGATGGCCTTCCACAGTTTTGGCGGCTGGAAACGCTCCGTATTTGGTGCACTGAACGTGCATGGGCCGGATGGTGTGCGTTTCTATACACGAATGAAAACCGCCACCGTCCGTTGGCCGCAAGGTCAGCAAACCGTATCTGAGTTCAGCATGCCGACGTTAGGTTAATCGGCGAAGGAGAACGCCATGTCTTTACTGGCTAAAGCAAAACAAGAAGGGCAAATCCAGCATATCACCCCGCAGAGCGCGGGGTGGCGCTACGTTGGCTTTGATGCCTGGATGTTAAAAAAAGGGCAAACCATTACGCTGGAAAGCGGCGATCGCGAGCTGTGCCTGGTGCTGGTCGCCGGGCTGGCTTCGGTAAAAACCACGAAGGCCGATTTTCCGAATCTCGGCCAGCGTATGTCGCCGTTTGAGCGTACGCCGCCGTGGTCTGTCTATGTGCCGCCGCAGGATAAAGTTGAAGTGACGGCCGATTCCGATCTTGAGCTCGCCGTATGCAGCGCACCGGGTAAAGGCACGCTTCCCGCGCGGGTGATTTCCCCGCAGGATGTGGGTGTGGAGCACCGCGGTAAAGGGCGCAACCAGCGTCTGGTGCACAACATTCTGCCGGACAATGCGCAGGCGGACTGCCTGCTGGTGGTGGAAGTGTATACCGATGAGGGTGCCACCAGCTCATGGCCGTCGCATAAGCACGATACGGCGCTGCCGGGCCAGGAAACCCACCTGGAAGAGACCTATTATCACCGTTTCGATCCGCCGCAGGGTTTTGCGCTCCAGCGCGTTTACACCGATGACCGCAGCCTGGATGCCTGCATGGCTCCTTACAACCACGATGTGGTGATGGTGCCGCGAGGCTATCATCCGGTCGCCACCATCGCCGGTTATGACAGCTATTATCTGAACGTCATGGCCGGACCGGACCGCAAGTGGTTGTTTACCTGGGAAGAAGATCACGCATGGATCAACAGCCCTGAGTATCCTCGCCACGATTGACCTGTATTAATGATAAAAAGGCCGGTTAGCGATGCTAACCGGCCTTTCATTTAGCACTTGTGGCAGAAATCAGACATCCCTGGCTCGCGCTGCGCTTAGCCGGGCTACAAGTTCACAACCGCCTGAGAACTGGTAGCCCGGACAGGCGCAACGCGCCGCCTCCGGGAAGGGGACCGTGCCATCCGGGAATGATTAAACGGTTAAGCCAGCTGTTTCGTTTCTGAATCTTTGCTGCTGTTTAGCGCCAGAGAAACCGCCAGCGTCTGGGCCAGACACAGCGATGCCACCTGCGAACGGAAACCATCAACCTGCGCCTCGCGTACCACAAAGCACACGTCGCTGAAGGCCGCCAGCGGGCTGACCTGGCTGTCGGTAATCGCTATCTGCCGGGCTTTACGCTGAGCGCCGAGCTCAACCAGCTCAACCACTTCACGGGCATAAGGCGAGAAGCTCACTGCGACAACCACATCTTTCGGCCCTACCAGGCTTAACTGCTCGGTGAACATGCCGCCCAGGCCATCGATCAGAAACGCTTTACGATCCAGATGGCGCAGCGCGTAGGTCAGGTAGGAGGCGACGCTAAAGGAACGGCGCAGGCCGATAACATAGATATTTTCTGCTTCCGCCAGCAATGCCACCGCGCGCTGCAAATCGTCACCGGAGGTCTGCATCGCCAGCTGCTGTAGCGCCTGCGTATTAACCATCGTGAACATATTGAGGATTTCGGTCGGCGTTTCCGGCGGGGAAGAATCATCCGTCGTGGTCTGGCGGAACAGACGGGCACGCTCGGTGTAGTTAGCCGTTTCTTCCATCAGATGCTGCTTGAACATCTGCTTCATTTCGTTAAAGCCGCTGAAACCGAAGGCGTTAGCGAAGCGAATTAGCGTTGAAGGAGGTACGTCAGCTTGTTGCGCGATAGAGGCCACGGTGTCGAAAGCCACGCTATTACTGTTATCCAGAATATAACGGGCGACTTGTTTCAGGCGTTTGCTTAATGTGTCGTAGCGACGCCTGATTTCATCCTGCAAGATGGTAAGTTGGGTCGGATTATTGGCCATAGATTGCGCTCTAAGAAAATAAAAGGAATATTATTTCCAGTGTATCAAATGAAGCGAATTTTTCATTCGTTGCAATGAAATACGCGATTCATTTCACGAAGATCCAGAAAAAAGCCCGCATCTTCGAGAGAAAATGCGGGCCGGGTCAGAATCAGCCGCGGGCTTCGCGCCAGTAGCCGATAAGCGTGAGGTAGTTACGTTTCACTTCATCAATCAGCGCATCGTCGCTGAGCTCTCCCTGCATCCAGCGGCGTGAAGGTTGGCCAAAGATGGTGCGGCCGACGGCAAAGCCTTTGATCATCGGGTGCTTCGCGGCTTCGGCAAAACCAGCGCGCAGACGATCCGATGGCGCATCCAGACCGAGGATCAGGATCCCACGGCACCAGCGGTCTTCACGTTCGATCAGCTTGCTGATTTTCTCCCACTGAGCGCTCGACAGCGGCGGCAGCTTCCACCAGTCTGGCTGAATACCCAACTTATAGAAGTGCTCCAGCATATCGTGGTAATGGCGCTCATCTTTATCCGGGCCGTTCTCCGGCAGGATAATTTCCAGCAGCAGTTCATGTCCGGACTTGTTGCATGCCTGCCAGACTTCCAGCAGCAGCGCATCCTGCTCGGCGCGCAGCTCAGCCGGGTCAGCCGGATGATAGAAGACCAGGCATTTCACCACGTGCTCCAGCGGCCAGTCGATCAGCTGGGAACCGATGTTGCCATGTTCCAGGCGCAGCGGACGCGAGCTTGGCATCTCAATCGGCCGACCGATCCACCAGCCCTTGCCGGTGATGGCATTCAGTGAGCTTTGACCGTAGGTGCCATCGGCGAGGATACCGCTGCGTCCATCAAGACCGGCTTCTTTAGCTGCGCTTTCCGCGGCCGTCAGCAGCAATAGCTTCAGCTGTGGGATGCAGGCGACATCGCGCCCAGTTTCCTGCGCCAGATCTGCCAACTGCTTGCGATGGTCAAAGGCGAAGATGCACAGCTCCGGCCACGCCTGACGGCGGCTGGTGACGCGATGGAGATGGTTGAGACGATCGTCGATATCCGGGCGCGGAACGGATTCTGCCCGCGACAGGTAATCATCCAGCTCGACTTTGGTCGGCATTGCCGGCGCACAGCCGTGGCGAGAGACGACCAGCGCACCGCAGGCGTTAGCGTAGCGGCAGGCCTGCACCCAGCCTTCATCATTCAGCCAGCCGCGCAGCAGGCCGGACATAAAGGCATCGCCAGCGCCCAGCACGTTGAGCACATCGACCCGCACGCCTTGCTGTAACGGTACGCTATCCCAGCTATCAGGAATGGCGCCTTCCAGCACCACGCAGCCCATCGGACCACGTTTGCAAACCAGCGTCGCTTTGGTGGCATTGCGCACGTTTTTCAGCGCCGTGAGAGTGTCGGTGCTGCCTCCGGCAATATGAAACTCTTCTTCTGTACCGACCACTAAATCGAACAGATGTAGCACTTCCTGAAGCTGGCTGGTCACCTGGCCCGATTCAACGAAACGCGTTTCACCATCGCCCAAGGAGGTGAGTCCCCACAGCACCGGACGATAATCGATATCCAGCGCGGTACGCAGGCCGTGGCGGCGAGCATATTCCAGCGCTTTCAGTACCGCTTCACGGGTATTCGCGTGCGAAAGGTGAGTGCCGGTAATCGCCAGCGCCCGGGAAGAGGCAATGTACTCTTCTTTAATATCGTCTGGCGCAAGAGCCATATCCGCGCAGTTATCGCGGTAAAAAATGAGCGGGAACGTCTCCTGATCTTTAATACCCAGCATCACTAACGCCGTCAGACGCTGCTCATCTGTTATTAAATATTCGGTATCGACGCCAGCACGGCTCAGCGTTTCACGTAAAAAACGCCCATTATGCTCATCGCCTACGCGAGCGAGCATCGCGGATTTTAATCCCTGAATGGCTGTGCCGAAGGCAACGTTGCCGGAAGAGCCGCCCAGGTATTTAGAAAAACTGGCAACATCTTCTAGCCTCGCGCCAATCTGCTGGGCATAGAGATCGACTGCCACCCGGCCAATACAGATGACGTCGAGTCGCTTTACTGCTGCATTCATAGCTAGGGTTTCCTTTTGCATTTCTGCTGTACGGAAGGGTCGGAATGCCGACAGCGTCTCCGAAAACAGCCTGAGGGTTATTGGTTACCCCTAGTTTGAGAAATAAATATTTCATTTGCAAACTAGATCGAAATTAAAAAACCAAAAATGTGAGGGATCTACCACTATGCCGCGCTGAGCCTCATTCTACTGTGGATCCTGTGCTGTGACTGAAGTTTGCGAGGGTATACGGGTATCGTGTTTCTTTATCTATGATTTTTAAAGGGATATTAAACGCGAAGCCCCGTTGCTCGGGCGTCACCCCATATGAATAATGGCAATGAAACGGGTGAAATGCATGGAGAGTTTGATCCCTCTCGCAAAATGAAATATTTTTTCTGTATTTCTATTTAATGAAAAAAATGTTTGCCTATAATCCAAAAGTATTCCAGTGACGTTAACGATTTCGCTCTGTCATCAGCCGTATTGTTGCACAGGGTCAAGGCGCTAACCCACACACAAATACTGAACAATAAGGATTGGGCAACATGGGCAAACTGAGACTGACAATGGCGCAGGCGCTGGTGAAGTTCCTGGATAACCAGTACCTGGAAGTTGATGGTGAAGAGCATAAATTCGTAAAAGGCATCTTTGCTATCTTTGGTCACGGCAACGTTCTGGGGCTGGGTCAGGCCCTGGAGCAAGATAGCGGTGAAATGCGGGTCTATCAGGGGCGAAACGAGCAAGGGATGGCGCATGCCGCGACCGGTTTTGCCAGACAGTCCCTGCGCCGTCAGATAATTGCCTGCACCTCTTCTATCGGCCCCGGCGCGGCGAACATGATTACCGCTGCTGCAACCGCTACCGCCAACCGTATCCCTCTGCTGCTACTGCCTGGCGATGTGTTCGCCACTCGCCAGCCGGATCCTGTTTTACAGCAAATTGAACAGAGTCATGACCTGAGCATTACTACCAACGACGCGTTTCGTGCAGTGAGCAAATACTGGGATCGCATTACCCGCCCGGAACAGCTGATGAGCGCCTGCGTGAGCGCGATGCGCGTGCTGACCGACCCGGCGGAAACCGGCGCGGTGACGCTCTGCCTGCCGCAGGATGTCCAGGGGGAAGCCTGGGATTATCCAGAGTCCTTCTTTACCCGTCGCGTACATCGTCTTGACCGTCGCCCGGCCAGCGCCGCGCAGCTAGCGGATGCGGTTGCGGCGATTAAAGCCAGCCGTAAGCCGCTGATCGTCTGCGGCGGCGGGGTGAAATACTCCGGTGCAGGCGAGGCGTTGACCCGTTTTGCCGAGCGTTATGGCGTTCCGTTTGCCGAAACTCAGGCCGGGAAGGGCAGCGTGGTCTCTTCGCATCCGTTTAACGTTGGCGGCGTCGGTGAAACCGGCTGCCTGGCGGCGAACCTGCTGGCGAAAGAGGCAGATTTAGTCATCGGCCTCGGTACGCGTTTCAGCGATTTTACCACCTCGTCGAAATGGATTTTCCAGCATCCGGGCGTGCGCTTCCTCAATATTAACGTCAGCAACTTCGATGCCTGGAAGCTCGATGGTATTCCGATGCTGGCGGATGCCCGTGAAGCCCTCGACGCCCTGGATGACGCCCTGTCCGGCGACACCTGGCAGGCCGCGTGGGGCGAGCAGATCGAAAGCGTACAGAGCCGCCAGTTGAAAGAGACTCAGCGCGTTTACCAGGCGGTGTGGCAGGAAAAATCTTTTGTACCGGAAATTGACGACCATCTGGATCGTGAATCGGTGTATCGCGAATTCCGCCAGATAACCGACTCCACCCTGACGCAAAGTAGCGTTCTCGGCGTGTTAAATGAAACGCTACCGGCGGATGCAGTGATTGTGGCGGCGGCGGGAAGCCTGCCGGGAGACCTGCAGCGCGTCTGGCGTAACCGGGCAACCAACACTTATCACGTGGAGTACGGCTACTCCTGCATGGGCTATGAAGTCAGCGCCGCGCTAGGCGTGAAGTTAGCCCAGCCGCAAAGTGAGGTCTATTCACTGGTCGGCGACGGCTCGTTCATGATGCTGCACTCCGAGCTGGTGACCTCCCTGCAGGAGCGCGCGAAGATCAATATCGTGCTGCTCGACAACATGGCTAACGGCTGTATTAACAACCTGCAAATGGAACATGGAATGGACAGCTTCGGCACCGAATTCCGCTTCCGCTGCGCCGAGTCTGGCCAGCTGCAGGGCGGCCTGGTACCGGTGGATTTCGCCACCGTCGCGTCCGGCTACGGCTGCAAAACCTGGCGCGTCACGACGCTGGATGAACTACGCCATGCGCTGGATGCCGCGCGCCGCGAAACCGTCAGCACCCTGATCGACATAAAAGTGCTGCCGAAAACCATGGTGCACAAATACGGCAGCTGGTGGAACGTCGGCGTCGCGCAGTCTGCGCTGTCCGAGCGGATCCGCAAAGTGGCCGAAATGATTAATGAAAAACGCGCTCAGGCGCGGGATTACTAAAACAGAACACAAACCCTGAACCCTACAAATCTCGGGAGAAAACCAACTATGTCACTCAAATTAGGTGTCATCGGTGCCGGCGCTATCGGTAAAGAACATATCCGCCGCTGCACTCAGGTATTACAGGGCGCTACTGTGGTAGCGGTTTCGGATATCAACGAAGAGAACGCGCGTGCTTCGGTCGCACTGCCGGGCGTACACGCAGAAGTGTACGCAGACGGTCATGACGTCATTAAGGCCAGCGATGTGGACGCCATCCTGGTCACTTCCTGGGACCCAACCCATGAAGAGTACACCCTGGCCGCTATCGCCGCCGGTAAGCCAGTGTTCTGCGAGAAGCCGCTGGCGATGAGCGCCGAAGGCTGCCGTCGTATTGTTGATGCGGAAATGAAAGCCGGTCGTCGTCTGGTGCAGGTTGGGTTTATGCGCCCTTATGACGAAGGCTATCTGGCGCTGAAAAAAGTGATTGATGACGGTGATATCGGCGCGCCGCTGATGCTGCGCTGTGCGCACCGTAACCAGTCAGTGGGCGAAAACTACACCACCGATATGGCGATAACTAACACCCTGATCCACGAACTGGACGTTCTGCGCTGGCTGCTGGACGATGATTATCTTTCGGTGCAGGTGCGCTTCCCGCGCTCAACTTCACACACTCACGCGCGCCTGAAAGATCCGCAGATTGTGTCGTTCGAAACCAAGAAAGGCACCCTGATCGATGTTGAAGTGTTTGTGAACTGCCAGTACGGCTATGACATCCAGTGTGAAGTGGTCGGGGAAACCGGTATTGCTCGCCTGCCTGAGCCGTCAGCGGTGCAGATGCGTAAATCCGCTAACCTGTCGACCGCCATTCTGGTCGACTGGAAAGACCGCTTTATCAAAGCCTATGACGTTGAATTGCAAGCCTTCATCAATGATGTTCAGGCGGGCCAACTGCATGGCCCATCGGCCTGGGATGGCTATGCCGCATCCGTCGCTGCCGACGCCTGTATTAAGGCACAGGGCACCAGCGAGCCGGTAAAAGTGACGCTACCGGAGTGCCCGGCGTTCTACAAAAGCTAAGCACGCTTCGCTGACGGAATTTCTTTGCACAGGTAACGACGATGAAAATTGCCTTTGATGTTGATGTAATTAAAGACCTCGGGGTCACCCGGATGGTCCACCAGGTGGCGGAGTGGGGCTACAAGTACATTGAACAATCGCCGCATCCGCAGATTAACCCGTTTTACAAGCACCCGCGTGCCAGCCGGGAGATTATGGCTGAGTACAAGCAGGCGCTGCGTGAAACCGGCGTGGAGCTCTCTTCATTTATCTGCGTTTATCGCTGGTCCGGTCCGGATGAGCTGCGCCGTCAGGCTGCAGTGAAAAACTGGAAACGACTGATCGAAATTGCGGTTGAAATGGGTGTACAGGTGATCAACACCGAGTTCTCCGGCGATCCTAATCAGCCAGAGATTTGCGATGAGATGTTCTATCGCTCCATGGAAGAGCTATTGCCGATTTTTGAACGTGAAGGTATCCGCGTTGAAATCCAGGCGCATCCGTGGGACTTCTGCGAAGAGAACAACGAAACCGTCGATATTGTGAAGTCGTTCCGTAGCGATAACGTTAAGTACGTCTACAGCGTTCCGCATACCTTCTTCTATGACAAAGGTGTGGGTGACGTTGAGAAGATGCTGCGCTACGCGGGAAGCGATCTTTCTCATGTGCTGATTGCTGATACCCGCAACCATACAAAACATTGCCGCTATATCGTTAATCCGCCGGGAGTGGATGCCGTCGTTCACCAGCACGTGGGCGTCGGGGAAGGGGATGTCGATTTCGACGCGCTGTTCCGTACCTTGCGCGACATGAAATTTGCCGAGCAGACCTTCAAGGTCGGCGGTGAGCCGATTGTGGCTACCTCTCTGTTCGGCTACCCGGAAAAAATGAAATACCAGGCAGTGGAAACCCGTGAACTCATCGAACGTGAATTGCTGCGCCGATAAGGCGTAGCGGCAGGAGCCCCCTACTATGAACAAAGATAACGTGAAACTGGCTATCGCCCCGATTGGTTGGACTAACGACGACATGCCGGAGCTGGGCAGCGAAAATACTTTCCAGCAAATCGTCAGCGAAATGGCGCTGGCAGGCTTTACCGGTAGTGAAGTCGGCAGCAAATATCCACGCGATCCGGCGGTTCTCAAGCCGATGCTGGATATCCGCGGCATTCAGATTTGCAACGCCTGGTTTAGTACTTTTTTTGCCGACGGGCAGCGGGAAAAAACCATTGATGAATTCGTCAACCACATGAACTTCCTTCATGCGATGGGCGCAAAAGTGATTGGCTGTTCCGAGCAGAGCGGCAGCATCCAGGGTCTGGAAAAACCGATTCTTGGCAATGCGAAACCGTGCTTTAGCGAACAAGAGTGGCAACAGGTTGCGGAAGGCTACAATACGCTTGGTCGCCTGGCGGCAGAAAAAGGCATGCAGGTCTGCCTGCACCACCATATGGGCACCGGTATCCAGACGACAGAAGAGATCGACAAGTTTATGTCGCTGGTGGATGACAAAGTCTTCCTGCTGTACGACACCGGTCACGCCTGGTATTCCGAAGGCGGCGAGGAGCCGATGCTGGCGATCCTGAAAAAATATCTGCCGCGTATTAACCACGTGCACCTGAAAGATGTACGTCCGCCGGTGATTGAGCAGGTGCGCCGCGAAGGGCTCTCTTTCCTTGATGGCGTGAAGAAAGGTACCTTCACCGTTCCGGGTGATGGCGTCATTGATTTCCGTCCGGTGTTCAAACTGCTGGACGAGCATGGCTACAAAGGCTGGATGGTGGTTGAGGCCGAGCAGGATCCGGCGCTGGCTAACCCATTCGAATACGCAGTAAAAGCACGTAAATATATCCGCGAAACGGCAGGAATCTAATCGTTGTTTCACTTACAGGCCATACCTCGTATGGCCTGCTTTTTTTCCTGTCTCACATCCTGAATCCTTTCGTAAATTGCCCAATCGCGCTGAGATGAATAAGCTGCGCTGAACGGTACCCTCTCCCCATCGGGGAGAGGGTTAGGGTGAGGGGGAAGACTTACTTCACTTCCGCCAGCGCGGTCTTATCCACATACGGTTTCATCAGCGCATCGGCTTCTTTCTGTGCCGCCTGCACGGCTACTTCCGGGGTGACTTTTGCATCGTTCACCACTGCCGCCAGCTGGTTTTCCATTGCCTTACGCACGGCAACGGTCTCCCAGGTGGAGTACCACGGATGGGCATACTTCAACTGCTCAAGGGCAATAGCTGCTCGCGGGTCCTGCTGCAAATACGCCTTCATTTCCGACGTATTGTAGGCGGCTTTACGCGGCGAGAAGTAACCGGTAAAGCGGCTCCAGGCACCGTTAACTTGCGGGCTAACCAGATACGTCAGGAACTGATACGCCGCTTTCTTTTGCGCATCGTTGATACCCTTAAAGCTCACCAGGCTGGCACCGCCGATTGGCACTGCCCGCTGCTCTTTGGCCGGTAGCATCGCCACGCCCAGCTCAAAATCTTTGCTGTTCTCGCGCATAAAACCCAGCGCGCCGGTGCTCAGCATCGCCATCCCGACTTTGCCGGAGAAGAAGCTGGCGCTGATCTGTTTCGAATTCAGCACGCCGGAAGGCATTACCTTGTCTTTATAAACCAGGTTCTGCCAGAAGCGCAGGGCGCCGATGGTGGTCGGTGAGTTGTAATACACTTCGCCCGGATAATCTTCATTAAAGTATTTACCGCCGTTGGCGCGAACCAGTGCCGAGAAGATCCAGCCGCCATAATCATCGTTAGTCGACGGCAGCATGATCCCCCACTGGCCTTTGCTTTCGTCGGTCAGCTTTTTGGCGTCAGCCAGCAGCTCGGCCCAGGTCTGCGGCGGTTGTTTGATCCCGGCCTGATCGAACATCGTTTTGTTGTAATAGAGGATCGGCGTCGAGTTATGGAACGGGATCGCATAGGTGGTGCCCATGACCTGGGCGTTTTTATGCATCGCAGGCCAGAACTCCTTCACCAGAAAATCTCCCGCTTTTTGATCGCCATACTGGAACAGTTCGTCCATCGGCCGAATCTCATCTTTCAGCGCCAGATCGGTGGTGAAGTTGGCGGACATAATCACCAGCGCAGGCGGCTGCCCGGCCTTCTGCGCGGATTCGGCTTTGATCTTGGTGGTGTCATAATTGCCGGTAAAGATCCCGCGCACTTCCACGGCCTGCTGCGACTCGTTGAATTGCTTAATGACGCGGGTCATCTCCATGGTCAGCTTGCCGTCCACCGGCGCTGGAAACATGAAATCGATCTTCTCTTTCGCCAGCGCCGCGCCGCTCAGGGCGAGGCTAAGGCTGACGGTGATGGTCGCCAAGGGCCTAAACATGGTCAATCTCCTGGAGTAAATTATGCTGTTTCTCAGCATGAAAAAGATGAATATCGCCGGGCGAAAAGCCGAGGAGCAGCGAATCGCCTTTCTCCGGCACCGCGCCGCGATGACGGCGGCTAAAGCGTAAAGTGCCGATGGGGGTGCTGATGTGGAGGAGATAATCCGCTCCCATCAGTTCTCGTTGCAGCACGGTGGCGGGCAGGCACAAATGGCTTTCCTCCACGCGATCGCTGATATGTTCAGGACGAATGCCTAACCATACCTGGGACTCTTCGCGGTAGCGCGACGGCAGCGGATGACGCTGTTCGCCGAGCAGTACCTCACCGTCAGCACAGGGCAGTGAGAGCAGATTCATCGCCGGGGAGCCAATAAACCCGGCAACAAACAGATTGGCCGGGTTGGCGTAGAGATACTCCGGTCGCCCGACCTGCTGCACGTGGCCGCCATTCATCACTACAATGCGGTCGGCCATCGACATCGCTTCCGTCTGGTCGTGAGTCACATAGACGGTGCTGGTTTTGAGCTGCTGGTGGAGGTCCATAATGCTGTCGCGCACTTCGCTGCGCAGGCGGGCATCGAGGTTGGAGAGCGGCTCATCCATCAGGAACAGGCGCGGATTGCGCACAATCGCCCGCGCCATCGCCACCCGCTGCCGCTGGCCGCCGGAAAGTTTCGCCGGTTTTCGCTCCAGCAAGGTATCCAGTTGCAGCATCTGCGCGACTCTATCCACCCGCGGCTGCCAGCTAGTTTTCTCCTCTTTGCGTACCTTCATGCCGAAGGTGATGTTGTCGCGTACCGACAGATGTGGGAAGAGGGCATAATTCTGGAAGATCATCGCGAAATTGCGCTCTCTGGGCGACATTTCGGTGATGTTCTCATCATGCAGCCAGATCTCCCCCTCGCTGACCGGCTCCAGTCCGGCAAGTAGACGCAACAGCGTGCTTTTACCGCAGCCGGACGGGCCTACCAGCACAACGAATTCCCCGTCGTGAATATCCAGCGACAGGGCGCTAAGGGCCGGTTTTCCGTCAAACTGTTTACTGATGTTTTGCAGACTAAGCATGGCGATTAGCGATCTTCCGTTGGGCAACTGATATTTTCGTCGTACATCCACGGTCCGGCGTAGTGGGTCAGCGGATGCTGGTAGCTCACCCACTGTTCGCCCACCTGGCGATGCATCAAGCACGACGCCGGGGAGAGGTCGTAATACGGACGGGTATCTTCATGAAAATAGGGCACCTGGTGGACGGTTCCCGGAATGGTGGAGATGATGGTCTGGCGATATTGCGTCATGGTCAGGCTATGGTTATGGCCGCAGAAAATGCGCGTCAGCGACGGGAAGCGCTCAACCAGCCCCAGCAGACGGTGGCCGTTCTCGCAGGCGATAGGGTCCATCTGCGCGTTGCCCAGCGGCAGCGGCGGATGATGCATAAATACCGTCGCCGGTTTATCGCCGCCATCGAACAGCTGGGCTTCCAGCCACTTGATGGTCTCGTCGGTCAGCCAGCCTTTCGACGTTCCCGCCCGGCTGGAGTCGATAAACAGCAGGCGAGTGGCAAAATCGTCTACCGCGTAATGCATGTTTTGCGCGTCGGTGCCGAGCTGCGGGCACAGCGGATGCAGGTATTCCAGAAACAGCGCTTTATCGTCGTGATTTCCGGGAATGAGATACAGCGGATAGTTCAGGCTGCCGAGGATCTGGCGAGCGGCCTGATACTCTTCCGGGCGGCCGCAGTTGACGATATCGCCGCTAATCACCACCGCGTCCGGGCGCTCCTGCAGGGCATTTAGCTGGGAAACCACGTCGGCGTTGGCGGCGTTAACGTCAATAAAGCCGTACAGCTTCTTACCGTGGCTGCGGAAATGAGTATCGGAAATTTGCGCTAACAGCATGAATAACTCCTTATTTGATCCCGGAGAAGCCGAAGCTTCGCAGGAACTGTTTCTGGAAAAGGATGAATGCCAGCATCAGCGGCAGGCAGACCATCAGCGTTCCGGCACCGATGATGCCCCACTGACCGCCGGATTCTGCACCCATAGCGAAGGAGACCAGCCCCACGGTCAGCACCTGTTTATCCGGGTCGTTAAGCATCATTAGCGGCCACAGATATTCGTTCCAGTGGTAGGTAATGCTGACGGTGGCGAAGGCCAGCACCGACGGCCAGGACATCGGCAGCAGCACGCGAAACAACACCTGCCACCAACGACAGCCCTCCATCAGTGCCGCCTCCTCCAGCTCTTTGGGAATGGCGAGGAACGCCTGACGCATCAGGAACACGCCGAATGCCGAGGTGAAGTAGGGCATCATCACCCCGGTAAGGGTATTGAGCAGGCCGAAGGTTTTCAGGGTCAGCATGTTCGGCACCATCATCACCACCGGCATGATCATCAACTGAACGAGGAACATCAGGAATAGCGTCTTCTTGCCGCGAAATTCGTGGCAGGCGAAGACGTAGCCGGCGGTGGTGATGGTCAACAGCTGCACAAAGAAGGTGCCGAAGGTGAAGATAATGGTGTTGGCGTAGAGGCTCAGCCAGTCAGCGCTGGCCCAGGCATCGCGAAAGTTATCCAGCGTCAGCGGTAACCGGGGCAGCAGGGAGGCCATATCCTCGCCGAAGGTAGTGGCGCTGAACGAGGTCGACAGCATCCATAAAAATGGGCTCACCCACAGTAGCGCCAGGCAGCACATTAATACCGTGAGCGTAAAGGGTTGCGAGCGGCGCAGGCGCAGCCATAGCGGGCGTGATGTGCTCTGCGAACGTAGCACCAGCGGCGAGATTTCAGCGCTCATAGTGCGCTCCTTTCTCCAGCAGTTTGAGGTTAATCAGCGAGAAGGCGAACAGCCCGGCCAGCGTCAGGAAGGTAGCGGCGGAGGCTTTACCTAAATCATGGGTATCCCAGGCGAGATTCTGGATGTAGTAGAGCAGCACGGTGGTGGCGTTATCCGGCCCACCGCGGGTCATCACCGCCACGTGATCTATCTGGGTGATGGAATAAATCAGCGCTGTGGTAATGACGAAGCTCAGGGTCGGGCGCAGCAGCGGCAGCGTCACTTTAAAGAACACCTGCGTGCGGGTGGCGCCTTCCATTATCGCCGCTTCGCGCGTCGATGCCGGGATGCTTTGCAGTCCGGCAAGGAAAAACAGCATGTAGTAACCGGCGAACTTCCATACGCCAATCAGCGACAGCGCCAGCAGCGCGCTATTGCTACGCCCCAGCCAGTTGTTATTTAGCGGGCCGAACAGCTTCGCCAGATAGAGATCGAGCAGGCCAAGGCCGGGCATAAAGATAAACAGCCATAGCGCGGCGGAGCTGACCATCGGGATAATCATCGGGAAGAAGAAGGCGGTGCGCAGCCAGCGGTTGACGCGGTGGTTCTCGGTCAGGGAGACCGCCAGCAGCAGGGCGAGGGTCACGCCCGGCACTACCGTCAGCAGGATATAAAGCAGGTTATTCACCAGCGATTGCCAGAAGACGCTATCGGCGAACAGGCGGCTGAAGTTCTCCAGCCCGACATACTGGCCGCCATCGCTGACCATGCGGGTATCGAACAGGCTGTCATAGACCGAACGCCCCAGCGGGAACCAGGTAAACAGCAATAAAAACAACAGGGAAGGCGACAGTATCAGCCAGGGGAGCCAGGTTTTTCTCATGGTGGCAGACGTCTCGTTCAGGCGTTTGTAGAAGCCCGGATTTTGAGAAGGATTGACTGCAAAAGGATGGCGGGGAGATGACGGTTTAATGACCAGAGGGCGAAATACCGGGCAGACGGGCCGCCCGGCGGTGAAGTCCTGAGTCAGGAGCGTTCAGGTCACGCCCCTGTCACGGATATCATGAGAAGTCGGCTTTCAGCACCACGCGGTAGCGAGCTTTGCCCTCGCGAACGTGCTTCAGCGCTTCGTTGATTTGCGACATCGGGAACAGCTCGGTGGTCGGTGCGACTTTGCTGCGTCCGGCAAATTTCATCAGCTTGCGCAGCTCGGACGGGTTACCGGTAGCCGAACCAGAGATGCTGCGGTCGCCACCGATCAGGGTAAAGGCGGGGACCGGGAAAGGCTTCATTACCGCACCGACGGTGTGGAAGTTGCCGCCGTACGCCAGCGCTTCAAAGTACGGCTGCCAGTCGAGGTCGACGGCAACGGTGTTGATGATCAGGTCGAACTGCCCGGCCAGCGCTTTTAAGGCTTCAGGATCGCGGCTGTTTACGACGCGATCGGCGCCCATCGCCAGCACTTCCTGCTCTTTCGTTGGGTTTGAGCTAAAGGCGGTGACTTCCGCGCCCATCGCGTGCAGCAGCTTGATGGCGATATGGCCGAGGCCGCCAATGCCGATCACTCCGACGCGGCTGTTTGCCGTGACGTGATGCATCAGCAGCGGTTTGAAGACGGTAATGCCGCCGCAGAGCATCGGTCCGGCGGATTCGATATCGACGTTTTCCGGCAGCGGGATCACCCATTGCCAGTCGGCGCGTAGCTTATCGGCGAAGCCTCCACGGTTAATGATGGTCGGGACCGATCCTTCCAGACAGTTGATCTGGTTGCCGCTGATGCAGGCATCGCAGTGGCCACAGCTGCGCGCCGTCCAGCCGATACCTACTTTCTGGCCGATTTTAAGGCCCTTCTCCTGCGCCGCGCTGCCCAGCGCCGCCACGCGGCCAATCACCTCGTGACCAGCGACCAGCGGATAGCTCGACATGCCCCATTCGTTGTCAATCATCGACAGGTCAGAGTGGCAGATCCCGCAGTACTCCACCTGCACTTCGACATCTTCCGGCTTGAGGTCGCCGGCATCGTACTCCCATAGCGACAGATCGGCGCCCGCTTCTTTGGCGGCGTAACTTTTAATAGTGCTCATAACAGATTCCTTGGGTTTGGCGTAGTTTTGGCATCGTTAACAAGGAAGTGTAGAGCATGAGGCGAGGGGACGCTTGGCAGAAGGAGGGGGGAAGGGGGGGTTGAGATTGCGCAAGATGACCTCTCCGCAAAGGAGAAGTTATCTTGATAATTCAGCTTTTAAGCAACAGCGCGTTGAGCCAGATTTCGTTCCGTTCCGGGCGCTTATCCACTGTCTGCCACATTTTGGCGATACGGATATCCGCCTGCTGTTCGACCAGAGCCGTCAGACCCGCTTCGTCGAGATCGGTAAAACGCCGACCCTCCTTTTCTCGCTCGCCTGAACCGTATTTGAATGAGACGTACCAGATGCCGCCCGGTTTAAGGGCCGTAGCCAGTTTGCGCATCACCCCGTCGAGTTCGTCGGCGGGAACGTGCAACAGCGAAGCGCAGCACCAGATGCCATCATAACGCGCACTTTCCGTGATGCTTTGAAAGGTCGCCTGACGCACGGCCAGCCCGCTAAATTGCGCTGCTCGCTCAACCATTGCTGGTGAAGCATCAAAAGCTTCGACCCGATAGCCCATATCCGCAAAGGCTTTTGCATCGCGCCCGGAGCCGCATCCGGCATCCAGGATCAGTCCGTTCGGTTTAATCGCCCCGATAAAAGGCGCGTAAAGAGAGGTCATATCGACAGCCACGGTTGAAGCTACAAAGTTGTCAGCGTTCTGCTGGTAGTAATTGATTGTCATCAGAAAATATCCGTTCCGGCGGCCTGAGGTTCCCATTCATGAAGGAGCGTTATACGAGCAGTGTTCCAGATTTTGGCGAGAAAGTCATCGCGCCGGGCGGTCGTGTTACCGGTCTGACGGATTAAGGTTTCACGCAAGGGGAGGTGGCTGGTAATAAAATATTCGTTTCTGTCGCGCAAGCGGCGCAGCAGTTTTACCGACGGTACCCGCATAAACTTGCCCTTTTCACCGCGATTACAGCTTTTACAGGCGAGAACCAGATTCCAGACGCCATTGATATTTGCTACCTCGCTACGCGCCGCCCAGGGGATAAAGTGATCAACATCGGCCAGGTTCTCATCCCCAGTTTCAAGACTAATCGGCGCATAGCAGTAAAAGCAGCGCCCCTTCTGATAGCCGTTCAGGCTGTCGCGACAGCTAGAGATAGCGACCCGTCGGGAATTCAGGGTGCTAAATAGCTGCTGTTCGGCGGCATCGTATTCTATGGCGATCAGGTTGCTGGCGATGCTCATGGCCCATGCCTGCTCCACCAGACGCCAGCGTGCGTCAGTTTCGTGGATCAGGTTCTGGTACTGCTGGCGTTCCGTCAGATAATAAAAGTTGTCGGTCAGACGGATGCCTTTATGCGTTTTGCGCTCGTCGAGAAAAAAACGTTTGGCGATTTCACCCTGATTGACGTTATGAAACTTGTCCAGCACCACGCTAAAGCCGAGCTTTACCGTCGCAGCGGTGAGCTGCTCCTGGTTTAGTTCATTACGATTGAAGCTGTTACAGGCACTAAGATACTGGCTTTTTGGCGAGGTGATCTGTTTGGGCGCGTGCCCAAGATGGCGACACAGATGCTGGCTGAACGGCACAGCCAGATCCTCAAGGCGTATCAGATCGCTACCGTCGCGACGGATATCGTACAGCGCATGAGCCAGCGCGAACTTATAGGAGGCGACGTTTTTGCCAAAAAGAATAATGCCGCGCCAGTAGTTCTCCAGCGTCGGTTCGATCTGATAGAAGCGCATTGCGGGTATCCTGTTTAGGAAAGTACAGGCGTTATTACGCGTACTAATAACAGGATCTGATAACAAACTGGCGAAAATGTAAACCGTATTGAGCCGTTTGCAGGATTTTGCGAGCAGACTCGGAGAAAAAGAGCGTCGCTGGTGGGAGAGGGAAGGGGACGTGGCTTGTATCGGGAACGTATTGAATGTTGGTCAAAATGCGGCTGGCGCTGTTTTTTTCAACACTTAGCGTGGCAATCGCACTCTGCTGCTTGCGCAGCAGCCAGCGACAGGTATAATCCACAACGTTTTCCGCATACCTTTCCGTGCCGGAGTGGCGAAATCGGTAGACGCAGTTGATTCAAAATCAACCGTAGAAATACGTGCCGGTTCGAGTCCGGCCTTCGGCACCATACAAAGCTTTTTTCAAGTCTACTAACGTCTACTTTAGTCCATAAAAACAGTAAGTTAAGCAGGTTTCTGGCTTTTCTTAGTCTGTCTACGTCTACTCAATTCCTTGAACATATACCAACTGATGATGGTATAACTGATGGTATTCCCGGTTCGATTGATTTTGGTACCAACACTGGAGGTATCAACTGATGGCTCTCACCGATATCAAAGTTAGGACTACCAAGCCCTCCGACAAACCCTTCAAACTCACCGATGGGCAGGGTATGCACCTGCTGATCAATCCTAACGGCTCGAAGTACTGGCGACTCCAATACCGTTTCGATGGCAAACAGAAAGTTTTAGCATTGGGTGTTTATCCAATGGTCTCTCTTAGTGAAGCCCGCAAGAAACGGGATGAAGCCAAAAAATTAGTATCGCTTGGTCTCGACCCCTCAGAAAAGAAAAAAGCAGACAAAATCGAGCAAAGCGAAGCCCTGACATTCGAAGCTGTTGCAAGGGACTGGCATACTGCCTGTAAAAGGAAATGGTCAGATTCCCATAGTGAGAGGGTTTTAAAGAGCCTTGAAGATAACCTTTTCTCTTTCATAGGAAAGAGAAAAATAGCCGAGCTTAAAACCAAGGATCTACTCGTTCCGATCAAGGTTGTTGAAGCTTCTGGACGGTTAGAAGTAGCAGCCCGTCTACAACAACGAACCACAGCAATTTTGCGATATGCCGTCCAGAATGGCTTAATTGACTATAATCCGGCCCAAGAAATGTCTGGGGCTATTGCTGTAGCAAAAAGAACCCACCGACCGGCATTACCGTTTGATCGCTTCTCTGAACTCCTAGAGCGAATTGAAATATTCAAAGGTAGAAAGCTCACGAAGTTAGCCGTAAAGCTTACATTGCTCATTTTTATTCGTTCGAGTGAACTCAGGTTTGCTCGTTGGTCAGAGATAGATTTCGACAATGCCATGTGGACTATTCCTGCAGAGCGAGAGCCATTACCCGGAGTGAAACATTCGCATCGTGGTTCGAAAATGCGAACTCCACACCTTGTTCCTTTGAGTTGTCAGGCATTGGCTGTGTTGACGGAAATTAAAGAGATCAGCGGTGACCATGAACTCGTGTTCATTGGCGACCATGATTTCAGAAAGCCCATGAGTGAAAATACGGTAAACAAGGCTTTGAGGTCTATGGGCTATGACACAACCGTGGAGGTCTGTGGACATGGATTCAGAGCTATGGCTTGTAGTGCTTTAATTGAATCCGGTTTGTGGTCGAAAGATGCTGTTGAACGGCAAATGAGCCATCAGGAGCGGAACTCAGTTCGTGCTGCGTACATACATAAAGCAGAGCACCTTGATGAGAGAAAGCTTATGTTGCAGTGGTGGGCCGATTACCTTGACCTCCTTAGAATACGACAAGTTTCACCATTTGATTTTAAAAAGAGTTAACTATGAATAAGTAGATGATCAATCGCTCTCCCTTATCAATCTTGTTAAGGGAGAATTAATTCAAATAAGCAGTGTTAACTCATTCAAGCTTTGAATACAGTGGAGGGATTAATGAAAGTAGTAAGCCCTTATGAAGAATTAAAAAGCTGGTTTAGTCTCGAAAACTATGAGCAGTTAAAATCACTTACAATCAAAGAACTGCATACTGAGCTTGCCTTTAGAGAAGCGATTTTCGACAGTGTAAATTTTGGATGGGAAGATGATAATCAAAATTTAAGGTCTATCCTTGAAGGTAATCCTATTTTAAGCAGACAAGATAATAATCATGGTCATTTTGGCAAGGGCCAAAGGCATGTTGCGCAAGTTAGCTTTGGTGATATAAAAAAATTAGAGAACAAGTTAATAATGTTTAGCATGGATTTTTTTGAAGAAAATGGCGATTTCAAAAAAGAGTTGAAAAAGAAACCAATTACAAAAACTATGAGGGACTTTTTTCTAAACCAAAATAGCAGCAAGATGTATGTTTCATTTGATTTAGGAATGTCCAGCGATGAAGAAATTATAACAGCCTTACAAACGATGCTACCAGATCTTAGAAAAGAATATGAAATTGAGCCAGTGAAAACAGAAAAAATTGGACTTGCAAAAATAAGAAAACTTGTCGATTACAATATTATCCCAATGATGGATTTATTGATTTGGGCAAAGTTTAAAAAAGTAAAAATCTCAAATATGGTCTTGTCTCGTGTCTTGTATCCCGACTTTACAAATGAGATCAGAGGAGAAGATCACATTAAAGATACAGATAGGCCTGTTGCAGAGAAGTCATTGAATGGCGAAACAACCCGTAGTCTGGAATATTTTATCAGCAAAAACAGCCATCTCCGCAACATACCGATTTCGGAACTCGGATCTTTCTAGTTGTAAATCATCATGTTAATTGTCAAGGGGAGGGCGTAAATATTTTTCTTCCCCGGAATTTCCTTTCATTATTCCCTCATCTAACTTTTCAGTTATCAGCATTCCCTTCATAGATACGAATCTGTGTGGCTAATATCTTCGTAACGGAAGCGGAGGAGGTAGCCAAATGAATACAACCGATACAACCAATCAAAGCTTAATTCGTTTACCAGAAGTCTTGAAACGAACTGGTTTCGGCAAAGCCTGGGTCTATCGTCTGATCAAAGATGGTAAGTTTCCTGCCCCTGTCAAAATTGGAACTCGTGCAGTAGCTTTCGTCGAAAGTGAGATTGATGCCTGGATTCAGTCTGTTATCGAAACAAGTCGAAATAATGTTGCTTAGTTAATTTGGGGAGGCATGTTATGAATATCGAAGAATTTGTGAGTGAAGATAACCATATGTGTAATCTAGGCCAGGAACTTTTCTGTAAAATCTTCGAACCCGGAGCGATTTACGATTTACCTGATAATGAATTTAACAGAAAGATTGTTTACTGGTTAAGCCAGTATTTAGTGGGGAATCTAAGAGAACCGTTAGATTCGATCTCTGAGCTTAATATTTTCGAACAGTTTTATGTGTATGAAACATGGTTCTCGCTAATTAAATGCCCAGATGAAATTAGAAATTTATCGAAACGGATAATTCGATATCAGATTGGGCTGAAAACTCTTTTGTAAAAATGTAAAGTTTGGCCCCATATTTTGGCTTAAAACCTTACAAAATAACTTACATTATTTTGGTTGCCGTTTATTAGCAAGACAGTGAGATAGTTTTCAAAGTATTAGGTGTACATAATATATACTAGATCTACCAGATGATAATTTGACAGGAATAGTCGTCTATCTCACTGTTTTAATTTAAATAAAAGACTTAATCGATTCAAATAAATTTGTAAATCTACGAAATGCTTATTATTAATATATTGGAATTATACTTTTTGTAAGGTTTAGGAGGAAAATATGAGCAGTATTTGTGTAGATTCGTTTATGTTGGAAAATGGTGAGAGGTATTGTCATGTTGTAAATAAAAAAACTGGTGAGCCACTGTATTATCCAAATTTGTATATAACAACACAAGTCAGAAATCGGTCAGAGTCTATATCAACAATGAAAGTTATTGCTGGTAGCATTTCATTGTTATATCGATTCTTTATGAGGAAAGAGATCGATATTGATGAAAGAATTCAGAAAAGGATATTTCTTACTCATCATGAAATTGATGATTTGATTGAGTTTACTTCATTCAATTTTAAAAGTGGTGGAGATCATGACTTTTGCGTTTCAAACGTCAAGAAACCAACCAAGTATTTTCGTATTACAATAATAGTTAACTATCTGGAATGGCTTAGTAAAATGCTTCTTTCTCATACAGGTCAGAAAGATACAATCAAAGAGATACTTGTTTTCATTAACAACATAAAAAGAAAGAAACCAAGAAACAATGACAAATATGTTATGGATATCGAAAAGAGTTTAGACAAATCTCAACTGGATTCTTTGTTTAGCATTCTTTCGCCAGGAAGTAACTTGAATCCGTTTACGGAAACAGTACAAAAAAGAAATAACCTAATATTCCTATTATTACATTGTTTTGGCATGAGAGCCGGTGAACTTTTGAATCTGCGAATTCGTGACATAGATTTTGCAGAATCAACAATAGCAATAAGGAGGAGAGCAAATGATAAAACAGATCCACGAGTTTATCAGCCATTAGTGAAAACTTGTGAGAGGAAATTAATTGCTGATGAGAACCTTATATATGAAATTTCAGATTATATTTTGAATGATCGTAGGAAAGTTAAAAATTCTAATAAGCATGATTTTCTGTTTATTACCTATAAGGAAGGGAAGACTCAAGGGCAACCGCTGTCATTTTCTTCATACCATAAGATAGTGAGTGTTGTTCGTCAATCATCCTCGCTTCTAAGTGGATTAACAGGCCATAAATTGCGACACACATGGAATTATGAGTTCTCGAAAACAATAGATAAGACTAAGGACATATCCGAAGAAAAAGAGCAACAAATCCGTTCTTATCTAATGGGATGGCTACCAGGTTCAGACACTTCAATAATCTATAATCGCAGGCATATTTTTGAGCTATCGAAAAAAACTGCACTTGAGCAGCAAGAGCAACTATTCAAAGGAGGGTTTGATGAATAATTTAATTAAACAAAACTCTGATAAAATGTCAATTCATGAGCAAAAAATCGTCACTTCGATTGAGAGCCATGGAATCAATATTAGAGACTTGATATGTGTTATGAACAAGAGTTTGGTTTCTGGATTTGTGAATACATTACAGTATTATTTTTGTAGTAAAAGCCATTTGTATGTAAAAACTATAGTTAAAAATATGAAGAATTTTATTAACAATGTTTCTCCTAATTACATTGATGATAAAGTAATAATCCAATATCAAAATATGCAATCATCAATTAAACCATCATATTTTCGAGGTTTACGGCCATTTTTTACTAAATGGTTTGAATCAGGATACCCCGGAATAGATGCAAGTGCTGTTGAAATAGCAAAGCATTTTGACCTAAAAATAAAAAAAGCTGGTCGGCCTATATTACAAGATGATCCAACTGTGGGTCCACTGACTAAAGAGGAACACACTTCCTTGATCAAGGCTATGAGTCACGCATATAGCATAGGTGAACTGTCACTCTCAGATTATGCGATATCACTATTAATAAGTCTTACCGGTAGAAGACCTCAGCAGTTAGTTATGTTGAAATATAAAGACCTTCTTCAAAAGAATTTAGATACTGGTAAAGTAGAATATTTGATTTCAGTACCACGAGTTAAACAAAGAGGTAAACAACTACAATATCGAGAACTGGCAATAATCTCAGAGGTTGCATCAATTGTTCAACTTCAAGCTAATCATTCCGTGAGGCTTGTTGAGCAAACCCTTGGCAAAACCCTTGATGATCATGACAAAGGCAAGGTTCCAGTTTTCTTGAACGAGGACAAACTGCTTGATTTAGCCATAATAGATTTTAACTTCCTTGAGTCTAATAAAATATATGCAAAACCAACAATTGCTAATAGAGCATTAAAGAATATTGTTAATACTGTGAACTTAATTTCAAATCGTACAGGTTCTTTACTCAATGCTACTCCTCGCAGGCTTCGCTATACGATAGCAACTATGCTGGCTAGGGAGGGATATAATGCCAATACTATAGCTGAATTGTTGGATCATTCTTCTACTTCAAGTACGGGGATTTATATTAAAAATCTTGCTGAGAGTGTTGAAAGGATTGATTCCGCTGTTTCAGAACAATTGTCATTTGTCGCTGATATTTTTATGAATGGAATAAGGTCTAATAAGATAAGGGATTTTAAATTTTGCTCTTTGAGAAAATGTCAAAGTCAGAATTTAAATGTAATTTTCCCTTGTAATAAATGTGCTTTCTTTATGCCAATTGATATTGACGAGGTAAATGTTCCATGAAAAATATTATTTTATTTAAATCTAAAAATCAACTTACAGCAGAAAGCAACTATAATGAATTTATAAAGTTTTGTCGCTATCAACTGACCGGGCTAACCCAAACTCAGGATTGGGATCAGTATGCTTGGAAAGGATATGTCACATTTAGAAAAATAGGGGTTGGAAATAAAGTCTTTGATTCCGTTGATGCAATGCACGAAGATTATATCAATTTTGCGAAAGCATATATCAGATATCAACACTCATTGAAACCATTGAAAAATTATGGGGCTATTATGATGGCCTTGCGATGTCTCGAACAAGCTCTCTTGCAGGTTCATAACACTGGTCTCATTTATAATGTTACAGCCGTTGTTTTCGATGAAGCAATGCAGATCGGAAGTAAATATTTTGAAGGTAATGTTTTGGCTAAATGTGGAATACAGCTTGAAAAAATATCAAATTTTCTATATGAACATAATCTTGTGAAGTCAGGATATATCTCATGGAAAAACCATGTAAAACAGAAAGTCAAAAACAATTATCTTCCTGAGATTGAGGATTATCACAGAAGCGATAAGTTACCAGATGAAGAGGCATTACTCGCTATTGCTGATATTTTTTCTAAAAATGATGAGTTACTGAGCCCAAGGGATAAGTTCACCAGTTCAGTATTTGCACTTCTGCTTTGTTGTCCGAGCAGAATCTCTGAGATTTTAGCCTTGCCTGCTGATTGTGAGATTACACAAATAGATGGCAAGGGTATCGAAAGATATGGATTGAGATTTTATTCGGTTAAGGGGTATGGACCTAATATCAAATGGATTCCACGAGTTATGATACCAGTTGCAAAGAAAGCGATTAGAAGATTACTTTCCTTATCACAAAATGCAAGAGCACTTGCTCACTGGTGCGAAAAGTACACTGATAAATTTTACCGACATGAGCTTTGCCCAAAAGTTGATGAAAAAGCTAAATTGACCGTTGTACAAGTTTGCCATGCACTGGGGTATCATTTATTTGATCATAAATCATGTGTTTTAAAAATTAAAAGAACGAGTTTGGATGGTGGCAAAAGTTTCTTAAACCACAATGATTACAATTATTCATTGAGTGATTTGTGGGAAATTATTAGTTCTAATTTTAGCAGAGACTTTCCATGGTATGATAAGGAAAAATCTATAAGATTTAGTAACGCTTTATGCTTGCTTCATACTGATCAATTTTCTTTATCACGAATGACTTCAATTTTCACATTTTACAAACCTACTAAAAGTTTCTTTTTCAGTGATATACAAAGTAAAAAAAGCCATGAGATGAGGTATCAAAATATATTTTCCCGATATGGGTATTATGATGATGAAGGTAAACCACTACTTATTCGCTCACACCAACCACGGCACCTTTTAAACACAATAGCCCATTATGGTGAAATGTCTGAACTGGATATAGCTAAATGGTCCGGTCGTATCAATGCGAATCAGAACAGAGCTTATAACCATGTGTCAGAAGAAGATATGTTAGATAAAATCAAAGCTATTAAATTGAACAGGAGTAATTATTGTCAAAGGGAGTCAACACCATCAATTGGATCGCCAGTTGACTTTGATAACCTTTATCAAGGGGCAATTCATTTAACAGAATTTGGTTACTGCGTACATAACTATTTGGTTCAACCTTGTAATAAAATTAATCAGTTTGTGGAATGTGCTAATGAAACACAAGACATGAAATCAGTAGATAAAATTAGACTGGAATCAATCCGAGAAAAAGTAATACAACTTAAAAACATAACTCAACTCGCTTTTGAAAATGGTGACTATGGTGCTGATAAATGGTTGCAACACCACGAAAAAAACTTGGAAAGAATTAATAAGCTTTTAAATAATTAAAACAGGAGATACTTATGGCAAAACATTTGAACAGGAGCGAAATAAAGATAATTACAAATATTATACTGACTTGGGATGGCAAAATCACATGGAGTGATTTATGCGACTCAGTTTATAAGAATCTAAACAGAACCATCACAAGGCAATCTTTAAGTACTCATGATGAAGTTGTTGAAGCATATAGATCAAAGAAAAATTTGTCTAATTTGAAAAAATCTGGCTTAAAGAAACCAGCTAATTTAACGATTGCGGCACAACAAATAATAAACCTTAAAGCCGAAAATGAAATGTTGAAAAAACAGAACACTAGATACAAAGAGCAGTTTAGCTATTGGCAGTATAATGCTTATAGACATGGTCTAACTATGGAACAATTGAATAGACCATTTAATAAAAAATAATGGTTGATAGGTTACACCTATTGACAAGTTAAAGAAATACGATAAATATAAACATATGGTCAGGAAGACTATTTCAATTATGCAAGGATGCATTCTATGGACAAAAACAATATCAATCCAGAGTTTACTCTGGAAGAACAACTTATCATTATAATTGATAAATATATCTCTAAACGATACCAGCCCGGAGATAAAAGTTTCTCTCACCAACTCTACCTGGTGTTCGTTGGCTATCACTTAAAGTATTTCTATCCGAAACGGATATACACCCGATCTAACCGAAACATAGACAACATTATGGCGATGTTCAGTTCTGTGTATAAATGTCTGACAGGTAATCTGTTACGACGATTAAACAACAAAGAAGCCGTTCTCCGTGAGCTAAACTCTCTTGTTAACTATATCGATAGCAATCAAGAAAAGGCAGAAGAGATATATTCTATTGTAAGAACACAGTATGAAATGAAGATGATAGATAAAGAACTGACACATGAGGTAGTTCGTGCGAGCAAGATAAGATTATAAAGGCACCAGAGAATTATGTATTACAGCTTGAGTAAGCTATGGAAATGAAGACTTTTATTAGTGTTATTTCTTCAATTTTGTATTATTTCCTGCATTCATATAGAACAGAGCAATCGGAAGTAAGCATATTCGCACTCACTACCTTATAATAGCAAGTAATTACTACCAAAATTAATAGGTGGCGATGTTATAAGCCATAATTCATAATTTTCTTTACTATCTGGGAGTAGTAAGGCTATCATAACTTGAAACAGACCACTTCTAAGATTGTGTAATCTAAAATATATAGGATAATGATTGCGTAATGAACATAATAAATAGTAATCTTAAAAAGACTTTGACCATCCTCATTTTTTTGATTTTTGCTATTTTAAGTTCTTTTTCTTTTTATCTAAACTTACCTGCTTCCGGCTACTGCCTTATGTATCTTCCTTTTATTATAGGGTTGATATTCTGCTATTTTCTGTATCCTAAATATAAAAAGGCATTAAAGTCATATGTTGATTCAATATTATATTTTCAAGCTTCGCTGGTTGCAATTATTTTGGTTATAAAAACTGTAATTAAAGTTCCAGAAGATATTTTTACACAGCATTTAAATAGTATTCACGGGTTCTTATATGTTTATGCCATGGCAATTGTTGCTGTAATCAAGTGTTGTGTTTCTTACTGTGATGGGTATTTATCTTATATGGACGAAAGAGAACAACACATAAAAGAAGCAAATGAAATAAACAAAAAAAAAGAAGATGCTATAAAAAATAATAAAATATCATTAATTACAGGAGTTTCCATTTTTACCTTGTTATTATTACTTTTTAAATGAATCTTTTTCAGGTTCAACCGTTGCTATCATCACTAAAAGAGGTGAGAATACTAAAGAAAATATAATTATGGTTGATGTGACCCAATACAAGAATGTATTTTGGTGATGGTTAGCTAAATAAATAAATGATATTATATTTGCCAAAATGCAAACTAAAATAAAAATATAGCGTTTTTTCATTGGGTTTTTCTCCTCTGGTTTATTTTTATATTTTCATCTTATATCTAATTTTGTCAAATTTTTTTAAATTTACTTGTGCTACTTTATAATCATGATCAGCCAAATAAAAAAGCCCCTTGCGTTAGGGGCTTTAACGGTGGATGGTTTTTGATTTTTATTGTTGTATTTCTTTCCAGACACCATCAGCTTTCACAAGCTTAACAGGCTTTGTCTGTTTCATATTGCTAATGGATGCATCGACAATGCAGTTATAAACATTGTTTGCTTCTTCTGTGCAACTAACTTTTTTCACATAATCTATTTTTAAAAGGTCTTTTTCGGGAATACTTGAGTTCAGAGCTTTCATACTTGCATTTGATCTATCTACAACACTTTTGAAAGCATTGTATATGTCTTTTTCAGAAGGTTCGGAATTACAGGCTGTTAATAGAAAAGTCGAAAGGAGAACTGCGAGAATTGAGTATGTTTTCATTTTCTTATCCAGGAAACGATTAATTAAGAATGCCAGATTTTGTATTGTTATTATCAGTAGAGAATGTCCATTTGCTTACGGTTTCTCCATTGAAGTCGATTTCGAGAGTTTTAGACTGAGTCTGGGAACCGCCAGTTAGCAAACCGACAACAGGGATAAAAGTCGAGGCATTGAACTGATTGTTATACATTAAGTATCTCCACTGCTCGTTGCCATCGTCAAGAGTCGTTCTTGTATCTGGTTCACCTAACTTAGCGAGTAGCTCGTTCTTAGTAGTCTTGTTTTTAATGATCTTTGACTGAAGACTTTGTGCAGTTTCATTTTTAATTTGTTGGTTCCCTGATGTTGAGCAGCCAGAAATTAAAAATATTGCAATGAAAAAGGATGTAACAATAAATTTATTCATTTTATCTTCCTTGTTATATTTGGACAGGGTTAGCTTTTATGTGTGAAAACGGCTCTGTGTGCAAATTTCTTACGTAAATAAAATCTTAAAAAAATTGCTGAGGCAAAATAGATAACGACAGTTAATATAAAGCTTTGACTGATAGCGAATATGAGGAAAGCAATCGCTAACAGCACAATTCCTATTAGTAAAGCAAGCCACGGTGAAACAACACCATAGTTAATTGTTGCGTGACAGCCAGTGCAGACACGGACACCAAATGGGCTTTCTTTGAAGCAAAATGGGCACTTTATAGTTTCGTTTTTCATAGCTATCCCAATCTGGAAGATTAAATGCTGTTTGTAGGGATTCTCGATGGCTGGCTGGCTAAAGTAAAATCACTTGTACCGATCGATGATTGCCACTTGATAGCTTATGGCTATCATAAGTAGAATATTGATCTGTATTAACGATCAATATTTTCTTGACTAAATGCAAATTGATTACTAGGGAATAGAGTGTAGTTACGGAAACTGTTTGTAAATATCTGTCTATAAACGAATTTTTCTTGAAGATTTCAGATGATGTGATGAATAGACTACTGAGAAGTTTGGAGGGACCTGGTGGAGGATGCTCTTCCCATAGCTTCTGAGAAGCTCTATGAGCCGTTGTAAAAAGGGAAGCCAGCTACTAAGCCTGAGATGCTTTAGCTGTTGTACTGCATTCTTTTGAAGAATCTTTTCTACGATTTCGTTCCGTTTGTCTTCTCTGAGCCGTAATTCCAGTTCTGCAATTTTTCTACCGATACTTTCCCTTCTCTCTGTTGTCCTTAAAATCGTTGCAGGAGCAGGGATAACTTCCTTTGTCGCTCGCAGAGCTTCTATGTGGTCGGGGTTGTAGTTAAGCCGATTACTGAGATTTGCCCAAGAGTAGCTTTTACCTAATTGCGAAGCTTTGAAAGCGATTCCTGCATATTCGAATGAAAAGCCGTTCATCTTACCGGTAGAAGCAATGTTAGCTGTCCAGCCGACCTCTGCTTCTTCAAGTCTCCTGATAAAAGTTAAAAGGTCAGGTGTATCTGTCAAACTTTTATCAAGTATCTGTTGGAGAGCTTCCTTAGGGGAGGGAACACCAGTCCGAGTCGATAGCATTTGTTCGTTGCGAGAGATTCTTTTCCGCTTCGGTTGTGTATTTGAGAGGGATGGTGCTGTCTTGGTCACTGTCAGACCATGAGCGATTTCGAGTTCACTAATGATCCGTGTGCTTATAAGGTTTTCGTTCCTACCCAAGTAGAGCTTCCCACCGGCTATGTCGATTCTGCTGGCGATAATGTGTATGTGCTGACCAGCCGAATCGTCATGAAGCACATAGCAACGGAGATGCGTATCACCGAATCCCATCCGTTTCATGTAATCATCTGCGATACTAAACCACTGTTCATTCGTTAGTGATTCTCCATCAGGTAAGCGAAGCGAGTTGTGCCAAACCGTTTCCTGAATATCTGGCCGAAGCTGTTTGCTGCGATCAAACTCAGCAACCAGTTCAAGAGTAGAGTCACCCAGCATATTGCCCCCAATTACGATAGGGTCGTTTTTATGATGTGTCCCAGGTTTCAATACATATCGAACGACACCAGCGAAGCTCTTACCCCTTTTGATCTTCTGCATACCCTTCATGCGAAAAAACTACCTTACGGACGGATCAGAAGCTGTAAGACATGAGCGAAGCTCTTTAATCTGCTTTTTAACAGCGAAGATCTCTGTTTTCGTCAATTCACTATTACTGCTTTTAGTATCAAGGTGGATTATTAGACGATTTAGCTTTTGAGATATATCAGATAATGATTGCCAAGCTTCTAAATTGATTGCAGGAATGGCAGGTGGAAGCTTTTGAAGTGATGCCATGCGAAGCCATTCGCCTTTGCGTTTATCACCACGGCTTGCATTGAGAAGCTCTAACTCTTCTTTATTTAATCGTACACTGACACAGTGTATTCGCAATGATTGAGATTTATTATCGTTGACTGGCTTAAAATTATTTGTATACGACAATGTAATTATTTTACCCATATAAACTCCTTTTTATATGTTTATTCGCTTAAAGTGAGCAATTCCTTTGCAACACATTATATATTTATAGTGGAAATACAATTTATGTCAATGAGTTAGGTTCGACTTTGACTTTCTTTTTCAACCGAAGGGCGAAAAACAAGGGAACTCAAAGAAGCGGAGCTTCGATGAGTTAGCCCTTGCTTAAATTAAAAACCTTTAAATCCTCAAGATTCAGGATGGCAGTTATTTTTTTTCATTGACATGTAATATCTCAAATAAATTTTATAATTCTTTATTACATAAATCAGGTGGGTAATGAGTCTTAACTACACTTCCTAAAATAAGATTAATTCCAAGGGCAATAGGCTTGTTTATTGCTAAACTTAGTGATAGATAGAAATTGATTGTTTGTTTTTTTGTTGTTTTTGTTTGCAATGTATGCTATTTTAAGGGGTTGTTTTTAATAATGGTGTGATTTCAGATGGCAGAGCTTATAACTGAGTTGGATTGGGATTTTAAAGAAAAAATTATTAGCGATTCTATTCATGGAATCCACCCTTACCCTGCGAAATTCATACCTGAGATCCCTTTCCAGTTAATTAATTATTTAGGCTGTGATAAAAATACTTCAGTTCTTGATCCATTCTGCGGTTCTGGAACAACTCTAAAAGTAGCCCAATCATTAGGTTTACCATGCGTTGGAATTGACCTCAATCCTATAGCTTGTTTAATTTCTAAAGTCAAAACAACTAAAATCCCTCCTAACTTTGGCACGGTTTTTTATGACGTTGTGGCTGATGCAAAATCAAGAAAGGTTGATATTGATGAGTTGGAAAGTATTCCAAATATCAATCATTGGTTCAAGTCTGATATACAAGTTAATTTGTTGAAATTGAAGAAAAGTATACATGATTATTTGGGGCACGATACTTTTGACGCGTTATGTGTTGCTTTCTCGTCCATCATTGTAAAAGCATCGAATCAAGAAAGCGACACACGTTATGCTGCTATAAATAAAAATTTAGTAGCAGAAGATGTATTTAGATTGTTCCTTGTTTCATGTGAGAAACTGAACTCTTCATTGTTATACAATAGTAGTGATTTCCCATGTCAAATTATTAATAAAGATGTATTAGCTGTTCAACCATCTGACATTAATTCGACTGTGGGACTTGTTGTAACTTCACCTCCATATCCTAATGCATATGAATATTGGCTATATCATAAATATAGAATGTGGTGGTTGGGCTTTGATCCAAAAGAAATTAAAGAAAAAGAAATTGGAGCGAGAGCACATTTTTTCAAAAAAAATCATCATACTGAGAGAGATTTTTACCATCAAATGTATGGAACTTTACAGCTTATAGATTCTGTTCTTATAACGCATGGACACGCTGCTTTTGTAGTTGGTAGATCCATAATTCATGGTAAAAATGTTGATAATGCTGGCCTTATTGTTGAGGCAGCAGAAAATCTCGGTTTTGACGTTGTTGAAAGGTTCAATAGAACCATGAATTCTAATAGAAAATCATTTAATCTTTCCTACGCAAAGATTAAAGAGGAAACAATTGTGGTTCTTAGGAAAAAATAATGCTGAATTTTAAATTTCCAAATTACAAGCTTTTTGAATATGAAAAATTGCTTGCAAAAAAAGAGCTGTCTTTGATTTTTCCATCAGATTTAATTCTTGATTCTGATATCGGTTATCATGTTCAAAAAAATGGTTTAAGTAATGATGAGAAGGAAAAAATCAGAAGGTTAACCTTCCTGAGGTTGATAAGTGAAGACGAGAATTCAGTATCGTCATTACAAGAGTTTAAAGAGAATTCCTGTGTCAAAAGTGGGCATACAAAGAGGCAGTCAACCC
Organism: Klebsiella sp. RHBSTW-00484; assembly: GCF_013705725.1. NCBI lineage: Bacteria > Pseudomonadati > Pseudomonadota > Gammaproteobacteria > Enterobacterales > Enterobacteriaceae > Klebsiella > Klebsiella sp. RHBSTW-00484. Next base: position 5,440,275 of record NZ_CP055481.1, on the reverse strand, counting down.
GATACGGGGCACATGGACTACATGAATATAAAGGTAAGTTCAATCCTCAGATAGTATCTTCTATTTTAAATATTTTAGAAGTTAATGAAAAGTCTAAAATTCTAGAGCCTTTCTGCGGTAGCGGGACAACCTTATATGAATCCGCATTAAATAATTTAGAGGGGGTGGGTTTCGATTATAACCCATTGGCCTGTTTTATTAGTAATGCCAAAATCTCTACTCTTAGCATGGATGTAAGTAAATTTACATTATTTGCTCACCACTGTATCGATAAAGCAATAGAGTTATCTCCTAAGTTTATTATTGAAGATGACGTTCGTACAATTTATCTTAAGAAATGGTTTCAAATCGAAACTCTTAAAAAATTAGAAACTCTTCGAGCTATTATTTATGAAAGTACTAATGTTAAGTTTAGAAATCTATTTTTAGCCCTTGTGAGTGATTTAGTTAGAGAATATTCCTTACAGGAGCCTGCCGATTTAAGAATTCGGAGACGAACATCCGAAATGCCGACCACTGATTTTTGGGATGCTCTCAAAATAAAAGTGAGTTCGTTTTGTGCTAACATCAATTCAATATGTAATATTGAAGTGGATTATTCTGTTAATTCAGAAGCTATCAATATTGATATAAGAGATAGTAAATCTCTAAAAGGATTTCGAGAATTTGATTGTGCAATTACCAGCCCACCTTATGCTACTGCTTTGCCTTATATTGATACTCAGAGACTTAGCATTGTATGGCTAGGTCTGGCTTCGCCTGATGAGGTTAAAAAATTAGATCGTGAGTTAATAGGGTCTCGTGAATTATCACCCTCGCTTAAAAAAGATCTAATGAATTCTTTAAACGAAAACTTTTTTAAGATTCCAGACAGCCTACATAAACTTTGTCTTGACATGTCCAATAGCTTAACTGAAAAAGATGGATTCAGAAGACAGGCAATGCCTTTTATTGTATATAGATACTTCGCTGACATGCAAAAAATGTTTGAAAATGTTTATTCTATGATGAAGGCCAATGCAAAATTTGCTTTAGTTGTTGGTCATAACACAACTACGCTTAGTGGTAGAGTATTCAAATTAGATACACCTTCATATCTTATTGAAATCGCAAAATCAATTGGTTGGGAATTATTTGAGGACATTACCTTAGAGGTTTATAAAAGATATGACCTACATAAGTCAAACTCAATTGACGCTGAAAGATTGATTATTTTGAAGAAACACAGGGCCTGATCGGCCCTGAATTATTATATAATTTGGAAAAATGTTTCGTTATCCAAGAAACCAAATTTCTTACCTTTATGACCGATAGAAGTAGTTGCTTTGGCTTTTAATAGATCATATGAGGCAGAGCCTTGTTGTATTATTCTTAGTTGATATTCTTTAACTCCGGTTCTTGTTATACAGGCTAAATCCCCAGGCTGTGCTATTTTTCTATATCGTAGTCTCCCAGTACCAAGCCTGACATCCATGTTATTATCGGCTTCGTAAGTAACTCTCTCTTCGCGTATTTCATTTAGGTCAACATAATTTAAATTGATGAGAGTATACTCTGCAACTTTTTCCCGATCATTTTTTTGATCTAATGGAGGGAAAAAATCAAGAGTGTCTTTACTCAGCCATATGTATTGGCTACCTTTACCAGCATCTTCACCAGGATTTGCCATTATACGGTTGGTATCAGTATCAACCAAAGATACTATAAGAGTGCTAAGTTGTTGATTATACATGTATTAACCCTTTGGTAATGAGAGTAGTCTCAATTATATATACTACTTACACCTTAGTACAACTTAATATTCATACAAAAATATCAGGAGGATTACATGCAAAAAAGTAATGATTTCAATGATTTGGATTATGAGGAGGCTTTTCTGTCAAACCCATGTAAGAGAGACAAAGCTTTAACTTATGCTCTTGAAATACGGAAGTTCGAAATAGAATTATATTGGAAAAGGGCCACTTATTTTTGGACTTTCATTGGGGCAAGTTTGGTTGCATTCATTGCTATTCAATCATCTAACAGTTTATTAGCAGAGTATAGGGGAGAGCTTACTTTATTAGTGGGATGTTTAGGAGTTGTCTTTTCATTCGCTTGGGTTTGCGTTAATAAAGGAAGTAAGTTTTGGCAGCAAAATTGGGAAAAACATGTTGATATGTTAGAAGATGATATTACAGGCCCATTATATAAAGTTGTAGCCAATTCTCATTTAGGAAAAAATGAGAGAAGTGTCCTAAATAAACTATTTTTAAGTTCAAAACCATACTCTGTTACAAAAATTAATCAAGCAATAAGCTATTATGTGTTATTTATATGGTTATCGGTTTTATTTAGGGAAGTGATTAAGTTGAAGCTTTATGATAATCATAATTGGTATTGTATAGCCATCCTGGTATTATCTTTTTCATTTTGTCTTTCCATGGGTTTTGCCTGTAAATCTTCTATGACTTTTTCTAAAAGTGAATGGGTAAAAAGAAAATAACTTGGAAATTAAATTATTCGTTTTAGCTCGTCGTTTAATAAAAGATGGGCTTTTCTTCTTTCTTCATAATAATCATACCTGTCATAAATAGCTTCTACACCCTTCAGCTTGTGGTTCAGACATCTTTCTGCGACATGTGGGGGAACAGACAGTGATGCAAGTAAACTTCTACAAGTCCTTCGTAAGTCATGGACAGTGAAATATTCAATATTTCCCATTACATTAGGTGGTTGCTTCTTACCCGGTTCGATCCCGAATAGTTTAGCTATCGCCCTGTTGAGGGTATCTTTCCCCATATGCCTCGACTTACTCACCCTGCGGTTAGGGAAGACATAATCAGAACCAAAAGCTCTGACCTTTAGCTCTTCAAGAATCTTAATAGCGAGCGGGGGAAGCGGGATGACGATTCCTTCACCAGACTTACTTCTTGCCTTGGGTAAAGACCATTTTTTCTCATCCAAATCGAATTCTGCCCAAGGAGCCTCGGTTAGCTCACTTTTGCGAACAGCAAGGAGTAGTAGTAGGGCACAGGCAAGGTAGTTATCACGAGAGAAGCTGTCAGAGTGTTCTTTGAAAACTCTAAACACCTGACCAATTTCTTCCAGATTCAATGCTCTTTCTCTGCTTTTTTCGATTCCACCTGCATCATTGACCTTAAACGCAGAAGCTGGATTGTTTAACAATAATCCAAGCTTGATTGCATGGTCGAAGAGTTGCAAAAAGTGCATACTTGATGAAAATTGACCTTGATACTTGGTTTGAACCTGCGGATTCTAGTAAATAGGTGCGCGTGATGGTATCAATGATGGTATCATACCCATTGTGGTAATTTTTAATGTCTTAAGATCAAAAGGATAGTTGCGATGTTCGAGTCCGGCCTTCGCACCAAATTACCCAATCAGTCCACTAAAAATCTTTTTTGTGTCTGCATTTCATCATTTGAAAACCTCCTATTGAGGTATCTGTTCTTCTGGCTCCGATGTGGTTAGCACAGCACCCTCAACACTATCCACCCGCGCTTCATCCTCACACCACCTTTCAAACAGCCTGGCGAATCTGGTGCTTTGCCAGGTATCTTCAACCTGGCTAAAGATAAAGCCAGTGACCACAATAGCGGAAATAAAGTAAAACAGTGAAAATGCGATAACCGAATTTACGCCCCCGCTGGCTAGTAATGATTGTATTGTTGTCCACCAGGCGCAAGCAAAAATGACTATTGAAATTAGCCAGAAAATCCCGCTAACGATGTGAAAATTTTTTATTTTTTTAGCATCTACAGAAAAATGCTTGTCTTCACAACGATATAAGGATGGGTTTTTAAGGAAACTCATTAATCGTACATCATATGAGCCGATATTTTTATCAGCGATAAACGCGATCAGCTGATGGGCGTGCCAGACAGGAAGAGTAATCCCGATCTGCTCATACAAAAACTTTATTTGTACCGTCTGATGCGTCCTCGAGAGTTTAGTGTCGGGTATTTCAGCGTTCGCTATCTCAGCGATTTTATTCAGCACCTCTATTTTCGTTTCAATAGGTACCTTTTCGAAGTGAATTTTTCGCTTTGCTGGCGGGCTGGACATCACTTTTCCCGCCCAGTCGATGATCTTTTTAGCCACATATAAAACCGCGGGTAGCAAAACCAGCTTTGCAATATCTATTTCGTTTACAGGACTCATTTATTTAATTCCTTATATTGTAGTTTGTTTTGTTTATTTCTTTTTTATAATTTGATTTATAGAAAAGTAACCAAAAAAACATAAAGAAATTGTAGTCAGGCAATAACACAGAAGGAAAATTATAGATGTTTTTATGATCTTTTCTGGCGTAGAGTTGATGGCAGTATATAATGCTGAGCAAGTCACACCTATCAGTAACGTTGTAATATAGCTAAATATTTTAGCTAAGCATTTTTTAAATTTACAGTTTGAAGGCTTGATAAATATAATGGTTGGTGATGACGCAAACGTTACTCTAACTATAAACAGTATAAAGAAAACATAGAGTAAACTAACTATCCAATCAGGAGGGTAGTTTAAATTCACATCTAAAGATATAGCAGAGTATACTACAACTCCAAGCAAAGACATGATTATTGTATCCAAGGTTTTCTTTATTTCTTTATAATAATTATTATTTTTCATGTTGATAGGGACAATATATGATTTTAACATGCTTATTCCTTAGCCAGTGTAGTTAAAGGTAAATTTACAATACTGAACTTATCTTATGAAGCCCTCATTATTATGAGGGCTTCGATGTGGCTGACCCCTCAACCCCGTCCCCCAATAACCCCGATAAACTCTCTGACCTGCTTCTGCTTCCTGGCCGACAGCTTCTCTACTCTGCGCATCGCGGCTTCCAGTTCCGGCTCTGGCTCGATTGTCGTCAACACGATACAGCCGTTCATCACCCGCACAGCTACCTTGGTGCCGGTCGTAAATCCTGCCGCCGCCAGCCATTCGCCTTTCATGATCACCGCCGGAATACGGCTACGATCTGGCAAACGCCTCACATAACTCACCGTCAACTGACGCTTATTCTTCGGCGACACTTCTGGATCAAGCGAATCTACAATACAATCGATATCAGTCATGGTTGCTATTCCTTCATAATAGTAATTGTGATCAGCGGTGCGGGCGTGCGCCAACACATTCGCACCGCGCTAAATAACACCTGTAAACCTAACCAGTAATAAACGCAAAGTCCAGAATTTAATCGGACATAATAAACGCCTTTAACCACATGTTAAGAATGAATGAAATACATAACCCGATTATTTAGCTCCAACGGTAAATACCTTTCCTGATATTGCTTAAATAACCAAAAACAGTCTCGAAAAATAATATAAATTTAATGCCTGAATCAGGATGAAAATATCAAATCAAGAACACCCTAACTCCTTCGCCAGCGTACCTTTATGGGTCTTCAGGCTTTGGGCAATCTCCGGCGGCAGGGCAGACCAAAAAGAGAGCGCCGGATGGGTTCGTTGCTCAATTTCTTCCACCGTTACCTGATAATCACAAAAACTGGCGCTTTTTGGCGTCGCCTGATCCAGTAAAAACGCCGCGTATTCGCCTTTATCCGGACTGGAGCCGATAAAAATAATCTTCCAGTAGCCGCTGGGGATCTCCACGTCGGGCGCGGCGGGCAGGGTGGCAATATGCCGTTCGAACAGCGGCCCGGTTACGGACCAGACTGTGGTGACGTCGCTGCGCTCGGCAAGGGCGCGCTCCTTATCCTCCAGCCTTGCCCATGCACCTTGATTGAGCCCGGACTCCTGCGGCGTAATATTGGAGAGATAGTTTAATGTCTGCCAGTCCGCGCTTGCGCCCAGCCCGGCGAGCGGCGCTTGATGTCCGCGATCGACAGCCAGCGCCGTGCTTGCCCCTTTATAGGCCGCAGGGGCTAACGTATCTGCGGCGGGCAAATCCGGATCGCGCTTCCAGCTGCGCGAGCGACCGCTGGCCTGGCTGACTTTGGTGATTTTATATGCCACCCAATTAGCGAATTTGCTGCGGCTGTTGTTATTCAGCGTATAGGCTTCACGAACCAGTGTCTGCGCGCTTCCGCCGGTCGGGCAGCCCACTTCACAATTATCGATGGCGGATGTACCGGCGGCGTACGCCAGCCCTAAAAATAACGATGGCAACAGGCCAAAAAATCTATATATCTTCATTTTATTTATAACGTGGTAGCGAATGTGAATCCAAATTCATAAATGAATTTGAAAGATGAAGTGAGAGAATAAAAACAACCAGAAAAACGCGACCGAGCGCAATATCACAAGATGATTAAACATCACGCTGGATGATATTTTTTGATAATCAAATGATGTTGGATGATGCCAAAAAAATATATTCCCACCCAACACTCTGGACTGATCGCGATGTGAGAATGCTTGATGAAGGACAAAGGGACCAACAATCCATGATGTTGTCTGAAAAGAATAAAAGAGAAGGGAAAAACACTTCTCTCCGTCACGGGCATTGTTCAGACTACGGAGAATTATCCAGTAGGGAGAAACGGTATGAAAAAGGGAATTAGGGCAGGATTGCTGACATTAGCCGTACTCAGCGCCCCCGCGCTGGCGGAAAAAAGCGGCGTTTCATTCAGCCATAAAGATTGGGAAGTGGTTTGTGATAACACGCTGACCTGCCGGGCGGCGGGATACAGCCCCGACGAAGGTGTCGGTGGTTCAGTACTGCTGACCCGTCGGGCCGGAGCGAGGACTGCGGTGTCAGGTGAACTGATGCTGGCAGAGATTACCGATAGCGATGTTTATCCTGACAAGCTGACGCTGTGGATCAATGATCAGCCTGTGGGCGAAGTGAAGCCCGAAAAAGAGACCTGGCCACTGTCGGACAAACAAACTGTCGAAATCATCAATGCGGTCAAAGGTAGCGGAAAAATTGAATTTAAAGGCGGTCCGGACCCGTTTGTGCTCTCCGGCGATGGCGCTTATGCGGTGCTGCTGAAAATGGACGATGTTCAGGGGCGAATCGGCACGCCGGGCGCGTTAGCCAAAAAAGGTGATAAGCCGGAGAGCAGCGTCCTGGCTGCGGTTCCCGCGCCGGTTATTTACCAGGTTAAGCCTGAGAAGGCTCAGGAAAGAGCGCTGACAGCGCCTGAACTGGCGGTACTCAAGCCAAAACTTTTGGTAACCCTGAAGGAGGATGACTGGTGCGATCGCATCCAGCCTGAAGAGGGGGAAGAAGCAGAAACCATCAGTCTGACGCCGCTGGATAACGCCCACTCGCTGATTTCAGCGCTATGCTGGCGGGCGGCATATAACACGGGGCACGGTTACTGGGTCATTGACAGCAAACTTGAGGGGAAACCGGAGCTCATCACTATTTCAGGTTCTGATTATGGCGAGGGTGAGATTTTTCTGGGCCAGAAAGGGCGCGGTCTTGGGGATTGCTGGGGAACGGCAAGCTGGGTTTGGGATGGCACAACGTTCCGCAAAAGCCGCGAAGCGACGACCGGAATGTGTCGATATTTACGCATGGGTGGGACATGGGATCTCCCCACCTGGGTAGCTGATGTTAAACCTGGAAAGTAATGCGCTGAAATAACGCGGAAAACATTCCCTCCGGCACATTTATCAAAGTCAGTGCCGGAGGATAAGGCAATCGCCACTGTAGATCGATATGTGTAACGTCAATGACCTCAGCAGGTCGACGCCTTGTTCAAAATAACAGCCCATCTAATGTATTGCTAACTCGAATTAGTTTATGATTAAGCAGTTCTGTTCGTTATGGAAAATGATGTTATGGCCAAAACCGTTGAGCAAGTCGCCAGAGCGCTGGAAATCTCGATTACTACCGTGCGGCTGGTGCTGGGGGGTAAAGCTGAGCAGTACCGCATCAGCGCCAAAACGCAGCAGCGTATTAATGATTATATCGCTGAGAACGGGCTGGTCGTTAACCACATCGCCCGCAGCCTGAAGCTCAATAAAACCGAGACCTTAGGGTTGGTGATCCCGCGCCTGTCGAACCTGTTTTTCTCCACCCTGGCGGAAAAGCTGGAAGCCTGCTGCCGCCAGGCAGGGTATCAACTGATGATCGCCTGTACCTACAGCGACAGCGAGCATGAAAACAGCCTGGTCGAAGGGCTGTTGGCGCGCAATGTTGATGGATTATTTGTCGTGCCTTCTAATCGGGAAACACAGCTGCATCATCAGAAGGTAGCGCGCAAGCGACCGCTGGTGCTGCTCGACCGTGATTTTGGTGAGAGCGATGTATCGCTGGTGGTGAGTGATAACTACAACGGCAGTAAAAAGCTGGTGCAGGCGATGACTCAGGCGGTAGATGTTTCGCCGATTTTTTTTATCGCCGGGGATACCCAGCAACCGTCGATCCAGCGCCGCTTGCAGGGCTATCTGAGCGAGCTTCCCGCCGGGAAAGAGTGGATTTTGTCGGCCAGCCATAACCGTCAGGAAGAGGGTAAGCAGCTGATGCTCGATTTTCTCCGCCAGCATCGGGAGCCGCCGAAGGCGTTTATCGCCTCATCGCTGCCGATTCTGGAGGGAACACTAAGTGCGTTGCGGGAAACCTATGGTTTTATTCCGTCGGATATTCCAATAGGGACCTTCGATGAACATCAGATGTTAGGTTTCTTGCCGAATGCGGTGTGGTCGATGCGTCAGGACGAGGACGCCTGGGCCCAGCACGCGTTTCATCTGATGCAGCAGAAGCTGCAGGGCGAAAATGCCGACGTGAAGATCACGGTGCCAATGACGCTGATTCACCGCCCTTTGTCGGTGGAGAAGCAGCGGAGTTAAGTGGGAGCGTGAATGCTTTCCCGGAGGCGGCGAGCAGATCGCTCAATGTGATACGGCGTCAAACCCTCACCCCGGCCCTTATGTCTTGACCTTCTCCGTTCCGGCGGAGAAGATCCCCGACTGATCATCGGGAGGTTACCGGTGAGCATCACCCAGCCCTGGAGCCCCTGAGCCCGCGGGAGAGATTATGCCCCGGTAACCTGTTTCCCTGTCGCCTCAAGACCGAACGGTATCCTGTGCCCTGAGCACCCACATATAAGGATGGTCCGGCGATAATATTCATAAGGTTACGGAGTACCATGATGAATCTTGTCCCTGTCGGCGTTGATATCGCCAAACTCAAATTCGACGTTGCTGTCCTGCTGCCAAACCAGAAGTACAAAACCAAAAAATTCGCCAATACCCCAGCCGGATGCCGCGAATTTCTGAACTGGCTGGCGCGTTTTGGTCACTGTCATGTCTGCATGGAGGCAACAGGTTGCTACAGCACTGAACTGGCCACCCTGCTGGCCGATAATGGCTGCTGCGTCAGCCTTGAAAACCCGGCACGTATCCATGCGTTCGCAAACACTGAACTGACCCGCAATAAAACGGACAAAAGCGACGCGGCGCTGATAGCGCGCTACTGCGCTCTGTATCAGCCGGCCCCCTGGCATCCTGCGCCGCTGAGCGAACGACAACTGACGGCTCTGGTACGCCACCTGCGTAACCTGGAAGAGATGCGTCAGATGGAGATGAACCGCCTTGAGGCAGCAGATGAAGTCATCGTTCCTTCCCTGAATGAACACGTTACGATGCTGGATGAGCTGATTGAAGAAACCCGCAATAAAATCAACCGGCATATCGATGATAACCCAGACCTGAAGCGGGACCGGGAGCTACTGAAAAGTATCCCCGGAATAGGAGACATGCTGAGTGTGAGCCTGCTGGCGTTCGCAGGAAATCTGCGACGGTTCAGCAACAGCAAGGCACTGGTGGCGTATGCTGGTTTGAATCCTCGTCGTTGTGAGTCAGGGATGTGGAAAGGGAAAAGCAGGCTGTCGAAAGTGGGCCATGCAGAGCTGCGTAGCGCACTGTATATGCCAGCGGTAGTGGCAGGAAGATGCAATAAGGTGGTGAAAAACCTGATGGAAAGGCTTGCAGCCCGGGGTAAGACAGGGAAAGAGCGAGTGTGTGCAGGAATGAGGAAATTACTGCAGCTGGCTTATGGTGTGGTGAAATCCGGGCATGAATTTAACGCTGAAATACCACTTGCAGGATAACCGGCAAGACGGTATCTCTCCCTGGAAGGGAGAGGGGGAAAAGAGCGTCGGAGCTGGCATATGACGCGTAGCCCGGACAGGTACGCAGCACCGCCTCCGGGAACGATTACGCAATCAGCCGCTGAGCAAACTGTGCTGCCAGCTCGGCGTCTAACTCCGGCGGCAGGCCGCTAACCCCAACGCCAGCTATCGCCAGCCCATCAAGCATCACCGGCACACCGCCCGGCATCGCCAGCAGTTGCGGGTCGTGAAACACCTCCAGCCGTAGGCTACCAACGCTGACTTCTTCCGCAAGCTTTGCCGTCGGACGACGAAAGCGCAGGGCAGTCCAGGCCTTGCGTTGGGCCAGCTGACGCGGCAGCGGTGGGCAGCGAGTATGTGCGCCAAAGGCGATAAGCTCGCCCTCCGGCCCCACCACCGCTATCGCCAGGTCCCTGGTCTGTGCATCGCCTTCGGTCTCCTGTAAAAACAGCGCCACCTGCTGGCAAATGGCGCTATCGTTCAGGCGACTCTGGGTACATAGCCTGTTATTGCCGGGCATCGGCGATATACCCCCGTAAGCGCAGATAGAGGTCATCCAGCTCGTCTTTTTGCGCCGCCGTCAGCGCCACAAACGGCTCGCGGGTTGGCCCGGTATCGACGGTCTCTTTACCGGCAAGATACTTCGCCGACTGGAATACGCCGCGCGCCACCAGGTTTTCCACTACTTCGTTAATCTGCTGCTGTAAGCGCTGCGCCCGGGCGATATCGCCCTGCTTAAACGCGCTGCGCAGAGCGAGAAACAGCTCCGGCTGGAGGTTGACCGTGGTGCCGACGGTGGCCGTCGCACCTGCCGCGAGGCTGGAAAGGAAGATCTCATCGAAACCGTTAAAGAACACTTTGTCCGGATAGCGGGCGATCATCCGCTCCAGCGAATAGAGGTTATGCGAAGTATGTTTAACCCCCAGTACCTGCTCGTCGCCGAGCAGCGCTTCGGCGGTCTGATGGTCAAGCTCGACGCCGGTAAACTGCGGAATATTATACAAAATCACCGGAATCGAAATGGCGTCCAGTACCCGACGGTAGTAGGCGATAATCTCCTCGCGGCTATATTTGTAGTAGTAGGGCGGAACCAGCGATACAGCGCTGGCCCCGTCCTGCTCGGCGCTTTTTGCCAGCTCGACGGCATCCCGGGTGCGCGGTGTTCCGACGTGGGAAATTACCGGCACTTTGCCCTCCGCCGCCTGTACCAGCGTTGCCAGCACCTGCCTGCGCTCATCGAAACGCAGTAACGGCCCTTCCCCGGAGGAGCCGCAGCAGTAAAAGCCTTCAACACCACGCGCCAGCTGGGTACGGGCGAGGGTGTCCAGCGCCGCATAGTTTACCGACTCGTCGGCATTCATCGGCGTCACCACGGCGGAGATAATGCCGCGAAAAACCTGCCATTTATCGTTTACCATGCGGTCCAGCCTCCATCCACGACGACGTTGGAGCCGGTCATATAGACCGACGCGTCGGAGAGCAGGAACACCACCGCACCGTTGTACTCATGCGGTTTTGCCATCCGACCAATCGGAATTCGGTTGGTGTAGTTTTTCTGAAAACGCGGATCCTGGTCGCTACGCTCAACGCCGGAAAGGGTCAGGGTATTGACGCGAATGCCGTCGCGGCCCCAGTAGGTGGCGCAGTAGCGGGTAAAGTTATACAGCCCGGACTTTGCCGCCGAATAGGCCACCGGTTTGACGAACGGAATACCGGTATCCTCTTTTTTATAGCTATAGATATCCTGCACCGGGGAGACCACGCCGTAGATCGATCCGACGTTGATAATCGAGCCGCCTTTGCCGGCCTGCTTCATGCGCTTGCCAACCTGCTGAGTCATCAGGAAGGTGCCGACCAGGTTCACTTCCACCACCTCGCGGAATACCTCTTCCGGAAACTCCTCAAACGGGCCGGAAACTTCCGGCGGCGCGCTGGGCTGGGTATCAACCCCTGCATTATTCACCAGGCCATCCGGCACGCCCCATTTCGCTTCTATGCTATCAAGAACCCGGTTAATGCTGGCTTTGTCGGTAATATTCACTTCCGCGCAAAGCAAGCGGTCGGAGTCCTTTATCGCCCCCAGCACGCGATCGATACGTGCGGCATCGACACGGGTGGCTAGCGCTGCCACCTTTGCGCCGCGCTCATGCAAGGTCTTCACGTACTGCGCCCCCAGCTGTCCAAGGCCGCCGGTCACGATGATGACCTTGTCTTTAACTGAGAATAACGTGTCTTCCATTGTCCTTTCCCCATCACTGAGTGGTTAGATTTTGTGTGTTGCGAGATAGTCACGATCGAGAATGATGCCGTGGCCCGGTCGTTCGCTCGGCACGTAGTAGCCGTCCACCTCTTCGCCCGCTTCGGCGATAATGCGCAGATCTTTCCAGCGTCCGCCGTCGGTCATTTCGGCGTAAGAGATATTCGGTACCGTCGCCAGCAGGCTGGCGCTGAGCTCCATGACAAAATGCGGCGTCATCGGCAGGTTGTGCGCGCGGGCGACGGCGGCGATATCCAGATAACCAGTGATCCCGCCGACGCGTCCGAGATCCGCCTGGATGTAATCCGCACAGCCGCTCTCGATGTATTGCGTGAACTGGTTTAAGTTATAGACGTTTTCGCCCAGCGCGATAGGCGTAGTGCTGCGTTCGCGAAGCTTGAGATGGCCGGTGATATCGTCGGAGGGGAGAGGCTCTTCAATCCATAACAAATTGAGCGGCTCGAACAGCTTGAGCGCGCGCAGCGCCTGCGGGAAGTTCCAGCCCTGGTTGGCGTCCACCGCCAGCGGAAATCCCGGCACCGCTTCCTGAATTTTGCGCAGCCGCTCTACGTCCTCCTCAAGCGTCGGTTTACCGACTTTCACTTTCGCCGCCAGGTAGCCGGTGCTTTTCCAGCGTTTGACCTGGTCGATCACTTCTTCGATAGACAGATGCAAGTTGATGCCGCTGCCGTACAGCGGAACGCGATCGCGCACGCGGCCAATAATGTCGATGATCGGCGCATTGAGGGTTTTGCCTAAAAGATCCCAGTAGGCAATATCCAGCGCCGCCAGAGCATGGGTGGTGACGCCTGCGCCGCCGACGTCGTGAATATGTTTATACGAACGATGCCACAGGCCGCGCGGTGAGAGCGGCTGGCCGATCACGTCGGGGATAATCTCGGCAATCAGTGCGGAGATAGTTTTTCCGCACCAGCCGGAAGTGTGGCTAAAACCGGTACCAACGTGACCATTCGAGCCGTAGACATCAACAATCGCCACTTCGATATCGGTGACGTGGTGAATCTGATCCCCCCATGGGCCTTCCGGTAGCGGGACGCGGGCGGTCATCAGTTCGATATTTTCAATCACGGGCATTTTTGTGCTGTTCATCTGATTCCTTCCTTTATGTGTTCAGCGGGGGCCGCCTCTGCGGCCCGGACGGTTAATGTTTAGAAGTTGAGGCCGGGGATTCATGACCCTGCAGGGCGATTGCCGGGCTGGCATCATGTTCTTGATCGTTTTCGTCGCCCACCGCATGACCGAAGACTTCCGGCAGCAGGAAAATGGAGGCGAGGAAGGCGCAGAACGGCGCGATAGCGATAATCATTGAGGCGACTGGCACGCCGACTGCCTCAAACAGGGCCGGGAATACCAGAGTCGTGACGAAGGCGGTGACCTTGACGATGGTGTAGCCGATGCCGGACGCCACGCCGCGGTAGCGCGGTTTTGCCACCAGGGAGATGACCGTCATCCCGCTTTCAGAGTCCCAGTAGTGGCCCCACAGCATCAGCGCTGCGCCGAAGATGATAAAAGCGAAGCTGCTGCTATAGACGCCCCACGCCGAAATCGAGATACCAATGGTCACCAGCAGGAAGCCGTATTTGCTCAGCCCTTTATGGCCGAGTGTCGGCAGCAGCAATGGACCAACGAACGCTGAGAGCGCGGC